>JAWCTJ010000049.1:0-10611 GCA_038868255.1 Bathyarchaeia archaeon
CCTACTTATTCATTAGCGAACAGATAATTTGCTTAATTGGAGCAACACTGTTCAGGCTGATTGAAAATAGGTTTAGATGGTGGTGAAATTGGAGAAATGCGTTGTAGTGCTTAGTGGAGGAATTGATTCTGCAACTGTGGCTTATTGGGCTAAAAAACAGGGATATCAAGTTCACGCAATCACTTTTAAGTATGGTCAAATAGCAACACGCGAGGTTGAGCATGCCACTAAAATAGCGGAACAATTAGAAGTACCAATTAAAATTGTGGATCTCTCAACGCTTAGGGAGATCTTTGCAGGAGTAACCTCACTCTGCGATGAACACATACCTGTGACAGCGGAGTTTAATCCCCTTCTAATCGTGCCCTTCAGAAATGCCATCTTCCTCTCAGTGGCGGTTGCGTATGCCGTATCGATAAATGCAAACAGAATTTTTTATGGAGCACAAGGCTCAGACATGCCATTTTACCCGGACTGCCGAATAGAATTTTACAAAGCCTTTGAGAAGGCTGCCACCATCGGAACCGGCAGAGAATTAATTATTGAAGCCCCATTTAGCCAAATTCCGAAGTCCGAAGTAATTAGAATAGGCTTGGAGCTCAACGTGCCTTATCAGCTTACCTGGTCATGTTACCTTAATGGCTCAAAGCACTGTGGAAAATGCGAATCCTGCATAAACCGAAAAAGAGCATTTATTGAAGCAGGCGTAACAGATCCGACAGAATACGAATCCAACTTTATAGTTTAGGTATAGCCAACACATACAAGCCCTATTGGCTTGATCATTCCACCATTTTCAACTATCCCTCCATGGATTCAAAGCTCACCTATGCAAACTGATCCCTGCCTCCCATGGACCAGCCCCAACAGCATACTAGAAAATCAGGTAACTAATAAATATCGAATTGCGTGAAAATGGCATTTGTGTTTAAAATGGGAAAAATCGCCTTAGGATTTATTCTTATGCTGCTTCTTTGTTCCGTTTTGGTTTCTCTTTTAGAAATGGAAATGGTAGCGGCGAGCGGGTCGATTTATATTAGGGCTGATGGGCGTATTGAGGGAACAGATAAGATTCAGCGCCTAGGGGACGTTTACACGTTTACAGGTGACTTAAGCGGTTCGATTGTTGTTGAGAGGGACAACCTGGTTCTTGATGGAGCAGGTCATGTGCTACGGGTCAACGGTGATCTAGGCGTTGGGGTAGATATACGCGACAGAAGTAATGTCACAGTGAAGAATCTGACAATCAAAGGAGCCCTGGGCAGATGTGGAATTCTGCTCATAAACGCTGTAAACTGCAAAATAATCCGGAACAATATAGTTGGCAATTTCATCGGAATAGAAATGACGGGAACCTCCTCCCGTAATAGGATATGTGAAAACTGCATAAGGAACAATTCTGTTGGGATGGAAATTTACAGCGTCAACCCAGGCTTTGATAATGTTATTTCAAATAACGAAGTAACAAACAACAGTTTCGGCATGCATATTAAAGATTTCCTCAGAACAGAAGTCATCGGAAACAACGTATCATTTAATGTATATGGTCTGGGCTTAGGCTTAGGTTCAGGAAGCATAGCGAGGAATAATTTGATGAATAACAACACCTACGGCTTTCGCGCCTTCAACATACAGCGGGAGCGCAGCTTTGCCACTTCCATATTCAATGTTGACGTAGATACCTCAAACATGGTGAACGGTAAACCAATCATTTATTGGGTTAATCAGCACGGCAAAACCGTGCCTGCAGGCGCCTGCTATGTGGCACTAATCGGCTGCACAGGCATAACCGTTAAGAACCTTGATCTAGGCGGAAACGTAGAAGGCGTATTCTTGGGCTCAACTACAAACTCAACAATCATAAACAATAGGATCTCAAAATGCCTCTTCGGCGTCAACCTTGACTCGTCATCTAACAACACGATAAGTGGAAATATAATCACTGAAAATGAAAACGGTATTCACCTGCGCTGGGGCTCATATGATAACATTATTCATGGAAACTACATAACTGCGAACACTGCCACAGGCGTATATATGGCTGACTCCACCAATAACAGGATAACATGGAACCACATAGCCGGCAACCAAAGAGGCATCTACACCGAATACTGCGGAGTCAACATTATTCACCATAACAATTTTATAAACAACACAAAACAGTGGGATGACATAGGCTTCACACCTTGGCCCATACCTCTTCAAATTTCCAAAAGCATTTGGGATGATGGCAAAGCAGGTAACTACTGGAGTGACTACAACGGCACAGACGCGGATGGTGACGGAGTTGGCGACAAGCCTTACATGGTCGGTTGGGATAACACGGATCGCTATCCGCTGATGAACCCCATTGCAATTCCAGGAATTTCCGACAGAGAAACTCTGCCTGAAGACTCTATTAACTGGGCAAGCCTAAAAGCTACGTTCTTTTTGGCAGTAGTTCCAATAGTGTTAGCTATCATAGTTTTTGCCGTAATTTATAGAAAAAGGGGGAAAATATCCAACAATGCGCTTTAATGGGAAAATTCAGGTGTAAAAAGCGAGGGAGTTGAAGGTTTTGTCTACTCTGGCGGGATTTCTTTGAAGGCTAGTTCTATGTCTATTCCTCGCTTAGCTCTATAGATTTTTGATATCCAAAATATTATGAAGCCTATCAGGAATATTAGTGCAATCATTATTAGGGATTCAGGCGCATTTGCAAGCAGAGTGTCCTCTGTAAGGTAGAAGTAGCTTACAAACAGCCCTACGGCTACATCCAGCAGCGCTATAATTGAGAACATGGGGATTCCAAGGATTCTCCATTTTACTGTGGATTGTTCGAAGATTCTCTGTCGCCTGTATGGGAAGATTATTCCAGCTATTCCCACGATCACCGCTATGATTGCCAGTGCGAAGATGCTTGAAACCATAGTTAACCATTGCACTGTACAGTATAATGCCAAGAAGATCTGAGCAAGTGCGAAGATTAAAATCGCGTTTATCACTGGGGTGCGGAACCTCTCACTCACGTATGAAAGTTTCTCTGGAGCGATCCTGTCAAAGGACCATGCCAGCATTATCCTGCTGTTGAGCATGATGTTCTGTGGAACGAACCATACTCCCCATATCAGATATCCAATGCTCATCAACGCATAAAGTATCACTTGGTCCGTGAGCAAGCCGACGAATGACGGGAAGTATGGCGGAATAGCTAGGCTGTATTCTCCAGTCCACCAGAGGTGGCCAATAGCATACCAGAATTGGATGCCGATGGTTCTTATGAATAGGTATGCTAAAACTGCAGACCAAAGTCCAAGAACTATTGTTGCAAGGGGGCCTCCGAGGAGTTGCGATTTCTTAACGTCCTTTATCTCGCCGGCCATGAAGGTTGAGCCTATGCAGTATGGCATATACGTGTAGAATAGTGGAATAAGCAGCAGGAGAGAGCGCCAATTGAAATCGGGATTTAAGTTTGCACCGAGGCTTCTAGCAGTTTCTATTAAGCTATTGTAGCTGTTGGCTTCGCCTGTAAGCCATCCGGAGGCAGCGTTGAAGCGACTTATAAATGCTGCATTATCGTTGAAGAGCATAAGCCCGATGAATATGGCTAGCCCTATAAGTAGAAGAGTGAAGGCCACGTTTTGAAGTTTGAAAAAGGTTTCAGTGCCTACAATTGAAAGCAGCAGCGAAACAAGAAGCACAACAGCCGCTATTGCCCAAGCTGCCCATGTAGACTGTAAAAGCACTCCCAAATCAATAAGCGCTTGATTCTGCGTGACAGCGCCCCATGTTGAAACGATTGGAGCAAGACCATAGCTTGTGAAGGCGTAAGCCCCCCAGGCAGCCCAGAAGGATAGCCAAACAACCCAGGCGAAGCTCACCATGAAGCCTAAGCTTGGATGAAGGGATCTGCCCACATAATGGTAGTCGCCTCCAGATCTAGGCATCAGAGCCGCAAAGAGTGCATATAGGGTTACTTGAGGCAGCACAAATATTGTGGTTAAAAGCGCTCCAACAGATAGGTCAGCTCCAGGCGATGTTATGGCTCCCCAGAAGAATACATATGTTAAGACGAAGCCGAACGCCGTCCAGAAAATGTTGAACATGAAAACCCTTGGACTTGTGGCAACCCTGACCAGCCCGCTTGCCCTTCTTACAAATGGAGCTTGACTTTCACCCATCCATGCTTCCCTATCCTTAAGCGAATGGACTGTTTTTGAATGTTAAAGTTTTTAAAAATTGTGGTGTTATGCGTTTACTACCTTTCAGCCTCTTCCACGTCAGTGTACCACTTAACCTTAGTGCCCACTTTCGAACGTAAACGCCACTTTAGAGTTTTAGGTTCATGTTCAATTGCAAGGGAAAGCTTTGATATTTTGTCTAGAATGTTGCTTTTATCCTCTTCAGGAATGTTCACGCGGAGGAGGAAATTTCTTAAAGTTTCCAAGTTACCCATTACGGTGTAGTAGAAGCCCCAGTCCTCAGCCAATAGTTTAGCGATGTAGCCGCCATTTATAGCCCTGTCATCATCGCCTAAATCGTAAGTTCTAAGGAGCACTGCTAAGTCCTTCAAATCCTTCTCCGTTATCTTTGCTATCTGAAGCTTTTCCAAGACAAGGTCCGCTAAAGGAATAGTTGGATAATCTAGTTCAAGCCTATCCTTGAAGTTTATGGTGTGGCTCATTCTAAGTTTATCCAAGAAAACATCCACTTTCATCCCTGAGTTCGGCTCGTAAAAGAAGAATCGTCCCTCGTGAATAAGCATGTCCCTTTTAAGTTCATAGCCCAACTCCCTCAAAAGCGAGCATATTTTAGATCCATGCTTACTATATGCCATAAAGTCAATATCCGTCAGTTGCCTCTGTAAACTGTTGAAAAGCTGCGCGTAGTTTGAACACTTAATTCTAATAGCCACGGCGCCCATGATTCGAAGGATTAAGTCTCTGCGCTTCGCCTCCTCCACGATTTTAATAGCTTCTGCAATCATGTCCACGGGCATGACCTGTACACTCCAACTGCAAACATTCTATTCAGAAATTATTATTATGCTTTCACTAAAACCACTTTATCAAGAACCGTATAGGCGGAGGAGAGCTTTCATGAAGAGTTTGAATAGTGAGGCTGAGCTGTACATAAGAGTAATGGTAAGCCTGCAAGCGGCAAGGTCGCCATCCACAGGTCCATGTTGTGGTGTATAAAGAATGTATGCCAAAGGTTCCATCCTCCAGGACTGCCATAGAAGAGCCATAATAGAAGGTTGATGTCGAAGTAAAGGCCGAAGGCTGTGATTATGACGCCTAGCTGCTTTAGGCCTGTCTTGTTTGGGTTTTCCATGAATTTTCGAGTGTAAATTGCGGTGTAAAGGGTGATCAGGAGTAAGCCTATAGCCGTCAGGGTTAAGGCGAATGTGTTGACGGGATAATTCAGTATGAATCCTGTTCCAGTTCTGAGGAGTTCAGCAATCCACTGCATGGTGTAATTGAACCAGAAAATGAATATGTATAGTGTTCCAGCGATAAATGCCCATCTGGCTTTTTCAATGTATGGCTTGTCGGGTTTTAATTTGGCGAACAGCAAAAGAAGAAATGCAGGTAACACTGTTGATTCTAGAAGGCACGGTAAGCCTGTTGAAGCAATTATGACTTCCCGAGTGTATCCGAAGCCTCCTTTGAAGCATAAACCCCAAATTGCTGAAGGAAGCAGAGTCATCCAGTATATTGCCTCAAAAAGGATAATCCACCTTAATGAAATAAGGGTTTCAGAGCCTGATAATTCTCTTCCGAAAAGGATGAATAGAATCATTATAAGCGCCATTAATCCAGCAGCCGTCCTGAAGCCCAGTCCCACAGATCCCGGCACATCTGTGAAGTATACTATTTGGCCGGTTATCCCCTTTGCAAACTGGTAAAGGGTGAAGGTAAACCAGGAGAGCACTACAACAAAGATGCCTAGAACAAAAGGTGTTCGGAAACGTTCCATAGTTATCACCAACTCGATTTTGCCAGTGAAGCCTTTTAATTCTTCTAAACGCTGCTAACGTTTATAAATGCTGATGCAACAATCCTCTGAGGCAGGGTAGACCTTGGGATGTCCCGCTATGGAGGCTTCCTGGAAAACTTCAGATCAAAAGATAATTGAGGACGCCCTTAAGATAGTTGAGGAAGGCGCAAAATTAAAGGTTAATTTGAGGGTGCTTGGCGCCTTAGCTGTAAGGATCCACTGTGGAGAGTTCAGCGAACTTCACAGGAAACTGAAGAGGCTGGGTTCAGAGGACAGGGTTTTCACGGACATAGACCTTATAGGCTATGGTAAAGAGCGTAATAAAGTTAGAATGCTTATGGAAGACGTTTTCGGCTTTAAGTATTCAGAGCAGTTTATGCTGATGCATGGCAAAGAGAGGCTTCTCTACTTTCATCCTGAGGGGCTTTACCACGTTGACATTTTCTTTGACAAGCTGAAGTTTAGCCATGACATTGACTTCGGCTCAAGCCCTGATAAAGGTAGGCTGAAGCTGGATTTCCCAACGATTCCACTGGCGGATCTTCTAATGGAAAAGCTTCAGATACATGAAATAAATGAGAAGGACATTAAGGATATTGTTGTACTGCTTAGAGCGCATAATATCGGATGTGAGGATCAGAAGGAAACAATCAACGCCAAGTATATTGCGGAAATTCTTGCTGATGACTGGGGATTCTGGTACGACGCGAAAATGAACCTTGATAAGGTTAGATTTTATATGGGAAAATATCTTGAAGATGGACTTTTATCAAAGGCGGATTTTGAAGATTTACGTGGGAAATTAGAATTGCTTATAAACTTCATAGATGGGGAGCCTAAAACCAAGAACTGGAAGAAAAGGGAAAAAACGGGAACAAACAAAAAATGGTGGAGGCCTGTTGAGGAAATTATGCGTTAGGCCCTTGAATGCATCTTTAACCTGCCACGAACAGGAAATCCTTGATTTTTCCATCGGACAGCTGTATTAGGGCTCCTCGCAAGATTCCCTCTTGGTACTCGCTTCCAGGATTCAAGCACAGGGTGCGGCCTATCTTAGCGAATCCTTTAGATTCATGAATGTGCCCATGTAGCCCTAGAAGGGGCTGATGCTTGATTATCGCGTCCTTCACGGCTTTACTTCCCACAGGAGCCATTTTAACCCTGCCTCCGGGTTCAAGCTTCGGCCTCATGTTTGCATCAAGCTCCGGCGCAAGGTCTATTCCTGAATCATATGGGGGTGTATGAATGTTGAATATGGCCTTATCAGGCTTTTTGATTGCTGAAGCCAGCTGGTCTATTTTCCTGTACAGCTCATCATCCGGTATATCTCGGGGGCATTTCCACGGGGTGATGTTGGAATATCCTAAGCTTAGCATTTCAATTTCATCGTCTATTGCGACGACTTTTTCGTTTGGGTTGATTATGCATTCGAAGCTGTTCAAAATTTGATCTATGATTTGAATGTCATCATTGCCTGGCGAGATGAAGCATTTTGTTTTTGTTCCCTTCAAGCGTTTTTCAGCGAACTCCAGCCATCTTCTAAGCTCCTTTACGGATAAATCCGCGAATAGCTCGCTCATTTTCTTCTCGTTGCTGAATAGTTGCTCAACCTCCGCTGGGCTTGTGATGTAGGGGTAGAATCCCACATTCCTTATTTTCTGGCTTAAATCCTCTAGGGGTTTCCCCTTGTTTACGGTTATGTTCTCGCCTAGGAATCTACATTGGAATGTGCCGTCGGCTTTTTCAGTTATTGGTATAATTGCCTTGCCGGTGATGTCTCCTCCGAGGATTATGACGTCAGCTTTGTAGAATGATGCGGCGTTGATGAATTTTTTGAAGCACACTTCTGACCCATGTATGTCAGTGGTGAAGTATATGCGCATTTTCGCCATGTCGGCTTACACCATTTTGCATATTATTCTGGAGGTATTTCCTTAAAGGAGAGCTCCAAGGGTATTCCCGTCTTCTTGTGATACATCGAAGATATAAAGTATATGACTAGCCCAAGGGCGTAGAGGCCGAAGGTGAATGCCAGTATTATGGGGTCAATGGTTCCAACCATGGTCGGCGACAGGCTTGCGTATCCCAGCCAAGCTGCGATGATTATTGAGAGAACTGCTAAAAGCGTGAGCACTGGGATTGGACCTATCTTCTTCCTGACGATTGCCGGAGCCTTCTCGTAGATGTCCTTTCGCCTGTATGGAAACACTATGGCTGAGATTGAGGCGATTATTTGCAGTATCATCCATCCGAAAACGATGTAGGCGAAGTAGCTTAGAAGCGGCGTCCACAGCCACGCTGCCTGGAGAATTATCGCGATTATCGTGACGAAGATCAGCGCCATATATGGCGAATTGTAGCGTCGATCCACCTTTGATAGGGCTGTTGGTAAGACTCTGTCGAAGGACCATGCGAAAACAAAGCGGACCGTTAGCATTATGTAGGTTAGGATTGCCGCCAGTATCATCATTGACCACGTGAATAGGTAGAAGCAGTAAACAGCCGTGCTGGTTGCGTAGCGGAACAGGAATGGGAAGAAGGGTTCAGCGAAGGGCAGGATGTACGCCGGATGCCCTGTCTCCGCCAGGTATGAGATTGCTCCTACAAAGATGCCGCCCATCCCCGCATATGTGGCATAATAGCCCAGCCACGATATTAGGCCGAAGATTATGACTGCGCCTATTATGGCGATGAACTGGGATTTCTGCACATCCTTAATCTCGCCAGCCACGTAGATGGTGGAGTTGAATCCTAGGAAGTTTATGTATGTGAAGGCCAGCCCCAGCAATGTAGCGTCTATAAGGAATTTTCCCGGATAGCCTGCCTCTTTCGCAGTTTCTATCACCGCCTGATAGTTCATTCCTGATTGAGCTGAGAAGTTGGCTGCAAAACTTTCCGGTCCCAGTGAAAGCAGAGTTGCTACATAAACCAAGAATCCCACGAGCACCAGGATGAAGAAGATCCAAAGCGCTATGGTTGAGGCTTTTGCCCCTCTAGATATGATTGCCGCGCATATCAGGTAGTATATTACAGCGAAGATGAAGGTGAACTCTGTGGATGCTGCGAAGGACGCTAGTTCCGTGTATCCTAAAGCCTCAAGTATGGGGGCTAATGCCCACTGGGTGAACCATGGGACATAGGAGCCGGCAACGCTGAGCAGCACCATGAAGAGGAAGAAGTTGCACATGAAGCCTATAGCGGGATGGAGGGTTCTGCTTATCCAGATGTAGTCTCCGCCTGATCGAGGCATTGCCGCTGAGTATACGGCGTAGAAAAGCCCAACTATTATGCTTAATGGAATAGCCAATAAAGCAGTCAGGGGGAGGTCTGCGCCGGGATATATGGCTGATGCCCAAACACCGTAAACGAATATTGCTGTAGGCGCCATCACCATTATGTTCAGCACCATGGCGTCCCAGGCGGATATGTTCCTCACAAGCCCTGAAGCTTTCCTAACGAAAACTTCCTTTTTCTCCATGAACTATCCTTCCATTTTCTATTATTACATAAAAGCGAAGATTACTGCTGTTTTAATATAAAAATTGTGGTCAATGCAGATTTAGCGTGAAAAAATTTAGGGTAAAAGCAGCCGCATCACTTAATGAGGCTGTTTATGGTCAGGTATTCCTTAGGTATGACTGCCCTGACGCCCTTTTTAGGGTCTACTGCCTGGTTAATTTCCAGATCCACAGCGAGGCTTCCGAACATGTAGGCTTCTTCAAAGCTCCATTCATGTTCACGCATAAGCGCGTTAACAGCTGATTCTGCAGCTAAAGCCGCGGCTTCATTTAGGGTTTCGCCGCATGCAAGTATCTCAAAGGCGTCACAGGTTTCCAGGATGGGCCATTCTGGAGTCTTATTTTTGATGAGGCTGAAGCGTAGCAGCACTTCTCCAGCGACTTCAACGGATGAGACGCATAGTTCCCCGTCAGCCTGCAACGCGTGAAGATCACCTGCCGCAAAAAGTGCACCCTCCGTGAATACAGGCAGGTAAAGCCTTGTTCCAGAGGTTAAGTTTTTAACATCCATGTTTCCTCCATGTCTACCTAAAGACCCGGTTGGCATATCGCCCGATTCAGGGCTAACACCTATGGTTCCTATCATCGGCCTAGTTTTAACACGGACTTTCTGATCAAATATTGCGAAGCCATCCTTTATCTTCACGATTTTTACGCTTGCCTTGAAGTTTTTTGAGCTGAGCACTCCATTTTTGGGAACAACCACCATGACTCCTTGATCTGCTGTTTTCACATCTAATATGTCCACGATAAGGGTGTCTCCGGCTTCAGCGCCCTCGATGAATAAGGGTCCTGTTGCCCCATTCACCCTGGACCAGTCTATTTTCTCCAGAAGATCATTTTCGCTTCTGATCTGCCCTCCTAAGGCATCCTCCGTCTCGATCATTACGGGTTCTCCGGGCTTAACATGCTCTACAGGGCTGTTTTTAGAACTGAAACTGTACACAACTTTGCTTCGAGAAACAACTTTCACAAATTATTCCTCCACCCGGCAATTTACATCTCTAAACTATAGAGCCCGCTTACCCCTTTATAGAGCTAATGCATAATTTAGGCTTCTATGGGAAATATTCAGCGGGGGCGTCTATGTTGATTTTACAAGGGGATCCGCCCT
>JAWCTJ010000050.1:0-9989 GCA_038868255.1 Bathyarchaeia archaeon
GGATATACGCGCAAACATTCGTGAGCAGATTATGCAATTGTATAGCTTTTTCTTCGCTGAAGTATGGAAGGTTAAGCTGGAAGCTCTGTATGTTAAGCCATCCATGCTGCTTAAGGTTGAAGATTTCACCATAGGCTTGATATATCTCCCTATGACGATGAGGCCAGACGCTTGTCTCCTCAAGCCTAAGCAGGGGATGCATTCCCGTGCCAAGTAGGCAAGCTCCATAACGCTTCTCCAGGAAGTTAAGCACTTTTAGAACAGCCGGCTGCATGGTTTCCTCGAAGTTTCTCGGGGACTTGAAGGGGCTGTTAGGCTTAAACTCCAGAACATGAAGCTGCATTTCCTTGCCGAAGGTGAACGTGCCCTGCTCTACGAAGTTGACTACCCTGCCATAGAAATCCTTGATGACTTTATCAGCTATGGGAAGAGGTTTAAGGTCTTCACCCACTATTGAAAACTCGTGTTCCGGACCCAGAACCTCTAAGGTTCTGTACGTATTTACATCCTCTCTTTTAACGAGATCTAAAGTTGCTGAAATATAAGCTTATATTATCACCTGGGCGCCTCATTCATGAAGATTGATTTAGAAACAGTTAATCTTAAATACTTAACCAATGTATCCCCGAATCGATATATACGGTGTCTAATGGGTGCTGGTCGTCTCAAACATCGACCTTGAGGCCGACGTTCCATCGACGGAACCGTCAAGATTCATCAAATCATCAGTTAGGGACTTCATTCTAAACATAAACAACGATTATAGGTATATGAAGACAGGCTATTATGTTTCGCTTTATGCTGAGGTTCTCGGCGACAAGGTGATTCCGGCAACGAGAGACATAATAGACGCCTACAGGGTTCCGGTGTTTCTGCTCAGGGCCATGAAGGCAGGCGTGATGGTGTCGCCCCATATCGTTACGGGTTCTGTGAAACATATAACCTCAGAGTTTGACTTTCCAGTAATCGTGTTCGCTGTTAATCCTTTCTCCTCAAATGGGTTTAGGATAGCTAACAACCGCAGCGCCCTTTATAGAGCAGTTAAAAGCCTAAGCATGAATTACAAGTATGCTGTTTGCGCCCAGCCACTGATGGGGACAATAGCCACATACAAATCCTTTTTCGGAAAATGCGGGACAGGCGACGGGCATGTTGAAAAAATTTCTGAAAAGGTTTACGAAACCTTTAAAATACCATTATGCAAGCTACATATCCAGCATGCTAATGGAGAAGCCTACCTGTGCGGACTTCAGCATTTGAGCTTGGATGAAATTTCTATGCAGGACATAGGAAAGATCTCCTGTGAGGTTGGGAGGCTTTCTCGGGAAGGCGGTTTTGATTGACGCGTATAGCCTGCTATGTTGAGAAGTATAATTTCTCCCATACCAGAGAGGCTGAAGCGCTCTACTGTTTTAAGCAGACAGCTGAGAAAATGGGACATGCATTCGAATTCCTATTTAGAGATGCCATTTCTGAAATCCCAGAGTATGACGCCGTATTTATTAGGGCAACAACGGACCCGCTTTACACCTCCTACGTGGTTTCCAAGACTGCTTGGGAGTTAGGCTTGAAGGTTATTGACGACCCTGAATCCATAAGGATCTGCGCAAACAAGATCCACCAGTATAGGCTTTTCGAGCGCTACGGCGTTCCCTCTATACCCACAGTCTTTCTGAATAAGGAGGAATTTCATCATAGGCAGATCTCGCAGATCTTTGAGCAACTCGGAAAACCCGTGGTGATAAAGGCTCCTTACACAAGCTTTTCCAGGTATGTGGAGAAGGTTTCCTGTGAATCGAGCTTCCGCGAGGTTGCGAAGAAATTCTTCAGAAGATCAGACTTCATAGTGGTTCAGAAGTTTATGCCCTCCCGCTTTGACTGGAGGGTCGGTGTGCTCAACGGCGAGGTGCTTTATGTCTGCAAGTACATGATGCCAAAGGGCAAATGGAAGCACGGTGTTAAACGCCGCGGTAAACCTAGCTTCATATGGGGTAGAACCGTAGCCCTTAAGAGAGATAACGCGCCTGAGAAGCTTAAGGAAACAGCTCTAAAAGCCTGCAGTATTATTGGAAATGGGCTTTACGGTGTGGACATTAAGGAGATTAACGGCCAATACTTAGTGGTTGAGGTGAATGATAATCCGAGCATTTACAGGGGCTACGAGGACCTAAGGGATAAGGACCTATACGAGAAGATCATAAGATACCTGGCTGATTAACTTCCACTTAGTTTTGGGCTTATGGACAAGTTTCACCGCCGCAGAATTCACATTTCTCAACATCAAACGAGGGATCAAGGTTCTTATGCATTTTACACAAGAGCTTCTTGGCTCTCGCTTTTCTACATATCATGCAGAATCTCAGGATGTAGTCTCTTTGTGAAAGCCCTTTCCCAGCAAGATCAGCTGCAAAATCAGCTATCAACTCTTGAATTTCCATGTCTCCTTCAAGGTTGATGGCTTTTCCACGCATTCTTCGTATGTAGAGGCTTACTGCGGGCTGACTTACGCCTAATAACCTTGCAGCATCAGCCTCCTTGAAGCCATGGCGAGTTACTAGCTCCTTAGCTATGGAAGCCCTCACAGGCGGGATTAGGATTTTAACGGCAACTTCACAGGGCAACATCAGGATATACCTGCAATGCATTATTTTAGTAAGGTATAAATATACTTTATTACAATTGTAATATTGGTTGTTGAAATGAAGGGAAGAAATATTGTTAAGATAGCTGAAGGCGTGTATTGGGTTGGCGTAAGGGATTGGAACAGAAGGCTTTTCGACGCCTTGATCTCTCTGCCGAAGGGCACATCATACAATGCCTACCTGGTTATGGGGGAGGGTTCCAAGGCGCTTATTGACACCGTGAACCCTGGTTTCGAGGGAGATCTGGAGGCTAAAATCCGCGCGCTTACGGATCCCGGAAGCATAAGCTATGTGATCATGAACCATGCTGAACCAGATCACGCGGGCGCCATACCACATATTATGAAAGTTGCATCGGATGCAACGCTAATAACCACAGGCAGGGGGGCAAAACTAGCCCAGACCTTTTACGGCGTCCCCCAAGAGCGGATAAAAACCGTTGTGGACGGTGAAACCCTCAGCCTCGGCGGTAAAACCCTGCGTTTTATTGAGGCACCTATGCTTCATTGGCCAGAAACAATGTTCACATACCTCGAGGAGGACGGCGTTCTTTTTCCATGCGACTTCTTCGGCAGCCACCTAGCCATGGGGGTTTACAGCGACGAGGTTGAGGACCTGCTTATCCACGCTCAGAGGTACTGGGGCGAAATAATGATGCCCTTCAGGGCTATGGCGCAGAAGGCCATGGATAAACTTAAAGCCCTAGAATTAAGAATTATTGCGCCTAGCCACGGGCCTATCCACAGAAACCCAAGGCCAATATTGGACGCATACCGGAAGTGGGCCAACGGCGAAACCAAGCCTAAAGCTACAATAGCCTACGTCAGCATGTGGGGAAGCACCGAGGGCATGATATGGCAGATGGCTGAAATCCTGGCTTCTGAAGGCATAGAACTAGCCATCCACAACCTAGCATCGTCGGATATGGGCGAATTAGCAAAGGACCTTGTTGACTCCCGGGCGATTGTACTTGGAGCGCCCACAGCCCTTGGAGGAGCCCATCCATTGGCTGTTTACGCAGCATATCTCGTGAAGGTTCTTCGTCCACCAGCAAAGTTCGCCGTGCTACTGAGCTCTTATGGATGGGGAGCTGCAGCCATAAAACATATCCAGGAGGTTTTAGGCCAGCATGGCATTGAAGTTGTCGGCGCGTTGGAGGTGAATGGGCCTCCAAGGGAAGAAGCTAAAAGGAGGATTGCTGAACTGGGCGAAATGCTTTCTGAAAAAATTAAAGGAGGTTAACCAGACATGGGTGGAATTTCAGTAGAGGAAAGAAAGAATATTTTGAGGGAGGTTCTAAGGCAGCTGCATATGGGTGTTCCATTAGAGGAAGTTAAGGAGAGGTTCAGAAGGGTTCTTGAGGGCGTAACCCCTGAGGAAATCGCCAAGATTGAACAGGAGCTTGTGGAGAAGGAAGGTGTCTCCCGAGAGCAGCTTCAAAGGTTATGCGATCTTCACCTGGCAATTTTCAGGGAGCAGCTGGCAAAGCAGCAGGTAGAGGCACCGGTCGAGAGCCCCCTGAGTATTCTTATCGAGGAACATAAGATCCTCATGGAACTTTCAGAGAAGCTTAAGGCCTCCGCTGCTAGGGTACAGGCTGCTGAAAGCCGTGAAAATGCACGTGAGGAAATTCTTCAGATCAAGCATATAGCCAGCGACCTATTAGATGCTGAGAAGCATTATCTGCGGGAGGAAAATGCGCTTTTCCCCGTTCTTGAAAAACACGGCGTGACCGAGCCGCCGGCTATAATGTGGATGGAGCATAACCAACTTCGAGAAAAAAAGAAACAGCTCCATGCACTTGCTGGTAAAGCTGAAGAAATGCCCTTCCAGGAGTTTAAGAGGCAGATTAGCCCGCTCTCAACAGCCTTGGCTGATGCTCTTTCAAGCCACATATATAAGGAGAACAACATCCTTTTCCCAATAGCCCTGAAAGCCATAACAGATCAGGAGTGGAGCGTTATCCGTGAAGGGTTCGACGAAATAGGCTACTGCTGTTTTACACCGTCCCACCTTATAAGGAAAGCAGAGGCGGCGGTTAAGCCAGCAGCCCGGGAAGATGAAGGCATCAAGTTTGATGCAGGCTCCCTGACGAACGAGGAGGTTGAGGCGATTCTTAACACGCTTCCCGTGGACATAACCTTCGTCGATAAGGATGACCGTGTTAAATACTTTAACAAGGCTGAAAAACGGATATTCGTCAGGACAAAGGCCATAATTGGCAGGAAGGTACAGCTCTGCCACCCTGAGAAAAGCATCCACATCGTTAACCGCATCCTCGAAGCCTTCAAAAAAGGTGAGAAGGATGTGGCTGAGTTCTGGATAAAGGCTGGAGACCGCCTGGTCCACATTAGATACTTCGCCGTTAGGAATAAGAATGGAAAATATCTCGGAACCATGGAGGTTACGCAGGATATAACAGACCTCAAGAGGATTGAGGGTGAAAAGAGGCTTCTAGACTGGGAGGGCTAAGGCTTCTGCCAACCGTGCTTTTTGTATGCGTGGAGAACAGTTTCAGAAGCCAAATTGCTGAAGCATACTTTAACAGGCATGCGCCTAAGGGGTGGAGCGCCGTCAGCGCTGGTTTAACGCCGGCGGAGAAAGTTCATCCAAACGCTGTTAGGCTTATGCTGGAGGAGGGCGTAGACATAAGCCACAAAAAACCCCGGCTTGTTACGAGGGAACTACAGGAAAAAGCCGAAAGGGTCATAATCGTATGTGGGAGCAACGGCGCGGGGGCATGTCCTGTAGTTTATGCCAAAAATGTGGAGCAGTGGAACCTTCCGGACCCCGCAAAAATGCCCTTAAAGGATGCTAGGAAAGTAAGGGATGAGATAAAAAGAAGGGTTATGGAGCTTATAGCTAAGCTTCAACAGTAAGGTCTTTATGATCCCCGCCTCCTTTTCAGGGCTTCTTCAACGGCCTCTCTTATTATGTAGCCCCCGATGTGCAGTATGGGTTCTTTGACCTCGGGATCGACGCTCATAGTGGCTGTACATGGATAGCTGTGATGCGCCTTCGCTATGGCGTCATAAAGCATTTCCCTTCGAGTTTCCACACTGCGCAGTTTTCTAGCCACATACCATGTGGAGCCGCATGGAGCGCTACGCCTAACCGTTGCAGACTCTATAAACTCGACACCGCCTCTTTCAGAGACTATTATTTCAAGCTCTGGGCGGCCGATGCCTAGCTCAAGCACAAGCCTTGATGTTAGCGGCTTGTCCGTTGAAGGCTTCAAACTGCAGAAGGGTTTTGGAAAGGCGCATTCCAAACCCAGTTCGGCGCAGCGTTCCTCCACCTGTCTTCTCAAGCCAGCTGGAACCTCGTTGAAGTCTTCAATTGGCACTATTAAGCCTTTTACTCCATAGGCGTTGAGGTGAATGGGCAGTTCGAGAAGTATATCCTTATGGAGCCCTGAAGCTATGCAGATATCCGCCCGGGGAATTTTTAGCGGCAAGTAATCCTCGGGTTTCTCTATGAATGCTGGAAGCTTAGCTGGGTTTGGAAGTTCGAAGGCGGCGCGGATATTTTGAATATGGCTGTAGACGCCGTACTTGCAGGAGTCACATAGGAGCCCGCAGGATTTGCAGAAGCTTGGATCGTTTATGAGGTTTCGTATGACCCGCTCAGCGAAGGAGCCACTGTACAGGAATATGAGTTTTATGAATTCTGATGTCAAAATAGCACCATATCATTGGCTATGAGCGGCCAGCAACACGTATTCTAAGAATATATCCTCAGGCATGGCTCCTACAAATTCCACTTTGTCATTTATGACAGTTTTAGGCACGCCCATGACGCCGTACTTGAGTCCAAGATGGGGAAACTCGCTTACGTCCACAACATCTGCCGTTACAAGGTCGCTTTCCACCGCAAACTTATATGCGGTTGCAGCTACGGCTGGACAATAGGGACAGGTTAAGGTAACGAATACTTGAATACGCACAGGCGAAGTTAACGCTTTAAGTTCTCTTTTGATATCCTCAGGGAGATCTGTTGCACCTCTGGATGCGGCTATTAAACCCTCGATCAGAGTTTTGAACTCATATCCATAGGGGAACCCGTAAAACCTTAAGCCGTAATCCTTCCTGCCTATTATTGCGACTGCTGGAACCTTGTCAACACTGTATTCTTTCGTCTTCGCGGAATCAGCAATTAAATCATATACCTCAAACTTTATTTTCTGATTAAGTGAGGACAGTTCCTGTATGAGGGTTCTTGTCTGGACACAGTGAGGGCATTCCACCTCCTGGGTGAAAAGGACGAGTTTAACAGGATCCCCAAGTTTTTCCGTAAGCTCTTCGGCTAAGTGTTTTCTATGGGCTTCAGGTATCAAGCTTAACCCTGCCGCCTTATGCTTATTTCAATCTGTTTCCATCCTTCACCTACGCCTTTAAGTGTCCCCACGGCGCTTGTTATGATGCTTGCCAATATCTTTTCAACAAATTCGTTCATGGGTATCGCTTCACCGTCAACTAAAAGCTTAACTTCCATAGACATCTCCAATTCAGATAATTGTTTTTAGACATGTAAAAGGGTTTTGCCGTGCAGCAAGTGAGTGTGTGAAATAGTTCATTTTATGAACATTTTTGATCATAAAAGCTTAAATATGTCCATTAATGCAGTCTATAGGACAGTGCGGAGCGCATGGAAAATGAGGGATAACGTTTGGCCTATTAAGGGTTAAACCCGCCATCATCAAGCTTAACTGGGAAAAACAGCCTCTGGAAATTTTCAATTCATTATATGAACACTGTGAGTACGCGTACATTCTGGAATCCGTAGAGGGTCCGGAGAGCCTCGCCGAATATTCGTTCATAGGGTTTAATCCGCGCCTCATCATCAGCATAAAGGATGGAGTGGCTGAAGTCAGAGATAAAAACGGAAGTGAAAGAAGAGTTGTAGGCGATCCGCTATCCATCATTAGAAGGTTTATCGATGGAACCCGCAAACTTCAAGGCTACTTCAGATTCATCGGCGGGGCAGTGGGCTATGTCTCCTACGACGCGGTCAGGTACTGGGAGAAGCTTCCAGAACAAGCCGTAGACGAGTTTAGGTTCCCGGACTTAGAGATGGCGCTATATGACGATGGAATAGTTTTTGACCATAAGACAGGTGAAGCCTTCTACTACCATTTCGGCGAAAACCGCCTAGATGAAATTGAAGGTCTAATCAGAGAGAACAGCATCCCAGGCAAGCTTTCCCATTCAAGGCCTCAGACAAATCTTAAAAAAGAGGCATACGAGGAAATCGTCGCCAAAACTAAGGAGTACATCGCTTCAGGCGACATATTCCAAGCTGTGCTTTCTAGGCGTTATGAGTTCAGTTTTCAGGGAAGTTTAATTCCCTTTTACTGCGCACTACGCAAGCTGAACCCATCACCCTACATGTACTTTCTCAAGATGGGCAATTGCCAAATTGCTGGTTCAAGCCCTGAAATGCTGGTAAGGGTGGAAGGTGAAACCGTTGAGACTTTCCCCATAGCAGGTACAAGGCCGCGTTTTAAAGATAACCCCTCAATGGATGAAGCCCTTGCACAGGAGCTGATTCATGACCCGAAGGAACGCGCTGAGCATGTGATGCTTGTAGACTTGGCTAGAAACGACTTGGGAAGGGTTTCAGAATTTGGATCTGTACATGTTCCTGAGTTTATGAAGATTTACAAATACAGCCACGTTCAACACATGGTCTCAAGAGTTGTCGGCAGGCTTAAGCCCGGCTTAAACTGCTATGACGCGTTAAGAGCCGTTTTCCCAGCTGGAACGGTTTCTGGAGCCCCGAAAGTCAGGGCCATGGAGATAATTGAGGAGCTTGAACCAGTGAGAAGAGGCCCATACGCGGGTGCTGTGGGATACTTCTCACTAAATGGAAATGCAGATTTCGCCATAGCAATTAGAACTCTTGTTGCAAAGGGAAACCGAGCCTACATCCAAGCTGGAGCAGGTATCGTGGCGGACTCTGTGCCTGAAAGGGAGTGGAGTGAAACGGAGCATAAAGCCTCAGCCCTTCTCAAAGCCCTCCAAATAGCCTCAGGGGAAGGTGATTCTCACCTATGAGAATCCTTGTAATCGACAATTACGACTCCTTTGTTTACAATCTTGCTCAGTACCTAGGCGAATTAGGCGCAGAACCCCTAGTTTATAGGAATGACCAAATAGACCTCAAGAGGGCTTTAAGGCTTAAGCCTGAAAGAATAATAATCTCACCAGGACCTGGAAGCCCCGGGGATCCAAGGTTCGGTGTTTGCCCAAAGATTCTAAAGTACATAAGCCCCAAAATCCCAACCCTTGGGGTTTGCCTTGGACATCAGGGGATAATATGGGCTTTCGGCGGCAAAATTGTCAGGGCGAAGAGGATAATGCATGGCAAGACAAGCCTGATAAAGCATGATGGACAAGGCATATTCAAAGGGGTTAAGAATCCCGTTAAAGCTACGCGTTACCACTCGCTTGTAGCGGACAAGGACACCCTCCCAGACTGCTTTAAGGTGACCGCCATAGCGCTTGATGATGGCGAGGTTATGGGCGTCCGCCACAGGATTTACCCAATTGAAGGCGTGCAGTTTCACCCTGAATCCATACTCACGGAGCAAGGTAAGAAAATTCTTAAAAATTTCCTAGACGGGGTGGAGCCAGCATGATACGGGAAGCCATCGAAAACCTTGTTAACAGAGAGGGACTCTCGTACCGCGAAGCCTCTGAATCCATGAAGGAAATCATGAGTGGAGAGGCTACACCCTCCCAGATTGCAGCTTTTCTCACAGCTCTTAGAATGAAAGGGGAAACCGTCGAGGAAATCATGGCCTTCGCCTCCGTCATGAGGAGTTTCTGCCATAAAATAAATCCAAGGGTAAGCGGACGCCTAGTAGACACATGCGGAACAGGAGGAGACCGAATAAAAACCTTCAATGTCAGCACCGCAGCAGCCTTCGTAGTTGCCGGTGCAGGCGTGCCCGTGGCTAAGCATGGCAACCGCTCAGTTACAAGCAAGAGCGGCAGCGCCGATGTGCTGGAGCACCTCGGCCTAAACCTAAATGTCCCTCATGAAACCGTGGAAAAAGCCATTGAAAAAATCGGCGTCGGATTCATGTTCGCCCCCATGTTTCACCCGGCGATGAAGCATGCTGCAGGCACAAGGAGGGAAATTGGAATAAGAACGGTTTTCAACATCCTAGGCCCACTCACTAACCCAGCCATGGCCAACGCTCAAGTCATAGGAGTGTATGATGCAGGGCTTGTGGATAAGATGGCCCATGTGCTGAGGGGGCTAGGGCTACAGGAAGCCATGGTTGTGCACGGCTTAGACGGCCTTGATGAAATATCCACTGTGGGAGAAACGTTAATAGCC
>JAWCTJ010000051.1:0-9736 GCA_038868255.1 Bathyarchaeia archaeon
GGCGTTAGGCTGTATGAGCTTGACGGCGTGTTCATGAGGGTTTTCGCCGTTGACAAGAAGGGGAATGTTGCCTTCCAAGATTTATACGCCATGCTTAGGCTTGAGGACAAGTTTGTAAGCTACGCCATGATCCAAGGATTAGATGAAAACAGCGCTAGACAATTCTATACAGCTTATGAAAGCTTGGTGAAGCAGCTGTATCCGGGCAAGGCTGAGCTGCTGCTGCCGTGCGTTGGTTTGAATGCTAAGAATGCCACGATTTTCGGGGAGCTGCACAGAAACATATCAAACGACAAGCAGATAAGCGGCGATAGAAATGTGCTGCTGTCTGAGGCTGCAAGGCTTTTCTTGGACATGGGCTACACAGGAAAGGTCAGCGTATTGGACCCGGCTAGTGGCAGCTATGCAGATAAATGGCTTTCAATGGACACGGTGAAGGTTTTTGGGAACTATACAAATGCGGTAAAGAGTAGCTTGCCTAAGCATAGCAGGGATGAGCTGTGCCTGCTGGGCAACATGTCAATGATAAAGCCAATCATGCCCTATTTTGAGCCGGTGCTGGTCAAGGATATGAACGGCACTGTCTATGCGATAAAGAGTTTGAATGTTTCAAGGGATGTTTGGATGATGGCTGAGCATTTGAAGAGGACGCCTGAAGTGATATGGCATCCTGAAATGTATGAAGCTTTTGCAATAAAGGTGCAGCAGAATGCATTTGACATACTGGACTTTTTGAGAGACCCGAAGCTCGTAAGCATACCTACAGAGAGGTATAAGCCAACTGATGAAGTGATATGGCAAACTGTGATAATACCGCAGTGGCAGTACTACTGGCAGTCAACACCACAGGCAGGCAACGTCAGCGGCAGGCTCACCATATTCCCATGGTACAACTCGACGCAGATAGAGAAGATGATTGCTAATGCAACTGACCGGAGGATTGCCTTGATGTACTTCTGGGAGCTGCCGCCAATGACAAGAGATTTAGACACTCTTATACCTAGGATACTGTATTATGGGTTTGGTGCCATGCAGTACCACATACAGCAGATGCCGAGGCTGTACCAGGAAGTGATAAGCAAGTATCCGAATGGAACGAGGACGAACCCATATACAGGAGAGATTGAAGATTATAGAGTGTACTATTATGTATGGGTAAGCGATAGAGCTGAACATGGTCTACATAATGGTGGCAAGCAGCTCCTTGGCACAGACATTCATGAAATACCTTTTATTGAACACTTAAGAGATATAGATAAACTAATGCTTCGATACGATTCGATCAACACATACTTGAGCAAAAACTTCACCTACTGGGACTTGATCAAGTTCATCTACGGCTACAGCATCCAATATCATGGCAAGGACAGCGCCTGTTACCATTGGTTGTACCTGCCGACTGCCATGAAAGCCTTTGGAGTGCCGCACCACAATGAGGTAGTCTGGTACGAACACTATATAAATGCTCCTGCAAGGTATGCATTTGTTGTCGAAGATGCTATTTTTGGCCTGCCTGACTCGCTTTTGCAGCCACTAAAGGCAGGTTTGTATAATGAGACCTTGATTCTACCTGGTAACGGTTTTAGCTGCATTGGCTCACCACTGTGTGGGATCAAAAAAGATATGGAATACGGGAGGCAGAACCCGGTGGGGCCAAATGCAAAATACATAGAAGTGTTCTTGCCGCTTAGAGATAACAAAATCTACTTATATAAAGACGGAGAAGAAGGTTAACTGAAAATAGTTCTGAAAAAGTTTAGTATAAAGTCTAAAATAGAATAATTACTCTGGTTGTCCTGTGCGCCTTTTTCATCCTCTGACCACTCAGGTGGATCGCACAAGTATCGTGGATTAGCAGAGTAAATTCCTTTTCCTATACATTGGTATGTTCCATCACATGGTCCAGAAGGATCATCAGTACAGCAATACCCATCAGCACAATCCTTTGCAGTACTGGTACATGTTTTTTACATTCGCAAACTCCTGCTTGACACCAAGCAGTATAAGCCTCAAAATCCTTTGGGCATAATGCTCCGCTAGGAGTCTGAAGATGATAAAGGGAACTTCAGCAACGGGTCTTATTGCTTCAAGCTGGAGAGCATACACCCAGCAACTTCAAGCCTTCTCGCACATTCGTGCATGTTCTTCATTTCAACAACGCTGGATTGGGTGCACTTTAAAATCTTGGGTATGGAAAGAGAGCCTGAACCAGAAGTGATGGGGCCGAGGCCGGGATTTGAACCCGGGCGCCGGGCTCCACAGGCCCGTAGGCTTCCAGGCTACCTCACCTCGGCCACGTGGCAACAGCCTCGATCCACTCTTAAGCGTTGAGCCCGCTTATTTTCTTTTTCTGTATGACAGCATATGGCCTTTATAGTGGCGCGATATGAGTACTCTATTCTGCTTTGGCTATGGAGTTGACATGTGGTGGTCTCTATGATCTGTATGAAGATACATGCCAGCGAAAACATAAGTATTCGCAAGAGGCATCATTAATGGGGTGTTTTGAAGGGTCTTATTAGCGGGTAGCGGTCTATGTTGACTTCGTTGATGTAGTAGGGAGTGTTGCCTATTCCTGAATTGTTTATTTCTGTGGCGTTTGGATATCTTGACTTGTAGTCGCTCCAGTAGTTTCCCTGCCTTCCGTTATCCCAAACGTTGGGTTCTGGTCGGCCCCAATACCAGAGATTTGAAACTTGAAGTCCCTCTTCCACTTTATTGTTGATGAAGCTGTTATGGTAAAAAGTGTTGTTAACAGCCCCGGATAATCGGATGCCCCACCCGTTGTTTTCAATTAAGGTATTTCCGATAATATGGTTTTCATAAGAGTTTACAAGGTTTATGCCGGCGAAGGTGTTGTTCCATACATAGTTGCAACATATCCTGCTATGGTTTGAATAAATGCACTCTATGCCCTTATTAGCGTTGGAGGTTATATTGTTGCTGGATATGAGAACCTGCGTCGAGCCTGACAAAAATATTCCATTTCCGGTTTTTGAAATGTAATTTTTGGTTATAGATACGTTTTTGGAACAAATAATCCTGATACCTTCAGGAAGAAAAGCTTCAGGGCCTTCTAACCGGGCGAATCCCACTCGGTTTTTCGTTATATTAATGTTTTGAGAATACCAGACGAGGATTCCATACATGTTGTTTTCCACCACGTTATTGGCTACTGTTGAGTCTTTTGTATACGCTAGGAGTATGCCCTGTCCATTATTGGAAACTTTAACATTTTGAACCAGCATGCTAGTGCAGTTTATGAGGGCTACGTAACCTGCATCAGATGGGACAACCATGTTCTCGCGGTTAACCCAGTAATAAACCGGCTTGCCTTCAACCATATTTGAGAAGTCAATATCGTGAATGCAATCTGAAAGCGACTCGAAAGCTATGTAGATGTTCTTATTATTCTCCTTTAAAACGTTGCCTCTGAGCATGTTGTTTGAAGAGTGTTCGAAGTAAATGCCGCAGTCATTTTCCTCTATTAGATTGCTTAAGATATTATTATTACTTGAGAATGATACAATGACACCGTAGTCCTTGTTTGCAGTTATACGGTTTCCGCTTATCTGATTATATGTGGAGTTCCAAATCCAGAGGCCATAGCTGCTTTCGCTTATGTTATTTGAGATAATACGGTTACCCGACGAATCCCATAGGTTGATGCCAATGTTAAAACCAATTATCTGCAGATTTTTAATTGTCACGTTTCTTCTTCCAGCCAAGTCTACTCCAATATCCACAAATCCTTTTGCCTGAATTGAAAAACCAGCTCCATCAATAATCACGTCATCCCTCTGGACTATAATTCCGGACGGGATATGGGAACGGGAATCGTTTACAATAATGCTGCATGTCAACGTGTAAAGGTTTCCGTTACGCTGAATCCTATCAGTTCCCTCAACGCCTCCATCAGCCCTAATGTATATTGGCCTCTCAACTATAACTGGTTCCTCCAAGGCTGGCTCCTCCACCACACCAAGCCTCATAACACATAAAAATATCGTTAACACTAGAAAAAACGCCAGCACTAAAGCCAAAAACCAACCTTTATTCATAGCCCATACACTGTACATTCATTAAAAATATAAATCTTCAAGAAAAGAAACCCAGCTTAAACCGCGAATTCATCACATGTGATTGAAACTTTGTAGGATGGAACACCCTTAGACAAGATACAGATATTGCCAATACAACACAATAGCTGAATACGCAGATACAATAATGGTAAACTCCGTCAAATTAAAATGAGCAAAATCCAAAAAAGTTTAAAATGAAAAAGAAGGGTTGCGGGGGTTCTCGCCACACCTAGAAGCGTTCAGATCCCACACTGCCAGTTTACAACGAAGTAGACGAAGGAGAAATCGTGAGAAGGGTGAGTTTTGATCCCTTTAAGGATGTAGAGTAAAATTACTCCGTTAGGGAATTATGTATACACAAAAATAAGCGATGAAGTCCAAGAGAATATATCGGCAAGTTATTTAAATCTGTGTTGTTACCGATATATCGGTAACTTTGAGGGTTAATATGCCTTACCGATATAATCAAACTGCAGATACGAAACGTGGCGTAATGAGAGAACGAATACTCCGGGTTCTATTAACTGAGCCAGACGGGACACTTACTAAATATCAGGTGGCCAAAAAAGCTGAATGCTCTTTTCCATGGACTCACGAGTTTCTTGAAAAACTGGAAGCGTTAAAACTTACAAAAGGAACGAAAGTTGAAAATTATAAAGAACTCATAAAATACTGGCTCGAAGTCAGAATAAAACCTGAAAAAAGGGAATATATGCACAAAGATCCAATTAATCTGATAAAGCATGCAAATATGTCTTATGCACTTACTACTTACCAAGCAGAAAACCTTATTCAACAATATCTTTTCCCGTCGCGCACAGATGTTTACATCAAAAGAGAAGACCTAGAAAAATGGCACCAACTTATAACCACTGAAGGCCTCGTTGGAAAGGGCAATCTTAGACTGCTAATGACTGACACCCATGTTTTCTACGGATCATTTCAGCGTAAAGGCTTGATAATCGTTTGCATTCCACAACTCATCGTTGACTTACTTGATGAAGGAGGCGTTTGCATAGGGGCCGCCGAAAAACTAATCGAAAAAGTGAAGCAAAATGCTATACGAACCAAATGAAATTAAAACTTCAGAAAAGCAGCTGGAGAAAATCTTTCAACAGCTACTAAGCCCAATATGTCTACTCGGTGGATGGGCAGTCTACCACATTGTAAACACAAACTTTGAAAAAGCCAACGGAAGAAAATACATTGGATCCAGAGACATCGACCTCGGCTTCCACATAATTAAAGAATGGACCGGGGAACAACTAGCAAGATCAAAGTTCGCAAGGGCAATAAAAATATTGGAAAACATGAATTTTAGATGTATAAGCTTTAGGTTGGTAAAAGATTTCGATTTAGACACAGGAAAAGAACTAACACCGGAAGAATCAACGCGCCTTCCACTCTACCAAATATTCCAACTATACATAGACCCGATTGTAGACAACATCCATCCAAAAATAAAAGACCTCCTAGGCTTCGTACCCATAGACGAGCCTCTGCTCTCTTTAGTTTTCCAAAACAAAATGTATATTAAAGTCACCCTTTTTGGAAAGGCCACTCTTATGCCTAAACCCCATGTATTATTAGCAATGAAACTTAACTCAGCGCCACACCGAAATAAAGAAAATAAAAGAATCAAAGATATAGCTGACATATACGCTATACTTTGGTATTCTGACATCCCTTTACCTCAACTCAAAACTCAGCTATTCTCTATATATTCAAAAGGGAAAGCGAGAAAGATAGTGCAAAGTTTTACAAAGGAAGAACTGAACAAAGCCTCAACAGCAATAGGTATCCACGTACAAGAAATTTCAAGAGTGCTCGCAGAACTAAAATATCAGTGATTCCATCAATAAAAATAGGAAGTTGAGGGAGTTCTCGCCACGCCTAGAAGCGTTCAAATCCAACATGCCCCAGTTAGGGGATTTGATTCCGCTAGTAGTGCACATATTTTCTTTGGAATGAACCGACGCTCCCTATTTTGGCCTATTCAAAAAGGATGCCCAGTTTTCTCCGTAGATTTGTGCTAAGCCCGCAGCTGTTTCTTCAGGATCTTCTGCCCTTCGCAATGTTTCATATAACCCGTATCCGCCTGAAACCTTATCCATTTTGAACCTTCCGAAAGATTGAGTCAAAATTGACAGCTGCCCCTTTTCGTCGATGAAGGGGATTGGCACAATCGGTCCTGCTTCTCCTTCTAATGTATGATGCTGACCCAGCTTGTCAACTAACTCGAGCTTTGAACTTGCTGGAAAAACATTATTTTGAAACTTCTGTTCGAGTACGCGAATAGACTTGATTGGGATGTTCTCTCCATTCTTAAATATGAAACCTCCAGTCGATACGCGTCCGTCGTCTGTGATGATCGCGGCTGGATTTACAGCATAATTCTTGGAAAACCATACGACATAGTATAGCCAATCTCCAACTTCTGTCCAGTCTCGAACGCCATGGGTGTGATCCCTCTGTCCCATAGTTTCTTGAATATAGAACGTGTAATTATCCAGTCTTATTTTTCCGTTAACCTTTCCTATCTGTTCCCAATGGGCATCTCCAGCTTTCCTTCCCAGTTGCCGTGACTCGGCAGTCATATGTTCACTATATTCGTAGACATCGCTGATAGGATTGAAAGATAAGTTCAATTTCACTTTTAAAACATTTGAGTTGGACTTTATAAGTCCACGTGTTCCATGAAGAGTTTCATTATTTCTCATCATAAGCATGTTTCCTTCGAACAGGTAGTTCCATCTACCCGTTGACCGTGGTTGGTGAACCACACCTCCAACTTTCATGCTTTTCCCCCATGTATCATCCGTAATTCTTTCCTGATGCCGGTATAGGATTCTTGAGCCGTCGGGCAGGAAAAGAATTAGAAATGTTGATCCTTCCTGCTTGTTTGGTTTGAAGCCTAGCCGGGTCATGCCTCCAATGGAATTCCTTCTGTCATAGAAGACGAAATAGTAGGATTCATTCCATTCAGGATCAGCCTTCGGCTTGTGGCTTAAAGGTTCTATGCTTAAAGGTTTCATGTAACCAGATCCTTAACTCATGATTCTGACAGTGCCTTTAAAACCGTCTATCATTACGATTTGTCCAGTGTGAAGTATCTGGCAGGCGTTCTGTATGTTTGTTACTGCAGGTATACCGTATTCTCTTGAAACCACGGCGCCATGCGATAGAATTCCTCCAGTTTCGGTGATTAAGCCGCCTATCTTGCTGAAAACCGGGGTCCATCCTGGATCCGTGCGGGAAACAACCAGTATCTCTCCGCTGCGCACTTGGCAAATGTTTTCAACGCGGTCCAGAACGCGCACGTGACCTGTGTATATGCCTCCGCTTGCAGGGATCCCGTGTAACATGATGTCGCCGCTTCGTTCAGTTTCATCCAGCTCCTCAGAGCCGTATAGAAATTTGGGAGGAGTTACATTTTCATACTTTAGAAACTCTGCCTTTCTATGGCTGATGAGCTGTCGGATTCTTATTACTTCTTCATCGCTGCAATCCTTTGACGCGAGATTTTGTATTTCGTTTTTGCGCAAGAAAAAGATTTCAGATGGTTCTTTAAGGAGCCCGCGTTTTTGGAAGTTTTTTCCAATTTCCAGGTAGATTCTGCGGTTCATGGTGATCCAGCGGTCAAGGTTGAACCGCTGGTTCTCGCGGAAAACTATGTAGGTTCTTGCAAACCCCAATATAGTGGAGAACAGCTTCCATTTGAACCAGCCGAAAGGCTGCGACTTTATCTTCCGCTCAATCGCCTTCTTTTGCTTAAGCTCCTCCACTTTGTTCTTTTTCACAATTCGCTTTTGATCCTGAACTAGTGTTTTCAGTATGTCGAAAACGTACTGTGGAGCCTCATACCACCTTGGGTAATACGGTTCTCTCGTAAAGCCCCGCACTCCGAAATCTATGAAAAACAATTTTAACTCGTTCATGAACCTCTCTGTTTCCGAATTGGCATCCGCCGATAGCCTTGCATAGAGCATCTCTGACGGTGTTTCAAGAACTATTGACCTCAGCCTGGGAGAAGCCTGTATAGTTGCCGCTAAATGAAAGAGGCGTTCATTAGTTTCGCTTGTCTTATGCTTAAGCCCTGATATCAGGACAGGATAAACTTTAGAAGCTTCCTCTTCTCCGAGGAAACGTTTCAGAAGATACTGCGCTATTAGGTTCATGCCGATATTATGTACCGGAATTCCATATCGCACGAGGCGAAAATGCCCCATCATCAGCCGATCAAGCTCTTTAGCCAGGTTGATGTAGTCTAGAGGGTCTCTTCCTTTACGGCTAATCTCCTCCATCCTCGATTCAAAATTCTGCCAGAATGGATCAAACTTTTCCTTAGTCCAAGCTTCATAAGCAGACGCGGTTTTCGTTATAGAACCATTGCGATCATACAGCATAACGCGAATCTCTGCGAGAATCCTCTTCCTCAACTGAAAAGGCATTCTCTTAATAGTTTCTCTGCCATAAGGTCCCCTGCCTTCTGGAAAATATTTCAGAATATCATCATTGCGGAGAAATGGCGGAATCTCATACTCAACTTTCCTTTTAAGAACCTCAAGATTAAAGTAGACATGGCCATGATAAAGCCTCAACAATTTATCAGTCTTATGGGAACCCGGCTGAGAATAACCCATTATATCATTAAGCTCCACGTTGACAATCTTAGTTAACTGATCGCCAAGCAGCTCAAAGAACAAGGGGGAAACTGGATCATTCCAATAGTCATCTGAATAGCCCCTAGTCCAAGCTATTTCATCTTCAGACCCGGCGAGGTTCATCCTCCAAACTTCGCCTCCATCTCAGAAACATCCAAACACAAATTAGGTATAAGCTTCAGGCACCTGTATTTAAATTTAGGGAAACTGAAAAGTGTGGAAAAGCCGACCTGAGGCAGTTACGGTCTAACCTCAGTCACATTGCGGGCAACATAATAGTTTCTGAATAGGTAACCTATCATCCATGGCGTTCACAATAGTTGGGACAGCGTCAAAATTTAATATGAGCATACGATAGAAATGCTGCTTGAAGATGTGAGGGGTAAAATTTTGACCATTATTAGCCGTCTTTTTGGTTGGTTTCTTAAGCTTCCATCCGCTGAGACGTATACTGTTCATGTTGAACGTGACATTAAGGTGGTGATGTCTGATGGCGCCGTTTTACTTGCTGACCGCTATTATCCACGGAAAGGTGGGAAACGTCCGGTGTTGCTGGTGCGGTCGCCCTATGGCAGAAGGGGCTTTTTCGGCCTCTTTTTCGGCAGGATTCTTGCTGAACGCGGCTTTCAGGTGCTGATTCAGAGTTGCCGTGGGACTTTCGGATCCGGCGGCATGTTTGATCCCTTCCGTCAGGAACAAGCTGAGGGGTTGGCAACGGTTGAGTGGATGAAGAAGCAGGACTGGTTCCCTGGAAGTTTTGGCACGGTGGGTCCAAGCTATCTGGGTTATGTGCAATGGGCGATTGGCAGGGATGCGGGACCTGAACTCAAGGCGATGGCAATTTTGGTTAGCTGTTCCGACATGGGTCTTCATCAGTGTAAAGGCGGATCCTTCACTTTGGAAGATGCGTTAACATGGACCTATCAGATTCACAGTCAAGAGAAAAAATTATCCTTTTTGAGGTTGATTGCCTTATCCTTGGGGCGGACA
>JAWCTJ010000052.1:0-9679 GCA_038868255.1 Bathyarchaeia archaeon
GTAAAACTGGAGGAAATTGTGCAGAAAGCGCCCTCGAAGTTCTCAAAGGACTACGGGAAATCATTTTTCGATATTTTTAAGGGAGCTGGCTATGACTTTTACAAAATAGATCCTAACATATTCGCGCCGGCTGTGCTGATCATAAACAACATCAAGACAGGAAAAATTTTCAAGGCAGGCGAAATTAACCCAGAAATATTAACTAAATCGTTCATTCAATAATGACCCCCGGTTTGTTTAGATCCCTTTAGTGCTTCGCGTTTGATATTATCAATTTTGCGATAGCGCTCCCCAAAGGAATTGTGTACAGAGAAAGAGTGGCATTAAACAACACTGTTAGCGGGATAGTCGCTATTATCACTTCTTCAGGGAAGGCAAAACCTACAGGTGGGGGGAAGCGCAGGAAGGTATAGTTTATAACCGTCATAATGGCAACACGTGATGTCATTCCAAATATAGTGTAAAGAGCAGTTCCTCCAACACCAAAACTATCCCTTGATCTGCTTGATGTACAGATCTTCTTTACAATAAAAATGCCTAAGAGCATACTAAGTACTGCTGCTAAATTATAGAATGGTCCAGTCGGCAAAGCCCCTGGAAATAGCGCCAGCAGAGCCATCGTGTTTAAGAGTGCTATAGAAATTCCGAATTTTAGACCATATATAAATGCTGCTATAACTATGGGTATTTCCCATAACTCGTATATGAGAAATGGGGCATAGGGGGCTGGTATTCCTATTCCTGAAATGGCCGGATTTAAAACTATTGTTAATGCTGCAAAGACGGCAGTTATAGTTACATTTTTTGCGTTCATGGTCCTCTCTTTTGCGTTTTATAAGTTTCTTATTTAAGAGTAGCTACTCAAAAAAGAGTATACAATGAAGGAGACGGTTAACACTATATATTATGCTGTCGCCAAAAATAATCACAGGGCTGAAATTGCAGGATGATCTACAACGGATAATAAGCGAAGCCTTAGATGTTGATGCTGCTGTCTTTAAGCAACTTGTGGAAGAGGCGACAGAACTTATATGCCGTGAGAATGGAAGAGTCGGGGCTTTTGAGGTTTATGGAAGACTCGTCAGTTTTTCTCAATTAGGGGAAGCTTTAGTGATTGGAGACCTGCATGGTGATCTGGAAAGCCTCGCCGTAATTTTTGAACGGAGTAATTTTATCCAAAGAATGCAGCAGAATTCAAACTCCGTAGCAGTTTTCCTAGGTGACTATGGGGACAGAGGCCAATTCTCTGCAGAAGTCTACTACGTTATCCTTAAACTTAAGATGTTGTTCCCAAGGCAAATAGTACTGCTCAGGGGCAATCATGAGGGCCCAGAAGATCTCACAGCTTACCCTCATGATCTTCCTTTTCAATTCAGAAATAGGTTTGGCAGATTGTGGCGGGAGACTTATGAGAAAATTCGTACCCTTTTCGAGTACTTGCATAATGCTGTGATCATCAAAGATCGTTTACTCATGCTCCATGGTGGGCTGTCTTTGCAGACGAAGACTCTGGAAGATTTAGCCTTCGCTCATAAAAAACATCCCAACAAGCCAATACTCGAGGACTTATTGTGGAGCGATCCAAGCGAAACAATCGATGAAACCTGTCCCTCGCCAAGAGGAGCTGGAGTGCTTTTTGGCCGAAAGATCACCGAAAAGATACTGCATGGCTTCGGCGTTAAACTTCTCATTAGAGGACATGAACCATGCCAATGGGGCTTCAAAATAAATCATGACGGCCGTATTCTAACGTTGTTCTCAAGGAAAGGTCCACCCTACTTTAACGAGTATGGCGCATACCTACTAATGAATTTCTCAGTGGAGTTCCAAAACGCCGAGCAATTAGTTTCCTACATTTACACATTCTAAACTTTCTGCTGCTCACTGCGTAAATTCGGAAGCTTTAAGAGTTCAAATAAGTGCATTTCCAATGTCAAGCGAGGACTATGGCTTGAAAATTGGTATCATAGCCAAAGATGCTAATGCCTATGGCTCTATCGCCCTTCTAGAGGCCTTTAAAAAGAGGGGTATACATAGCATATGTTTGAGTTTTCCACAATTGGTAGCTCGCGTGGGCCACAAACCCTATGTAACCCTAAGGCGTCGTAACGTACTCGAAGAACTGAAAGCCCTCATCATTCGGCCTATAGGACGTGGCTCCCTTGAAGAGATAGTTTTTAGAATGGACCTTCTATATAGGCTTCAGCGAATGGGCCTATATGTTGTCAACCCTCCAGAAGCCATCGAGCACTGCGTGGATAAATATGACGTTTTAGCCCTGCTGGAGGAAAGAGGAGTCCCTGTTCCTCGTACAGTAGTGACGGAGAATCCAGCAGAGGCTTTAAGGGCTTTTTATGAGCTTGGTGGAGACGTTGTTGTCAAGCCCATCTTTGGCTCCAGAGGAATAGGCTCTACACGCATTTCAGATCCCGATATAGCTCAAACAATTTTCAACACAATAAACTTCTATCACGGCGTCATATATATCCAAGAGTTTATCCCTCACGGGTTTTCCGATATAAGAGCCTTTGTTATAGGCGACCATGTGATTGCAGCGATGCGCCGTAGTGCTAAAAGCTGGAAGACAAATTATAGCCAAGGTGCTACACCCGAGCCAATAAAACTAAGCGCGGACCTTGAGGACCTAGCAGTAAAAGCGGCTAAAGCTGTATCATGCAAAATTGCAGGTGTGGATATTCTTGAAAGCTCGAAGGGTGCTTTAATAGTAGAGGTTAATAGTCAACCCGGATGGAAAGGTCTACAGTCAGTTACCAACGTTAATATAGCTGATGAGATAGTTGGATTTGTACTCTCAGAGCTGAAAAGATGAAGCGATGGGCATATGAAAACAGTGGAGGTTGATATTGTTAAGTTCGATGCAGCTAAGGGGGGCCTTGGAAAGGTTAGAGATTACGTAGCTGTAGAGAGGCAATTCCAAATTCTATTGAATGAAAAGCCTTATACAATAATTCCATGTTCTCCTGACAACCTTAAAGAGCTTGCTATAGGTCATCTTCTTTCAGAAGGCGTAATTAAAGCCTTGGAGGAGATAGAGGGGATATCTATAAATGAAGCGACTGGTGTAGTTCAGGTGAAGCTCAAGTCACACATAAATATTAAAAGTCGGCTACTGCCCTCTGAACGTTTTTTTCGCGTGAAAAAAACTGTATGTGGTGGTTCAGAAAGTCAAGTCCCGAAAAGGCTATTTAAAGTAGAGTCAAAACTGATGGTTAAGGCTGAAACAATCCTGAATTCTGCTAAAAATCTCAGCAATATAGCTGAAACCTACCGAAAAACAGGCGGCGTGCACGTTGCAGCTATATATAAAAGCGATGGATTGCTTGTAGACTTCGCAGAGGATGTGGGTCGACATAATGCGGTGGACAAAGTTATAGGCAAGTGTGTACTGGCCAATGCTGAGCTTGACAGATGTTTCCTCACATTTAGTGGTCGAATTTCAAGCGATATAGTCTTTAAAGCCGCAAGGATGAGAATGCCCATCGTAGCTTCGATATCAGCAGCGCTTAGTTCAGGTATTGAAGCAGCCAGAATTACAAACATAACGCTGGTAGGCTTTGCTCGTGGGAATCGCATGAATGTCTATAATGCAGCTGAGAGAATCATTTCGTAAGGATCATCTGCTTTATTAGGAAAGGATTCTTTTCTGCCATTTCTGATTAGGACACGCTGCTCGTCGCTTGTGAATATCCCTATAATCTTCGCTTCAATCTTATTCTGCATCAGTAAATGCTCCACTATTTCCTTTGCCTCAGCCTTCACAGCAGCTAGGACCGTTCCAGTGGAGGACATAGAAAGCATCTGAAGTTCCGACAGCCCAAAATGGCGCCTAAGCGTTAGGGCTCCCTCTGCAAAGGGAATACTTTCAAATTCCACGTGGAAGCCTACACCTGAAGCTTCGGACATTTCGTTTAGGGCTGATATTAGCCCTCCCTCAGTAGCGTCATGCATAGCATCCACCCCACCAGTACCTGCCAAAAGCAACGCCTCCCTAACGCAGCTCTGCATGGTTATGAGACGATCGAACATTCTGACGCGGTCAACTCCAAAGAGCCTCTCAGCAAGCTGCTTATGAGTAAGTGCGAAGTTAACAACAGACTCTAAGCCCACAGGCTTCACGCACAAGATGTAATCTCCCGGCTTTGCCCCTCCGGGAGTTATCAACTTATCCTTATCTATCACACCATAAGCCGTGCACACTCCCAGAATGCTCGAAATTCCCCGATAATTCCCAGTGTGTCCAGTAACTATTGTCATGTTTAATTCATCAGCAGCTTGACAAGCCCCTCTCATTATTTCGTAGAAAGTTTCCGGCCTTGTTGATGGAGGTCCAAGGAGGTTTATGGTGCAGTATTCAGGTTTCGCCCCGAACAAGGCCACATCTGAGGCTGCATAATGAATCAGAAGCCAGCCAAACCATTCTAAAGGAACACCGATACATGGATCTGTAGAAATCACTAGGCATTTATCATTAAGCCAATGTACTCCTGAATCAAATCCGGGCGTTGGCGGAACAATAACCCTACGGTCTTTCCTGATGCAGCTAATTAGTCTTCTGAGCTCTTCATCATTAAGCTTTCCCATTTTTCATTTAGTCCTATTCTTTAATAAGTTCAATTCCCTTGCTTGTTATTTGGAAGGGGATCCAGCCCAGCGGGTGCTCGCACCCCTCCATCTTCACTATACGCAGTTCTCGTCGACACTTCTCCTCGTTAAACCTGAACAAAAAAATGTTATGTGCTTTGTTTAAATCCAAGTCCACCGCCCTCTGGGTAGCTATATCTTTCTGAGTTGCAGCCGTAACAACATCAATATTAACAATATTATCATAGTGGCACCAATTTATAGTCCAATCTTCAACGGGCTCCATATACTTGATATCATATAGCGCGAAAAACTGCTCACTGAAGTCCCCTGCTGCAAATCTTGTAACACCCTTCTCAGACAACATCCTGTCTATTCGCTTCATTTCCTCAAAGTCATCCAGCCTAAAATAGATCACCCTAGGGTCCTTCATGTATGGTGGGAAATGAGGAAACGCTTGTATGGCTATGAATTTGCCATTTTCAACGTAGGGCTCGATGTCCCATCCAAAGGATTTAAAGTAGCTCAAAAGTCGGGCAAAAGGCTTGTCCATTACATCGTAGGCTACAGTCTCGCCTTGTTGGAGCCCCTGCCAAAGGAACTGCATGGCAAAAACGGTCTTTCCGGTGCCAGGTGGTCCATAAAGTATGTTTCTTGATCCTGCCTCTATGCCTCCGCCTATTAGCTCATCTAAGTTCCTTATCCCCGTCTTCAACTTCAGCATGGATTTTAACCTCTACAGGAACATTTTTAGAACTTTAGTCTCCTGTAGCAAGTATATTATGTAAATGCTTATCGCAAGCTCCGGCAGTATGTAGCCTCCATTGTAAATTGCTGAATAGACTGCTGGATGCATGCCCTCGGGGGCGAAGCTGGCGAAGAATATCACGCCTGAAACGAAGTGAGCTATGAAGCGTCCCCAGACGCCTATGTTAACTCCAAGGAAAGGCCTGTTCTGGAAGAACCCCGCCATTCCGAGGGCTCCGAAAGCTATGGGATAGTCAAGCAATACCTGGATAGGATGGAGTATGTAAGGTTCAACGGCAAGCTGTACAAGTCCATAAACTGCTGCGGCGAACACCCCTACCCTTGGGCCTCTCCTCAGGGCTAGCCACAGAATCGGCACCATGGAACCAGCGGTCACAGATCCCCCTTGGGGTAGGCTGAACAATTTAATATAACTCAACGCCGTTGCAAGCGCCACAAAAGAAACAACTTCGGCAATTATCTTGGTTCTCGAGCTTACTCTAAGCTTTGAATCTTCCTCATTCAAAGGGTTTCCCTCCGCCGGAATTACCCGGATCAGGTTCTAGGGGTCGACGGCGTTCAGCCATCCTCTCAGCCGGGTCACCGCCCAGCTCCCCCACCCTGTCGGGCAAATACCCTAGCAATTCCATTAAACCCCATATTTATATTTTTCTTCCCTTGCTGCCACCTCACATCTTAACTAATTAACATTGCAGACTGATGTTCGTCGTACAACGTTAAAGACGCTTTAAATATTAAACAGTTATATGCAATTTCTTACCTCTTTAGGTAAAAGCTAAACAACGGGATGCTTCGCCATGAAAATATTACCTAAAGAATTTGATATCTTAGCCATCGAGCGCAAGTGGCAGAGGCTATGGGAAGAAATGGGCATTTACCGCTTTGACTGGACAGATTATAATCGCCCAACGTTCAGCATAGATACTCCACCGCCATATCCATCCGGTGAGTTTCACATGGGAAACGTTCTAAACTGGACATATTTTGACATTGTAGCTCGATACAAGCGCATGAAAGGTTACAATGTCTTTTTCCCTCAAGGATGGGACTGTCATGGCTTAGGTATAGAGGTGCAAGTTGAGAAGGAGCATAAGATTCGGAAACGTGATCTACCTCCGGACAAGTTCCGTAGTTTATGCATGCAACTGGTCGAGAAGTATATCGCTATGATGAAAGAGGGCATCGTAAAGCTTGGTTGCAGCATAGATTGGACAACAGAGTACCGGACAATGGATCCTGACTATTGGAGACGCACCCAGTTAAGCTTCATACTACTGTACAAGAAAGGCTTAATGTACAGAGGGACGCATCCCGTGAACTGGTGCCCAAGATGTGAAACCGCCATAGCTGATGCCGAAGTGGACTATGAGGAGCGCAAAGGGAGACTTCATTACATAAGGTTCCCGCTTGAAGAGGGTGGACATCTGCTAATTGCAACCACACGTCCAGAATTTATACCTGCATGTGTAGCTGTGGCCGTAAATCCGACGGACGCGCGGTACAACAAATACATTGGTAAAAGGATACGCATTCCCATCGTGGACAGGCTTGTGAAAGTAATTCCAGAAGATGATGTTGATCCATCTTTCGGTACAGGTGTGGTAATGATTTGCACTTACGGGGACAAAGAAGACGTAAAAACCGTAAAGAGACATGGTTTGTCGGTAATAAACCTTCTAACAGACAACGGACGGATAAATGATAACGGAGGGAAATACTGCGGGCTAACAATCGAAGAAGCTAGAAAAGCCATAGTTCATGATCTTCAGGACATGGGTCTGCTAGAGAAGATTGAGGAAATAACGCAGGAAGTGGGGTTATGTGAGAGATGCAAAACTCCCATAGAGATTATGGAACGAAAGCAGTGGTTCATGAAAACCAGATCATTAACAAATGATGTGGTTAAAGCTGCTAACGAGATTATATGGTACCCGGACCATATGAAAAACCGCTTAATAGACTGGGCGTGCTCCCTAGACTGGGACTGGGTTGTAAGCCGCCAAAGAATATTCGCAACACCTATCCCTGTTTGGTACTGCAAAAACTGTGGTGAAATCATACCGGCCCAAGAGGACTGGGTTCCAATAGATCCCAAACTTGAAAATCCAAAAATTGAAAAGTGCCCAAAATGTGGCGGAAGCGAGTTTATCCCGGAACAGGATGTTTTCGACACATGGATGGATTCCTCAATTACATGCGCTGTACACGCTGGATGGCCTGATCGCCATGACTGGCATAGACTTTTCCCAGCTGACATACATCCTTCGGGTGTAGACATAATCCGCACATGGGCGTACTATCTTGTAGTTAGACACTTAGCACTGTTTGGTGAGAAGCCCTTCAAGAGTTGTCTTATAAATGGTATGGTGCTAGGCTCAGATGGAAGGAAAATGAGCAAATCCCTAAAGAATTATGTAGCCACCACGGAAGTACTGGACAAGTACGGTGCAGACGCAGCTAGGCAATGGGCTGCGGGGGGCGGAGCAGTAGGCTCAGATATTCCATTCCGTTGGCCAGATGTAGAATATGGAAGACGTTTCCTAACGAAACTCTGGAATGCAGCTCGCTTCGTTAGTAGCCAACTTCAAGATTATACGCCAGGCGATAGCTTCGAGCTTCAAACACTTGATAGGTGGATTATAAGTAAAACTGAGAAAGCAACGAAAAAGGTTAATGAGGCCCTAGAAAAGTGCCAATTCAACGTCGCCCTAGAAGAAATCCGAAATCTCACATGGCACATTTTCTGCGACCAGTACCTGGAAGCTGTCAAAGATAGGCTTTATAGGTCTGAGGTTTACGGGCAGGCTAAAAGAAAAGCCGCCCAATACACCCTGTACTCCGTTCTATATCGAATACTACAGTTATTAGCTCCCATAACGCCACATATAACTGAAGAAATATACCAAAGGCTATATGCCGAGTATATTGGTAAAAAAAGCATACATCTTACACAGTGGCCAGAGGTTGACCAAAGCAAAATTGATGAGGAATCTGAGAAACAGGGTGACTTGATAGCTGCTTTGATCTCAGAAATCAGACGGGAGAAAGCTGAAAAGCGCAAACCCCTCAACATGACCATACCTAGAGTTGTAATATACGCTGGAAACGCGGAATTTGCCGAAATCATAAACCGAAACAAGGAAGACATTATCGGAACATGTAAAATCTCAGAGATGGAGATCAAAACTGAAAAAGGCGAGGGCAAATCAATCTCTCAGTACCCTGAAATAACCTTTCTCAGCAGATACGATTAAGCCGTACATAATTAAGGTTTAAGTCCAGTTCCCATGTCAATCCATATTTTCTCGCCCACTTTCCTGTATCCGATTTTTTCATAAACTCTTATGGCTGGAAAATTATCGCGTCTAACAATTAGAGACGCGCATTCTGCGGTCTTCAGTGCTTCCTCAGTTACCGCTGATGCTGCTAACGTGGCGTATCCTTTATTTCTATAACTTGGATGCGTGTATACCCCACCTACAAGCCAAACTTTCGGGAATCTGACTATGGCGGCAGCGCATGAAACAAGTTCTTCATCCACGAAAACACCGTAAACTGGTGTTTTACTTATTCTTTCAAGGTTTTTCTCTAAGCTTTCCTTAGGACGATTCCCGTCTGTCGAGAAAAGTTTCATAAGCCTCTCAGCGTCGTTCAACCCACTTAGTATACGTACAAGCTGAGATCTGAAAAATTTTACATGACCCCTATTTACAAGCATCCAATCTTCAATGTAGTATTTTGCATTTGGAAATCTTTCCAGTATAAGTGGCAAAAGATTCTTTGGCGCATGCAATATAAAGTTTGATTTCGGTGCGTACTCCAATAGGCTCTCAGCAACCTCTTTCTTCCCTTCCAAAATTACGCTCGGGAAAGTCGTGCCTCTATATATTAGGATATATGCCTCTAAGTCTTCATTGTCGAAACATACGTACATTCTCGTGTTCGCTAACTCATGCTGAATATCATAAAGGGCGAAAACATGTCTTACGGGATCTCTCTCGAGAAATCTAATTATGTTTTGCCTATTATCTTCATCTAGTTCCACTATTCTATACATTGATGCACCTTTTTACTTCATTTACAAGTTTGTCTATTTCCTCTTCAGTATTGTAAAAGTGAGGCGAAACTCTTATTCCATTCGCCCTTGCTGATACGATAATGTCCTTACGCCTAAGTTCCCCCATAATTTCCTTCAGATTTTTTACTTTAAAGTTAATGATTCCCGAGCGGCAATTTGGATCTTCTGGTGTTTGAAGCTGCAATCCTAACGCCTTTAACGAGTTGATCAAGCGGTCTGTAAGCTTCAAAA
>JAWCTJ010000053.1:0-9642 GCA_038868255.1 Bathyarchaeia archaeon
AGAATGAAAGTGCTTTGCGTCTAGAATTCTTAACAAAATTAAAAGTTACCTAACCCACCAGTCCAAAAAGTGAGTTTCATTAATTTTTATATATATTCTTGCCATAGAATAATGGTACACTTGGCTCTAGAGCATGTGATGTTAAATGCGTAAGACGATATTTAAAAAACTTGAAGCTGAAGGGCTGATTGCTAATTATAACAGGCTGAGGAAGAACCTTCCTCCCAAGCTGCCTGAAAAGGTTTTCATATGGGATGAAACCCTTAGGGAGGGTGTTCAAACACCAGCAGTTTATCTCACATACATTGAGAAAGTTAAGCTGGCCAAAATGCTGGATGAAATCGGTGTTCCAATGATAACTGTTGGTTTTCCAGCTCTTTCCGAAGAGGAAAGAAACACCGTTAAGAAAATAGCTAATGAAGGATTTCGACAAGCAACAATTGTAGCCTCGGCACGTGCAAAAAAAGAAGATATCGACGCTTGCCTCAATTGCGGAATAAGAGAAATCCTCGTTTTTACACCATATAATGGTATTAACCTTAAGCATAGGCTCCGAATGATCAAGGAGCAAGTGCTTAAAAACACTGTAGAATCTATAGAGTATGCTAAAAGGCAAGGTGCAACTGTGGACTTCTTGTTAGAAGATGCCTCAAGAACACCGTTGCCAGATATTTTACAAATATTTGAAGCCGCCATTAAGGCTGGAGCGGACAAACTTGTAGTAGCAGATACCGTTGGATTTCTGAGACCACTCTCCATGCGTTACTTAATCTCCCACATAAAGGATGGACTTCAGAAAAGTCTAGGAAAAGAGGCCAATCTATCTGTTCACTGTCATAATGATTTTGGACTGGCAACTGCTAACACGCTTGCAGCCGTAGAAGAGGGCGTAGCATATTTGCATACATGTATTGCAGGTTTCGGTGAGAGGGCAGGTGTTGCGCCTTTGGAGGAAGTTGTTATGTCTCTTGAGTTGCTTTACAATATTGATACTGGAATAGATGTTAAAAAGCTATACAGACTTGTACAACAAACAGAGAAAAGTTTTGCGTTACCAATTCAGTTCCATAAACCAATAGTCGGCGAGAATTCTTTCTCCTTTGAGGTGGACGAACATGTCAGCGGGATGCTAGTGCACCCTCTATTATATGGGCCGTTTCCACCCGAGATGATTGAGAGAGAAATTCAGCTGTATATTGGAAGAGGTGGTGGCAGAAGCCTTGTGGAGAAGAAACTAGAGGCTGCGGGGATCAAAGCTACAAGTTGGCAAATAGACGAAATAGTCAAACGCATAAAAGCGGTACATGAAAGTCTTGATAAAGGTGGAGCTCAGATGACGTTCTACCAGATTAAAAAATTGATGAAAGAACTTAGGAGAGGCATAACTGAGGAAGATTTCTGGCGAATAGTTGAGCAGGTTACAAAGCAAAAGCCAAAGCTTCCACAACAAGCCAGCGAAAATATATAGATCAGAGAGTCAAGTTCAACTCTTCAGCTATCTTAATTATTTCTTCTTGACTTAAAGGTCTTGGATAATTGTATACAGGTCCGCTGGGTTTTTCATTATAGTATGGACGATTACAGCCTGGGCAACCAGAGGTTCTGAAAGGTTCACCAGACAATACCGCATATCTCAGGGTTTCGAAGTTAACACCGAAACTTGTTATCTGGTCATACTCGTTAAAATTCATCAATTCAGCACGTGAAAAGCCATTAACAATCAGGTATCTAGCTAGCTGCACTCTACGGTAATGCTGGATTAAAGGAGGATTATTTTTTTCTAGAAATGTTCCAGGAACTGGTGTAAATGCGAAAAGTGCTGATGTGATACCCATGTCAGTGCATCTTTGAATGACATACACCATTTCTTTTTCAGTCTCGCCTAAGCCAACAATAAAGTGGGTGCTTACAAATCCTCGTCCAAATATTTGAAGTGCCTTCTCCAAAAGTTCCCACTGCCGCCTCATCTCGTAGGGTCCCCCTGCAGCTCTCCCCTTAATAATATCAAAGATTTCCTCTGTTGCCGCGTCAAGCGGTATTCCTATTCTCTCAGCACCAGCATCCTTTAATCCTATAATGCTATCTACGTTTAGTGGTTGACATGAAACTGAGATAGGTACACCCAATCGGGAAATGCTCTTCACTAAGGCTTCTAGATGATTGAAAACCTCAGGATAATTTAGGGCTTGTATGCAAACACGAATAATATTGCCCTTTAAAAACGCATCTTCAATTTTTTTCAACAAAGCAAATACATTAAAAGTAGGCCAGGAAACTCTTGAAAGCATATCAATTCTACTTCGGCTTTGCCTTGCTTGAGGGCAAAAACCACAGTTTGCAAGACACCGCCCATCTTTATAAGTCATCAAATAAGCCGTTGTGGGTTCAGCATCAAGCTTACCTCTTAGCAACCCCAAGTGGATTGCCGTTCCGACAGATATGCGAATTTTCTCCGGGAACTCTTTACTAGTTATTAGGCATCCCCTTCTCAGTTCATTATTTCAAATGCGGTTTTTTCCTATGAATTTTGAATTCATAAACATTTTTATTAGTATTGATGAATGGAATTTTGGCGGGTATACTTGTACAAGTCAAAGCTTGAGATCTGCGAAGCCATCCTAGAGACCTTGATAAAAAGACCAATGAAGATCGATACAATAGCATACAAAACCAATATGGACTGCCTAACGGTTAAGCGATATCTAGACTTTTTAAGGGATAATGGACTCGTTGAAGAAAGAGTCTCAGATAAAGGGCATTTTTACGCTATAAGCTGGCGCGGCAGAGCAATTTTCCGAGTTCTTAACTTCCAGAGACAAATGGACAAACTGACAAGGACCGTTGGAACTGTTAACGTGCCCATGGAAAAGCCTCCATCCTTAGAGAACGGGAAGGATGATGAAGGCTAATCGAAAGGATATTAAGCATTCTGGCATAGCTTACACGGGGAAAAATGGTCAAAATTTCGCCACAAGAAATATGGAGAATGCCCGCGGATGAGCTATCCAGACTATTAGAAAGTAACATCTTTATTCCGAAGCACAGGAAAATTCACTTCTATGCGCCGAGCTTCATGTACTATAAAACAACATACTTCCGTTCATCGTCAAATGATTTTCCAACATTATCTGTCACCGGGAAAGGATGTGCATTAAACTGTAAACATTGTGGCGGAAAAGTTCTAGAAACTATGCATCCAGCCACGACTCCAAGTGAACTTTATTCTATGTGCACAAAGCTGAGAATAATGGGGGCAAAAGGATGCTTGATAAGTGGCGGGTGCTCTCCGGATGGGTCGATTCCATTAGATGATTTCCTTGATGCAATTGAAAGAGTTAAAAAGGATTTAGCGTTAACCATCTTCGCTCACGTTGGTATCATAAATCTTGAAAAGGCCAAACATCTTAAGAAAGCAGGAATAGATGCAGTTTTAATTGACATAATAGGTTCAGATGAAACTATTAGAGAAATTTGCAACCTTGACCTTACGGCCAGCAATTATAATAAATCCTTGAAAGCTCTAAACGATGCAGGTTTGAACTTTGTACCACACGTTATTGCTGGACTTCACTACGGAAAATTGCTAGGCGAAATGCATGCACTGCAGATGATTTCTAATTATAACCCCTCAGCCATAGTTATAATAGCGTTTATGCCAATTCGAGGAACTGAAATGGAAGGAATCAAACCGCTGAGGCCCATAGATATAGCAAGAATAATTGCTGCAGCTAGAATAATGTTTCCTGATAAGCCCATCGCGTTGGGGTGTATGCGGCCAAAGGGAGAACATCGAGATGAAACGGACATTATGGCTATAAAGGCCGGAGCGGATGCTATAGCTTTTCCCTCAGAAAAAGCCATAAAATATGCTGATACAGCAGGTTACCAGCTTAAGTTTTCATCATTTTGCTGCGCAAAAATTTACATGGACCATAGCACATAATAAGACCCTCTTCATAGTGAACGCCATTATTTTATCCAAACACTAAAAATATAATTATTCCAGCTAATTTAATCCAAGCGAAGAATTACTTTCGCAGTTACTCCCGAAGGGCTTTCCAAAACAGCTGAAGCAGTTTGCTATTGACTAGTTTTTGGCACAAATGCCCTTAACCTCTCCAAAGCCTTCATTTTTTCAACTTTGCCCAATTTCGATTCTTCGACAGCCATTTTGAGAAACTGTATTGACTCGTCCATGGCTTTTCTATCCACCGGAAAGGGTACACCATCCTTACCTCCATAAGCAAAAGAGTACCTGACAGGATCCTTCCAGCTGGGTTTCTCCCCGTAGATGAGTTCGGCGATTAGGGCTAAACCCCTTACTGTAGCCACACCCACACCCTTGAAACCCAGGAGTTCTTCATAATTTCTTGGCTTAAATTCGTATATCTGCTGTAGAGCCTTCCAGTTAACGCTTGAGGGCATTGATAAAACATCAATTGGGTACCTATCCAAATTATTCTGAGTTGACATAGGAAGCCAGCTCTCAAGGGATTTCTGGTAAGCGGGTCTTATTGACAAAAGTAGCCGCATGACCTTCTTTGGAGGTTCACATGCCAGATCCACCGAGACCCTTCTGCAACCCTCACTTTCCATTGCGGTCATGTCTAGAGCTACCTCCCGCTTAACATCTCCAACAATGGCATCATGAGGTTCAACAACAAAGCTATTAACATTCTCCGATGACCAATGATAACGTCTAGCAGTACGATCTCGCAAACACATACCTTGCTGAACTACAACCCATTTTCCATCCTTGTCAACGAAAAATGCATGATGATAAAGCGGATAGCCTGCTTGAATTGCCGTATTATCAACCTTTGCACTCATGCGACTAGCATAGCAAAGACCTTGTACTTGAGCTTCTGAAAAATCAAATTTCTCACCCACATCTTTTATCTCTAGAGGAGTTTGTCTTGAAAATCGCCCTTTACCACCGCACACGGCAATGCCATGCTCCTTTGGATTAATTGCTTGCTTGAGAACACCTGTAACAACAGTGGTAACGCCAGATGAATGCCAATCATAACCAAGCACACAACCTAAAGCTTGAAACCAAAATGGATCAGATAAACGCTTGAGAAACTCGCCGCTACCATATTCATCAATAATTATTGTTACAATCTCTCTGGCAAGCCTTTGCATACGAATAACTAACCATCTTGGCGCCTTGCCATAATGAAGCGGAAGTTTCGCAACCCCAGTTCTGTGCATACGCTTGAAACCAATTAATTATGCTAACTTAACATCTATTTTGCCTTATCTACGTATATTTTCAAAAAGTACTTAAAATCTTAACATAAATTTTCGAGGCTGTCTCAAAAATTAACAGTAAGTAGGTTATGGAAAAACTTATTAACAAGGATGGATAAACCATCCAATATGTCTCATGGAGAAAATGTCAAACTTCCAAAAGCTCGTGTGATCTCTGAGATAGTGCTTTTCTCAGCGATAAGCGGCATAGGAGCGATGATTCCCATTCCAAGCCCTGTGGGTTCAGTGGCTTTAGACTCCTTTCCAGGCTATTTTATGGCTCTTTGGAGAGGAACAGCAAGCGGTGCGTTGGTGTGCGCCATTGGGCATCTGCTTTCATCAATCAGATCTGGCTTCCCATTAGGCTATTTGCATATTCCAGTGACATTGCTAATGGCCGTGGTGGGAGCTGTAACAGCGGTATTGAATAGGAGGTTCGGTATAGTAGCTGGTTTGGTTGGCGGGATTGCCATAAACACGGCAGGGGTTGTGCTTGCAGTTCCAGCTATGGGATGGGGAATCCTGCCGGTATTGACACCAATCCTTTTTGCTGCATCTCTGATTAACGCTATCGTAGCAGGGATAGTTTACGAGGCGATAAATAAAGTAATAAAGGGCTGAAATTAACCTATAAATGGTTGTTATGCCGAAAGAACCTAGCGCCCAATATTCATCCTCTTCATTTTCTTGTAGAGATGTCCTAATTAAGCCGTTATCGGTTGATAGATTTTTAGTTGTAGGTTGCGATTCTTCAGGCGCTGTGGGTTCAAAACCAGGCGACTCGATAAGGGTTGATGGTGAAGTTCTAGGAAAGTTCATTGTCAGAACTGCCCTTATGGAAGTCTTGGCTGTTGGAGCAAAACCCTTATGTGTTGCATGTGGTTTAGGCGTGGAGTCTGAACCGTCTGGGAACCATATTCTCGAGGGTGTGAAGATGGAGATGAGAAAGGTTGGTCTAGATCCAAGATCTGATCTTGTTGTGAGCACAGAGAAAAATTTTCAGACAAACCAAACTGGGATAGGTGTTGCCGTTGTGGGGATTGCTCATAAGAGGAAGCTGCGCATTGGAAAATCTAAGCAAGGAGATAATGTTGTATGTATAGGCTTACCTTCAGTCGGGTTAGAGGTTCTTGAAAATGAACGTGAAGGAGTAATAGCGGATCTTGACGACCTGTTAAGATTGCTATCTCTAGATTTCGTACATGGAATAATACCCGTAGGTTCTAGGGGGATACTCAAGGAGGTTGAGGTTCTAGCCATGGAATCAAAACTGCATGTAATGCTCTGCGAGAACCCGCCAGTGAACCTTAATAAATCCGCTGGGCCAAGCACAGTCTTGATAGCCACGATAAGAAAAAATCATTTTGAAGAGTTAAAGACACTGTTTAAAAAGCCAGTTTGTAAAATAGCAACCCTGGTTTAGCAGATGCTTAACCGGTTCTTTTTTCAATTCTCCATTTAACGCCTTGAGGCGTGTCCTCAATAATTATGCCCATAGCCCTAAGCTGCTCTCTTATCTGATCTGCTGTTTTCCAGTCCTTAGCCCTTCGAGCTTCTTCACGTTTTCGTATAAGTTCTTCAGCTTCTTTTGGCAGTTCACGTTCAAACGTGCCTTCTTCCATTATGCCTAAAACCTTGTTAAATCTCATCATCAACTCATAAACCTCTAAAGCTTCATCCTTACTTAATGCTTGTTCGTCTAATAGCCTGTTAACATCCCTGACGAAATCAAACAGTGCAGCTAAGGCCATGCTTATGTTTAAGTCATCATCCATAGCTGATTCAAAACTTTTCTTAAAGCTCGCCATTAGTTGCTTTATTGTTTTACCGCAGCCCTTACCGTTAGTATCCAATAATCTATGTGTAAAATTTCTAAGGCGATTTACAGCATTTCCTGCAGCTTCTAACCCGTCGAAGGTGAAGTTTAATTGTTGTCTATAGTGGGTAGAAAGAAGTAGAAAACGTATTGCCATAGGATCATATCCTTTCGCTGTCAGATCTCTTAATGTGTAGAAATTGCCGAGGCTCTTAGACATTCGTTTTCCCTCAACGAGCAGATGCTCAGAGTGCAACCAATATCGAGCAAAGGGTTTTCCAGTGGCTGCTTCACTTTGAGCTATCTCATTTTCATGATGAGGGAATATTAAATCTACGCCACCGCTGTGGATATCTATTGTTTCTCCCAGGTACTTTATGGCCATAGCTGAACATTCTATATGCCATCCAGGTCTTCCCTTGCCAAGTTCAGTTTCCCAGTAAACATCTCCATCCTCTTCATCCCAAGCTTTCCATAATGCGAAATCTTGAGCTTCCTCCTTTCCATACTCGTCTACCTTAACTCTAACTCCAGGCTTTAACTCGTCAATCTTCAGTTTAGAGAGCTTACCATAATCCTTAAACTTTGAAATGTCAAAGTAAATAGATCCATCATCACCCATGTAAGCATAGCCTTTTTCCATTAGTCGCTTAATTAGAGTGACCATCTCCGGAATATGATCCGTAGCTCTGGGATAATATTCAGCGCGTTCTATGTTTAGTGTTTTAAGATCTTCGAAGAACGCCTTCAGGTAATAGTCGGTATACTGTCTAAGGGCAATACCTTTTTTTCTAGAGTTTCTTATTGTTTTATCATCCACGTCAGTGATATTCATAACATGGATTACATTGAAACCGCGATACTTAAGCCATCGTTTCAATAAATCTTGAAAGACAAAGGTTCTAAAGTTCCCTATGTGAGCGAAGTCGTAAACTGTAGGACCACAGGTATAAATTTTCACTTTACCCTTTTCTAGCGGGACAAACAGTTCTTTTTTACGTGTCAAGGTGTTGAATAATAGAATGTAACCTTCCGAATCTTCTTCCATAACCTTCCTCCAAAAGGATAACGGCGAAAGTCTTTAAAGGCTTTCCCTAAATCCTAGCTACATTGCCTAATCATATCTCTTAATTCTGATCATCCGCCTAAAACTTTTCAGATCTTGAGCCACTAACTTTAGGAAGCAAATTTCCTCCATTGTCCTCTCTAATTCGATAAACTCCTCCCGAATTCTCTCAACAGACTTTTCCTTGTCCATAGTTTTCACCGTTTCCTACTATGAGCCATGGCATGAATCCGGGGGGTCATCGCGTTTTGGCCTAGGCAGCCATTCCGTCATCGAGGAGAAAGGAGAAGGCTTCGAAAACGGAAAAAATTGGCCGCCTATAGCCCTCAAACTCACCCCCTTATAACATCGTAAGACTTAATACTTATTCTTTTATAAAAGGATTGCTAATTTCAGAGAAATACGCATAATAAACAAGAATTTAATGAACGGTTATAGTGCCTTCAAGAATACTTTCTTCCGGAACATCTAGCCTTTTAGATAGCCAAGCTTTAAAGAGAGCAGGTGTTTTCGGAGCCTCTCCTGTGTATGTGATTATTTGCCCGTTCTTAAAAGCATCTATTTGGAAGGTATTTTCAGCCTCCTTGAACGCGAAGGATATCGTCTGTGCGTGTTTGGCTTGTGTTTGAAAGTCTTCCCATTTTTTACAATGTAAAATAAGCGTTGGCCCCCTCATCTCACCAGCAGTACCCTTCTGAACCTGGAACAAATCTGTACGGGTTTCACCGACACTTGAAATGCAACCTAAAAGGTTAGAGATTTCGCCTTGCAGATTTGTAAGTCGTTTTTCAATATCATCTATCTTACCACTTAATATGTTAAGGTGCTTCCCCCCACCCATTCTTTCGCTTGTTTCACCGAGTTCACCTAATCTTTCAGTTATTTTATTTAACTCATTAACTAGGCGATCCAAGTCTTTCTCATGTTCCCTTAAAACATTTATTATGAAATCTAAGGCTTCAAGCGCATCGTCTTTAGACGGGGCTTTCTGGGACATTCATTTATCCCCTTCTCTGAGCTATCAATGTTCACCTCTATAAATAAAGATAGCGAATTGTCAAAATGTATCTAAATGAATTGCCAAACATTCTTATTGACAATCAACTGAAACATCAATTCACGGCGGCCGTCGCCGACTTGATAAATGCAAATCTTATAGAAGACTTTGCTTTGAGGCACGAGTGTACATGTTTGACGAAACACCAGCGATTAAACCACCTATGGCATCATTCACAAATGGCCCCAAATTTTTAAGAATCCCGGGTTTAATTTGGTCAAACCTGACAAATTCGAAAAGCCCTCTTGCCCCTGCAATATACATTGCTATGTTTATTCCGAGCAGCTCATCAGCTACAATGCCCCCTGGACTATGCAGTCTAGTAGATGTCAACCCTGGTACTTTCCCCTTTTCTGCAGCATCTTCCAGCAGAAAACTTGCTGTAATTAGGCATGAGATATTCATGTCAGATAAGGCTTCCATGAAACCTTCTTTAAGAAGTTCAGCTGC
>JAWCTJ010000054.1:0-9442 GCA_038868255.1 Bathyarchaeia archaeon
ACCAAGACTCCTACCTATACTGCCTACGCCTATAGTCTTAGGCGCGGCTATGCAAACATGCCCACCCGCTCTAATCAGATCATGGAGAATCTTTAAAGCATCCTCAATAATCTGCGCAGTAGTTCTACTAAATGTTGTAGCGCTTCTTCCATAAGGCGGATCCGTAACGACGCAGTCTACCGCCGTTACTGGAGGCTTACATGCATCAGCAACGATGAGGCTTTCCGGTTTTATTCCAAAATGGTCAAGATTCCTTCGGCATCCCATAACCATGCGCCGCTGCACGTCAACGCCTATTATTCGACAACCCACCAGTGCAGCTTCAATCAGAATGCTTCCAGTCCCGCAGAAAGGGTCAAAAACAAGCTTTCCCGCCTTAGCCCTCGCAAGGTTAACCATTCCGCGGGCAAGCTTCGGAGGCATAGCTGATGGGTGAAAGAAAGGCCTGTTTTTTGGGCGCCTGTCCATGAACGGCTTAGCAGGTATATCCTCAACATTTAACCCAAAAACAAGCTTTTTCTCAGTTAATATTCCTAGGAACGTCTTATCTGGACATTTAAGTTTAACCTTCGCATCCTTCGCCATGTGGAGAATAGCCTCGCCAATTTTCCTCTCCATAAACATTCCGTTGATTTCTTTTGCGTAATTTTTCACATGTTTAACGCGCACAACGAAACCTTCCCCTTCGCCTAGAATTTCCTCAAGGTTTAGGGAACGCAAAGCCTTCAAAACCATTATGGGATCAGCTTCACACGTGAAAAGCTCTATCCCACAGGCTCTTGTGAATGCGGCGCGTCTCTTTATGGATTCGACGCTTTCAAGAGGAGCCTCAATTCTTAAAACTTGGTCAAGGACTTCTAAAACCTCGTAGGTAAAGCCCTCCGCCTCCAATATAGCCTGAACTTCAGAGGCAGGTAAAGTCTCATGCTCTCCTGAAAGAAGTAGGAAAAGTTTAACCAATTCTATGCTCCTTAAGCGTCTCGCTTATTAAAGGTGCAAGGGAAACCTTGCTGACAGGGCTTGGTATGCTGTCTGTTCCAACGATCTCTCTGACACCTGCTTCCATGATGCGTTTTTCAGCATCTCCTACGAGAAGGGGATGCACACATGCAGCGTAAACATCCTTTGCTCCCAACTCCTTCAGAATTTTAGCAGCAGCCACAATTGTGCCTCCGGTGCTAATAATGTCGTCAAAAATTATCACATTTCTTCCCGCCACGTCAAAGGCTCCACGTTCCACACTAACCTGGCCCGTGTAGCGGTCTCTGTGCTTTTCGAGATAACCGTATCCGCCTCTGAGGATCCTGTTAGCTTGTTCAGCAATGTAGATGGCTCCCCTGTCGGGGGCTAGGGCGAAAGCACCCGTGAAACCCTGCTTCTTAAAATGCTCCGCCAATAGCGGGATAGCTGACAGATTTAATGCGGGGAAGGGAAATCTCTCAAGAACCTTTTCCTGGTGCACATTAACAGTTACAAGGGAATCCACTCCTGCAGCCCTAAGCATTCTTGCGATGGCCTCTATGCTTATGGCCTCGCCTTGGAGGAATATCTTGTCTTGCCGCGCATAGGCAAGGTACGGAACAACAGCTGTTACTTTTTTGGCGCCATGCCTTTTAGCTGCATCCGTGATAAGTGCCAGCTGGATTAACCTGGTGTCCTGAGGGTAGTTTGTGGTTTGGACAACAATAACTTCATCCCCCTCAACTGTGCCTTCGAGTCTTATGTACAATTCCCCGTCGGGAAAGGTCTTTGAAAAAACTGAAATGGTTTCAATGCCTAAAAGTTGCGCTATTTTGGCGCCGAGCTCCATGGACGCTGGACCTGGAATTATCTTCATGGCATGCTCGCCTACCTAGCCGATTCTCCAGTCGCCCTGTACTGTTCAAGAAGCTCCTTTGCCCTATCCATTCTGATCCTGCGTTCCTCAACCATCTTTTCAGCTATGATGTCTATGAGTTCTCCTGTGGCTCCAGCAGCTATGGCTATATTCCTCGCATGTAGAGACATGTGTCCCCTCTGTATGCCCTCATGGGCTAAAGCCCTCAATGCAGCTAAGTTCTGAGCTAAACCGACAGCGGCCAAGACCTCGGCGAACTCATTTGCATTTTTAACACCGAGAATTTTTAGGCAGATCCTTGCTATGGGGTGGGTGCGCACAGCTCCGCCTATTATGCCCACAGCCATAGGCATTTCGATAGAGCCAACCAAGTCTCCGTTGTCATTCTTCTCCCATGTAGAAAGAGTGGTATATTTTCCATTTCTAGCCGCGTAGGCATGGGCTCCAGCCTCGACGGCGCGGTGATCGTTGCATGTGGCAAGCACCACGGCTATAATGCCGTTAAGTATGCCCTTGTTATGCGTCGCCGCCCTATAGGGGTCAGCGGCGGCGAATGCCGAAGCATAGATGATTCCATCCACAACCTCTTCGCCGCCTACAGCTTCCTTCGGAACCGTGCACCATGCCCTCGCGAGGCGCCTATCCGCCAGGTTGGAGATGATCCGTAAATAAACCCGCCCACGGGTCAGGCGCTCTATCATGGGCGCCACGGCCTCGCACATAGTGTTCACAGCGTTGGCGCCCATGGCGTCACGGCAGTCCACAAGCAGCTCGGTTATCACCATCGGACCCTTCGCGGTTTCTATAACTCTCACATTAATGTCCTTAGCACCGCCGCCCAGGGAATTAAGAAGCGGGTCCTGATCATTGGCCTTTTTCAAGATTTCATCTTTAGCTTCAAGCACCCTCATTTTCGCAGCATTAGGATCCCTCATTCCGACGGCTTGGATTTGTCCAATCATTATTGGAGGAGTGCTGCTTGTGTGGAATCCTCCTCCATCCCTAACCATTTTAGCAGCGTAGCTTGCCGCAGCCACTACTGAGGGTTCCTCAATGGCCATTGGTATCAGATAGTCCTTTCCATTGATAAGGAAGTTTACTGCTATGCCAAGCGGTATCGGTACGGCTCCCACAACGTTCTCGATCATGCGGTCAGCTATGTCCATGGGCAAGGATCCAGTATTCTGGATTAATGCAGCCTCTTCATCAGTTAACCCCGCAAAGTCCTTAACAAAATCTAAACGTTCCTTAGGGCTGAGTTTGTAGAAACCCGAAAAAAGCGACGATTTTTCCATGCGATTCACACCTTCATATGGACTAAATATCAAAAGATCTGCTCGCTTTTAAAGGTTTAATTAAAATGGTCACCTAGCCTTCTCAGAAGTTCAATATATGCGCGGTGATGCATAAAGGTAATATATTGCGATCTGAAGTATTCTATCGAGAGTATTCTCTCACTTACATCGTCTAATGTGAGGTAATGTAGGAGGTGACGCTTACGGGTTCATCACAAACCCTTACCGTAAAGTATGTAATACGGGCAAGGTTCGAGATAGAAGGCGTAGTTGAGAAGCCGGATGTAGTAGGCGCCATCTTCGGTCAGACAGAGGGACTTTTCGGGCCGGAGCTGGATCTGAGAGAACTTCAGAAATCTGGACGCGTTGGAAGAATAGAAATAGAACTACATTCAAAGCAGGATAAGACAACGGGCACGATAACCATCCCAACAAGCATGGATAGAGTCTCCACAGCGCTTATAGCTGCAAGCGTTGAAAGCATAAACCGCGTGGGACCATGCTCCGCCAAGGTCACGCTTGAAAAGATCGAGGATGTACGGGAGGCGAGAAGGAAAGCCATAATTGACAGAGCCAAAGAAATACTTCAACATTGGACCATAGAATCCATGCCCTCCGTGGATGAGGTTTTCAAAGAGGTTGCTGAGACCTTAAAGACGGCGAAGGTTCAGAAGTATGGGCCAGAAGAGCTTTCAGCAGGTCCAGAGGTAGCCAACTCAAAGGAGATAATCATCGTGGAGGGACGCGCAGACGTCATAAATCTCATGCGCTGCGGCTTATATAACGTAATAGCCCTCGAAGGAGCCAAGGTGCCTGAAACCATAAAAAAACTATGCAATGAAAAGGAGGCCACAGCCTTTCTCGACGGAGACAGAGGTGGAGACCTAATCCTGAAGGAGCTGCTTCAAGTCACCAACATCAAGTATGTTGCAAGGGCCCCTAGGGGAAAGGAGGTTGAGGAACTAAACTGCAAGGAAATCTTCGACTCCCTTGAAGCCAAAGTGCCCCTGGAAGAGCTTCTAAAACATCGTAGAGAGAAACCCAGAGTTTCAGTGCCGGCTGAGGTTGTTCAAATCGCGAAGGAACTTAACGGCACTTTAGAGGCTGTACTTCTCAACGAGAACCTTCAGCCTATAGAGAGGCTTCCGGTAAGCCAGCTGGCTGAGAAACTCCAGCAGATAAGTGGAGTAGACACCGTAGTGTTTGACGGGATAATAACCCAGAGAATAGTGGATATAGCAAGTGAGAAGAACATAAAACACGTTATCGCGGCGCGTTTATCCGACGCCTTGAAGCCTCCGCTGAACGTTCAGCTTACAACATTCTCAGAAATTTTCGGAGATTAACCTCCGAAGAAGTCGGTCAGCTTCCGTGTCTCTCCCACATAAGGCTCGCCTCTAAGCAGCTGCTCCTCTGTTACGCCGAAATGTTCAAGAACCCTCGCGGCAGCCGGCACAACCTGGCTTGTAACATAATATTCCAGATCCACCTCGTCATATGAAGCGAACATGTAGGGCTTAACGCGCTCGTATAAGCGTCCTTGACCCTTAACCACCACGTAGCCCACCTTGTCGCCCACGGCGAGTTTCCAGCCCTTTTCCATAAGCATTTTTGCAGCCTCTACGTGTGCAGCTCTAAGGGTATATTCCTCAACGGGCTTCGTTAGCGTCTTCCAAATTATGAGATCTCTGAAGGGCACTTTCCTCTGTCTCAATTCATGGATAAGCTGTCGCGTGAATTTCACGGCTCTCTGAGGCGTTTGCTCTTTAAGTATTATGTCTAAAACTTTTTCCTGGACTTTCTTAGCAATGGCTGCCCAATCGCCTCTTATGACCTCCAAGCCCACAATATCCAGTTTTCCCTCTGGCAGAAGCCCCGCATAGCGTTTCTTCGCCTCTGTGAATAGGATCCTCCTATAAACCTTTTCAGGCTTGATCTCCAGCCCCAGTTTTTCCCTGATTTTTCTTACAAATTCCTCCACCTTATCCGGCTTGTATTCTAGGAATATGCTGTCAGTGTCACCGTAAACCACCTTAAGTCCTTCCTCCTCAGCCATTCTTATGGCTGTAAGAATGGTGTGTCTTCCCCACGCCGTGACGGCCTCAGCCACCGGTTTGATGTACCATCTAGCTCCAACCCATCCAGCATAGCCATAAGAGGCATTTGTTATGACTTTTATGGCCTTCTGTCTTGCATCAAGCATGCGATATTCAACGCTATCTCTGGAGTACTGCTTCATTCTTAAGCGGATTTCCTCTCTAACCTTTAATAGATGGGTTAAAACCTCCTTGTAGAATCCTGGAGGCTCCCTTCTGAACCTGTGACCCACCTCAGGCGCCTCATAAGCCCCTTCTGGCGGAGTTGGTTCCTCAGACGGTATGTAGGTGTCCGGCGAAATGTTATAGGCTATCATGAGGTTCGGATACATGGATGCAAAGTCCAGTACTGCTATGTTCTCATGGATTCCTGATTTGGGGCTGAGCACCACAGCGCCTACATAGGGCCTGTAGGGCTGTTCAACCCGTTTCGGCACGAGCTCTCCTCTATTTTTGGCATGTTTTATCAGGAACCACTCAACTCTAAAACCCACGGCAGCTGTACCTACGTGGTCAATGGGTAAACCTACAAGGCTTGACAGTTGCATAGCGAAGTCCAGTATAGCTTGAGTTATCCCCATAATGCAGTTGGTGTTCTCCGCGGAAAACGCTTTCAACTTTTCCCTCTTAGCCTTGTCATCCCAGTAGTCTGCAAATTCCACATCCTCTATCAAGGTGCGGTTCTCAAGCTTCATAACGCCCAGGTAATCCGCCAAGTTCTCCAGAGTCTTAACCTTCACCTCTGGAAATTCATCTGCAAAGTCGAAGAGGTCAATGTTGGCTCTTCCAGTGACTGAAACATGTCCATAAACGCTTGTGTGGGGCTCGCCGTTCACCCTGTCCACGGAAAGCCTGAACCCAAGCCTCCTACATCTCTCCCTAAGGTAGCTCCAATCCTGCCTGTTCACTCCGTAGCCAACGATAATGTCGGGATCAAATTTTCGCACGAAATCTATGAAGGCTCTCAAAATAGGCCTATCATCCTTGTCGTCTCCGGCTAGAAAATTTCTTTCCTCCCCAGTGTTTGTTGCGGCGGAAATTATTATCAAGGGATTTCTATCAGGTTTAGGCGCCCCCTCACGGCTATAGTAAACCGTTGAGAAGCCCATAATTCTCAGATTCGGAGGCTCCGGTTTATCTATGAACCTTGGGGGAGACTCAGCCACGTAGACATGATCCACTTGAATATTTTCTGGTTTATCCTCCTCGATAACTTCAACCTCATGCCATCCACATGGAACGACGTTATTATCTATAAGGTACCGCATAGAATAGCGTATATCCTCTTCAAAGCACTCCTTAACTCCATCGACTCTACCGATGGCTTTAGCGTATTTTTCCATGGCGTCCGGGTCTCTGCAATAAACCCTTAAAGCTTCAACAGGTTTTCCGAAGAACCTACGTTCCACGTGCTCAACCCTGATAATGAATGGGTAATTCGCCTTTTCCTTCTCAATAATTCCCATAACATTCAGCGGTTTAGCTCCCTGCTCTAGGACAGCGTAAAAGTATGGGAAAAAGTTTCTATCGATAACCAGCACCCTGTTTCCCGAAGCATCTATGCCCCAAAGCCAAACTTCAGGCCTAAGATCTTTAAATTCATAGTTTATGTCTAAAAGCCAAAAAGTGATTTTCATGGCTTGCCGTCTCCACAAAATCTAAGGGTATGAACATCTTTTAATACTTTTAAGGCAACTTTTAATCGTGTATGCGGGGAGGCTTGAAACTTGGCTGGAATTGTTGTTGTAAGGGATGTTATGACGAAGGATGTTAAGGTTGTCAGGCCTGATACAAGCATTAAGGAGGTTGTAGCCACCATGAACAAGTTTGACATAGGCTCGATTGTAGTTGTGCAGGGTGATAGGCCTGTAGGAATAATAACTGAGAGGGATATTCTCAGAAGGATTGTTGAACCCTGTATAGCCCCTGAAACCCTAACAGCAAGACATGTAATGTCAAGTCCGGTGATAACAATAGATGAAAATGCCGGCGTGGATGAAGCCGCCAGGCTGATGGCTAAGAAAGGTGTAAAGAAGTTGCTGGTCACGAGGAACAATGAGCAGCTTGTAGGAATATTAACTCTAACCGATATTGTTACTAAAGTTCCTGAGCTGTTAACAATTCTGGAGGAGCTGGTTAGACCATATAAACGTGCATACTAAATTTAAGAAGCATCACAGCTAATGTTGCCAATGTACCGTAGGAATCATTAGGGGAATAACCTGATTGAAGATTCTTGAGTTGAATCTGAAGAAAGGGTTTGTGAAGGTTGTCCCAGAAACCATTGATGATCTTTGGCATCTTTACAATATAGTTTACCGTGACGACGAAGTTTATGGGTACACGACTAGGGAGATAAAGCCTGACGATCGCTACGCACGGGATAGGCGTGGTGAAAGGGTTAATGTTTTCCTCGGTGTGAAGGTTGAGAAGGTTTTTTGGGATAGGCTTACTGGAAGGCTTCGGATTCATGGAATTATCTGCCATGCGCCAGAAACGGTTCCAAAAGGTGCCCATCACACTTTGGATGTGAAGCTTAATTCGCCGATAACGATAGTGAAGGAGAAATGGAGTAAGCATCAAATTGAGCGGCTGGAGGAATCGAGTAAGCCGCGGGAGAAGCCGCTGATCATAGTTGCTGTTGATGATGAAGGATACGCGATAGCTACCATTGCACAGTATGGCGTAGAGGTTAAGGTTGAGGAGAGGATGAGGCTTCCCGGGAAGCTTGAGGCTGAAAATCGTGAATTGGTTCTGAAAGAACACTTTAAAAAGGCCTTAGACAGCCTTCGCCGTCTTTGGAATGAAAATCGCAGTCCCATAACTGTTATCGGGGTGGGCTTCATAAAAAATGACTTTGTGAGATTTGTTGAGAATGTGGACCCTGAAATAGCCAAGTCGATTGTGGATGTAAAGAGCGTCAACAACAGCGGTGTTGGAGGAATATATGAGGCTTTACGCTCAGGCGTGCTTACAAAAACTCTGCATCGGCTCAGGATTCTGGAGGAAACAGAGGTTGTTGAGGAGCTTTTTAAGAGACTTGGAAGAAACGAGCGGAATGTCGCTTACGGGTTGGAAGCTGTAAAGAAAGCTGTGGAATTTGGAGCTGTTGGAACCCTAATTTTAACCGATGCGGTGCTCCGTGAAGCTGAAGATTCCATGCGCCTTTTGCTTGAAGAACTGATGCGGAATGTGGAGCAGATGGGCGGGAAATTCATGGTTATAAGCGCTGAGCATGAGGCAGGAGCAAAGCTTACCTCGCTTGGAGGCGTTGCTGCCCTGCTTCGTTTCTCACCGCCTAACTAGATGTTTTTAACCTTCTCCGCACCGCTGGGTTTTGCTCTGCAAGTTTCTCCAGAACCTGCTCAAAAGTCTCGTCTTCTCCAACCTCCTTTTCTATGAATACGCCTGTCCTGCCCACTTCATCCCTCCTCATTAAGGCGTGCACCCTATCCAGAACCGTTTCTAGGGACACTCCGAGAAGCCTGGCCACGTAGTTTTCATTTCCCAGAATGCAGCTTTCCCTATGCCCCTTCTCTGTTGGCTCAATTAGCATTAGACGCTTGTCCACTCCTGACACTCGCCTATCAAGCCTTAAATCTTCAATTACTGCTTCTCCCCCGAATCTGTAGAATTCTCTCTCGGTTTTACGCATCTTCATAAGTGGAAATGATACGCATGTTCTCTCGTCAATTTCGATATATGCTTTCATAGCATAGATGGGCGTTGCCTGTACAATGAGGCGTTTGTTAATAGGTATACCTGCCCTTTCAAGAGCTGTTTCTACAATGAAGGATGACGGCGGCTCCGGGATGAAAATGTCTATATCACTTTTCTCTTTCACATCCCCTCTAGCTACGCTCCCATGAACTATAGTTTTAATGTTGGATTTCTCAAGAGTCTCCATCAAATGCATTGCTTTATCCCTGAGGCTCTTTAAGAGTCTCCATTGCCCATCGGTATAAGTGACCTCCTTACACTCAATGCGTCGCGAAGGTTTAATAGCCATATAATCAGCATCTCACCCTTTATCGCCGTGAGGATTGTTTTCTAACTTTAAAAACATTGGGATAAGCCTATTATTCACTGTTTTCTAGTAATTTTGGAAGGTTGTCAGCTGTGGCTGTTAACCCTGGAAGCCAGCGGTGCTCACTATGCGGGCGTAGAAAACCCTTCTTTTTCAGACCATATTCCGGTGAGAAGCTGTGTCAATC
>JAWCTJ010000055.1:0-9273 GCA_038868255.1 Bathyarchaeia archaeon
AGGGCTGGGGTCATCTAGATTGCTATTTGTCCTTGAGAGCTTTTTCTAAGGCGAGAATCAGAGTTCCATATGATTCCAGCAGGTGGCTCCTTTCGTGTTGAACTTCGCCTTCTCCGCTTAAAACATTGTTTAATGCTTGAGCGATTTCAAGCCTAAGCGTCTTAATTTGTTCCATGTCCATGCTTTTTTCAATTTTTTCGCAAGCACTTCTTAGAACTTCTATAAACCTTTTAATGTTCTCTATGAGGTTGGCTTCCTCCTTGAGAAAATCGTTTAACCTTGCTTCCAGCTTTCTGATTTCTCTTAATAGTTCATCTTTGCTGCTTGAAGAGTTGGTCGTCATGGCTTCTCATAACCTCATATGCGCATTCTTCGCATTTTTCCCATGGAGCTTTCATGTACCTCTCAACCAGGTTGTTTTTAACGCTTATTGTTACTTCCTTGCCAGAGGAGCCTACGAAGGTTGCAGTTAACCCGTCCCTTTCTTGAACCTCCACGGGGCATCCTTCGAAAACCGCTCTAATTCCATCTACGGCGCATAGGTAAGGCTTACGATTCAGAGTCTCCAGAACGCATTTTTCAGGCTTATCGCCCAAAAGCTCCTCAGCCTTGAGGCTCATTCTAAGGCCTAGGACAAGAAAGGGCCCTAGGTGTCCATGAAGCCTAACCGCCTTATTAAGTAACTCATCACTTAACATCATGCGCCTTCCTCCTTTCACCCTCTAGGGAGTGTATTCCCCTAGCAGTCAGAGTTATCACTATGGTTACTCCTATGATTCCGCCTATAAAACCGCCTAGAGCATGCAGACCAGCCCATCCCAAAACCCCGCCCCACTTGTCCAGCGCTGGACCAGCCATGAAGAATGTGCCTATGATTAAACCTGCTACTACTGCGGATGCCGTCGAAACCGCCAGTATATAAGTCACTGTGAAGTTTGTACTTTTGAAAATTCTTCTGTATCCAATTAGGCATGTGAGTGCGTCAAAAACTATGCTGGCTGCTGTGAATCCGAGGAAATGAAATCCTCCGGGGTTAAATACGAAATTTACAATGGTTGCGATTGCTCCGACGAAAGAAGCAGCTCCAATCTTCCTCACCCACCAAACCGTCAAGGCCAATACTGAGAAACCCACTAGATCACATAGAAGCGGTAGCCCAGTTACCCTGAAAAATATTGGCGATATGGTTGAGTTTAGAATTCCCCAAAGGGCTGAAAATACCGCTATTGAGGCCACGTCTTTGCTCTTGAAGTGTTGCATATCACCACCTTGGTATTACGAAAACTCGTAAATGTAATACTTAATATAAAAGCCTTTTCCCTTAGAGGGTTATTCTACCCGTATTTAACTTATGTTTAAATAAGTTTATAAAGTGGATAAACTAGCCAATAAAACTTAAAAGGGAGAGCGGCTGATGCGCTGGCGTTCCAAGCTTGTGTATCCTTTCACGGCCATAGTTGGCCAGGAAAAGATGAAAACTGCCCTAATCCTAAACGTCATCAATCCCCGGATAGGCGGCGTTCTACTTCGCGGCGAAAAGGGAACCGGAAAATCCTTAGCTGTAAGGGCCCTTGCAGATCTACTCCCGGAAGTAGAAGTTGTAGCGGGCTGTCCCTTCAACTGTGATCCCGCAGATACAAGTAACCTCTGTGACTCCTGCGCGGGCAAAGTTGCCGCTGGCGAGAAACTCCCTATAGCGAGGAAGCATGTTTCCGTAGTTGAACTGCCCGTGGGCGCCACAGAAGATAGAGTTGTAGGCACACTTGACATTGAAAGGGCTATAAAGACCGGTGAGAAGCATTTTGAGCCTGGACTACTCGCTGAGGCTAACCGTAACATCCTATACATTGACGAAGTAAACCTGTTGGATGATCATCTGGTCGATGTCCTGCTTGATGCCGCAGCCATGGGCATTAACTACGTGGAAAGAGAGGGCATATCCTTCAGTCATCCTGCAAGGTTCGTGTTGGTAGGCACAATGAATCCTGAGGAGGGTGAACTTCGTCCGCAGCTGCTTGACCGCTTTGCCTTATCAGTCGAGGTTAAAGGGATAAAGAGCCCTGAAGCAAGAGCTGAGATAGTGAGACGCCGTATAGACTTTGAAAATGACCCTGAAGGCTTCATTTCGAAGTACCGGGGAGAGCAGGAGAAGCTTAGAAGGCAAATAGTGGATGCTCAGAGGCTGCTGCCTAATGTGAAGCTCAGCGATGAGATGGTTGACCTGATAACCCAAATGTGCCTTGATTTTGGGGTTGACGGCCACCGAGCAGATATAACCATGTACAAAACTGCATGCACCCTTGCGGCTTTCAAGGGTAAAAACAAAGTTACCGAAGAGGATGTTTTGGAGGCAGCTGAACTAGCTCTTCCCCACAGGCGTAGACGCCGACCTTTCGAAGAACCAAAGCTTGAACATAAGCAAATTCAAGAAGCCATAAACAAGTGGAAACAGAACAGAAAAGAAAGTAATAACGATATTTCTGAGAATTCCAATGAGGGTGAAAAAAGTCCCCTAGAAAGGGAGAAACCGGGTCAAGAGCAAGTTTTCGAACCTGCAGAACCCTATCCCGTAAAAAGGCTTAGTCCGCCAGTTTCAGATAGTATTCGCAGGAGCTCCTCCGGAAGGCGATCAAAAAGCCTAAGCAGCTCCAAGAATGGGCGATACGTAGACAGCATTATTCCACGCGGCAAGGTTGTCGACTTGGCCTTCGACGCTACCCTGAGAGCAGCAGCCCCGCATCAAATTGAACGTAGGAAGCTTGAGGATGCTCAGGCAGCCCTAATAATTGAGAAGTGGGATTTAAGAGAAAAGATTCGAGAGAGAAAAATTGGCAACATAATCCTGTTTGTTGTGGATGCAAGCGGTTCTATGGCTGCTGAAAATAGGATGGCTGCGGCTAAGGGAGCGATAATGTCCCTTTTGCTGGATGCATACCAGCGTCGCGACCAAGTGGGCATGATAGTGTTCAGAAAAGAAACTGCTGAACTTGTGCTTCCTCCAACGAAAAGCGTGGAACTTGCTGAGAAACTTCTAAATGAAATCCCCACTGGCGGGCGGACACCATTGGCTCATGGGCTTGAACTTGCCCTTGACACAATTAGGGGTTATATGGCCAAGGATAGAAACGCTGTGCCGCTTCTAGTGCTAGTATCCGACGGGAAAGCAAATGTAAGCTTTATGGGCGGGGATCCTGTTGAGGACGCAAAAGCAATCGCTCGTGAAATTCGTGCACATAACATCAACTCCCTAATTGTAGACACGGAGCAAGACTATGTTAAACTAGGCTTTATGAGAGATCTCTCAACAGAAATTGGCGGAAAATACCTGCACCTTGAGGAATTGGATGCTTCACACCTTGCATCAGCCGTTCTAGCCTGGAAAGGGAGAAGTAATGAAGATTAAAGCGTTAACTATAGCAATATTAGCAATTATAGCGATAGCTGCGACTGTATACATCATCAACACCATAGAAACAAAACCTGAAAGCGCATCCCCTGAGCTGAAGGAGACCACGATCACGCTGATCGACGGAGTTGGCAGAAACGTAGCCGTCCAATTACCAGTTGATAGAATTGTCACGTTAAACTCAGGCATAACCGAGCTTCTCTATGCCCTAGACGTAGGTGACAAAGTCATCGGGAGAGATGGAAACTCAATATTCCCAGACCAGGTAAAGGCAAAGCCCGTTGTCGGCAGCTCATCCTATGACCCGAACGTAGAACTGCTATTGGAGCTGCATCCTGACTTGGTGTTGGCTGATGACATGCTGTTCTACAATCAGGAAGCACTCGGCAAACTTGAAGCGGCAGCCATACCAGTGATCATAGATAATCCCACGAATATAACCCGAATCAAGCCATTAATAACGAACCTCGGTCGAATCCTCCAGGCAGAGGATAAGGCTGAGGAAATAATTGCTTTCATAGAGCAATATGAAAAAACCATCAGAGAACGCGTTAACTCCATTCCAATAAACGAGAGACCATCAGTCTACATCGAATGGTGGGCTCCATGGCAGAGCTTCGCAAATGGCAGCGCCGGAAACGAAATAATATTCGACGCCGGCGGAGTCAATATTGCAGCGGAAATACGCGACCCAGCTCCAGTGTTAAGCCCAGAGTTCGTGGTGGAAAGGAACCCCGACATAATCCTCCGTATGGCGCCATCAGAAGCAAGAGGCAACCTCACAGCCATCAATACTGTAAGAAACGAAATACTAAACCGCCCAGAACTTCAAGCTACAAAAGCAATTAGAAATGGAAGGGTATACATCTACGACCCCGTACTCTTCGAAGGTCTAAGATACCCTGTGGGACTGCTCTACTGGGCCAAGTGCTTCCATCCAGAGCTATTCGCTGACATGAACCCTGAAGCAATCCACGCACAGCTGGTCAGGAAATACTTCGGCTGTGAATTAGAAGGCATATACTTCTATCCGCCTCCATAAAGGTGTTTAAATGACGATAAAGACGATTGAAGAGCTAAAGGAGATTTACAAGCGCGGTATAAAAAGGAAGATCCTTACTATCCTCTCCCTTTTTTCAGCCATAATAATAACAATGCTTGTCTCCGTTAGCATAGGCGCCGGTTCACCGCGCTTCACCGAGGCTATGCAAGTTATCTTCTCAAAACTGCTTCCTCCATTAAACCTGGATCCCGGACCAGCAACCACTCAGATAATCGTTTGGAACCTCAGGCTTCCCCGCGTCATAATGGCCGTCGCAGCCGGAGCAGGACTTGCTGCTTCAGGAGCTACAATGCAGGGTGTGCTGAGGAATCCATTAGTTTCCTCATACATACTTGGAATTTCCGCAGCCGCAGGATTCGGCGCAGCCCTCGCCACAGTATTCAAGATAGGCATCATCGTCAGCTATGGCAAATACTTGATAATTACAAATGCCTTCGCCTTTAGCATGCTTGCCATGCTTATGGTTTATGGCATTGCACGCATAAGGGGGGTCACCACTGAAACAGTTATTTTGGCCGGAGTTGCCGTGGGATACCTATTCTCAGCCTTGCTGTCCCTGATTCAGTATGTTGCCCCACAGCATGAGGCTGTTCGAGCCATCGTGTTCTGGCTTATGGGAGGACTTCACGTTTCCACATGGGAGGCTGTGATTCTAGTCTCCCCAATAGTGCTTTTAACGGGTATACTGATGATTCAGCAGTCATGGAACATTAACATAACAAGCATGGGTGAGGATGTAGCGATGAGTCTTGGAGTAAACCCGCGTCGCGTTCTCGTAATAACCATGGTGCTTGAGTCTCTGGCTACAGCAAGTATAATAGCATTTACCGGGGTGATAGGGTTCGTCTGCCTAATTTCACCCCACATATCACGCATGCTTATCGGGACAGATCATCGCTATCTAATACCCTGCAGCGCCCTCATGGGTGGACTTCTACTTCTATGCTCAGACACCGTTGGGCGAGTTATACTTATGCCCGCTGAGGTCCCCGTGGGAATAATAACCTCCCTATTAGGCGTGCCCTTCTTTCTATACATTCTCCTAAGCAAGAGAAGGAGGATATGGCAGTGAAACTCGTGATAAATAACGTTTCCTTCAGCTACAGGAGCGCTCCAGCGCTGAGAAATATATGTTTCGAACTGGGCAGGGGTGAAATTTTAAGTCTTGTGGGGCCAAACGGGTCCGGCAAGAGCACCCTTCTAAAATGCATCGATGGTATTCTCAAGCCGCAGGGCGGAGCTGTGTTCTTTAACGGTAAGCAAACATGCAGCATGAATCCCAAAGAACTCTCAACGGTAATGGGCTATGTGCCTCAAAGCATGACCAGCGCTGCAAGCATGTTTCCCTTCACGGTTTTCGATGTGGTGCTTGCCGGTAGAAAGCCCTACATAGGCTGGAGCGTTTCCGAAAGAGACATAGAAGTTGTTGCTAATATTCTCCGTTTCATGGGGATAGCTGATCTGGCAGCCCGCAACTTCAACGAATTAAGCGGCGGAGAACAGCAGAAAGTGATGATTGCGCGGGCTCTAGCTCAACTTCCCCGAATACTCCTCATGGATGAGCCCACAAGCAACCTTGACATCAAACATCAGCTGGAAGTACTGCAGATGATACATCACCTATGCAAGAATATGGGTTTGTCAGTTGTCATGGCGATGCACGATTTAAACCTGGCCAGCAGATTCTCAGATAAGATGGTCATGCTTAAGAACGGAAGCATCTTCGCCGCCGGTTCACCTGAAAATGTGATAACCGAAAAGAACATAATCGCGGTTTATGGAGTTAGAGCACATGTATCCCTAACCCGCTTCGGAAAGCCTCAAGTTATACCAATAGAACCAATTAACGCTCAGCCAGTCCAAGAAATCCCCGCTAGAATTTCAATGTTTTGATATTTAATGGTGCACTTTAATGAATCGCCTAAAAGTTGCCTATGTAACCACTTATATCCATGATGTGGAACCGTTAACCGAGGCCATTAAGTCCTTAAGAGCTGAACACGGCGATATTGTGGATATCCAGATCAGAACGGGCGAGGATTTACTTTCGAAAAGCGTCCTTGAAGATTTCATGGCTTTCGCCGAGGAATCTCACATAGCGATTTTCCACCTCATGGGAGACCCGCCGAACTTCGACAAGATGATTAAGCAACTTAAGGATTCCAGAGTCTCCATATTCGCTGGAACTGTTGGTGGAAGAGCGGAGCTGAGGCAGATTTCAACTGTTCCCAAGGAAAAGTATGATACAATACTAAATTACGCCAATTACGGCGGATTGAAGAATTTCAAGAATATGTTGTTATATTTGGCTAATTGGATCTTGGGTAAAGATTATCCCATCGAACCTCCCCAGAGGCTTTCATGTGAAGGCATATACCACCCGGATTTTCCCCATATTCCCAGTTTTGAAGAATATCTTGAAAAGAAGCATGAGCCTGGAAAACTCACAATTGGAATCTTGTTCCATCAATCCCATTGGCAGTCAGGTGACACCCTTTTTGTAGACAACCTAATCAGAGAAATAGAAAGGCAAGGTGCCAATGTCATCCCAATATTCCTCACCGGCGTTAAGGAACCTAACTCCGTAGGAGGCAGTCTAGAACGGGTCATCGAAAATTACTTTAAAAGAAATGGAGAGGTCATTGTAGACGCTGTCATAAGTCTCCTGATGTTTTCGCTTTCAATGTACACTTGGCAGGAAAAGAGCGCGGACGCTATTCTTAAGGAGAAACTAAACGTTCCAGTTGTTAAGGCCATATTAACTTGGAACACCCTTGAAGAGTGGCGGGACTCGATTCAGGGCCTCAGCCCAATAGATCTGCCTGCCAACGTGGTTATGCCCGAGTTCGACGGCAACATTATAACCGTGCCCGTGGCCGCTAAATGCTTCTCTGAACGTGATCGCCTAACAGGCGTAAGGATCATCAAGTTTAAACCCATACCTGAAAGGGTTAAAAAGCTCGTCCGATTAAGCCTAAACTGGGCCAGGCTTAAACGTAAACCTAACAGCGAGAAAAAAGTTGCCATCATATTCCACAACTACCCGCCTAGAAATGACACCATAGGCGAAGCCTTCGGGCTTGATTCCCCGGCTTCAGTGTTAAACATTCTGAAATCCCTAAAAGAGGAAGGATACAGGCTTGACCATGTGCCTGAGAGCGGCCAAGAAATCATTAAAGATCTGATGCAGCGTATGACCAACGATGGACGCTGGCTAAGCCACCGAGAACTCGCCAAGAGGGCTGTGGCACGCATCCCCCTTGACATCTATCTGAAATGGTTCAGTGAGCTTCCAGCCGACGTACGCGAGAAAATGGAGAAGCAATGGGGGAAACCTCCTGGAAAATTATTCGCCTATAAAGGGGAGCTGCTGGTAGCGGGAATAATAAACGGCAACATCTTTATCGGATTACAACCGCCAAGAGGCTTCCTAGAAGATCCTTCATCTATATACCACAGTCCAGACATACCTATGCCCCACCATTACTACGCCTATTACCGTTGGATCCGCGACATATTCAAGGCTGACGTAATTTTCCACATCGGTAAGCATGGCACACTCGAGTGGCTTCCAGGAAAATCCGTTGGACTCTCAAATTCATGCCTTCCAGACCAGGTGATAGCCGACATGCCTAACATATACCCATACATAATAAACAACCCTGGAGAGGGAACACAGGCTAAGCGCAGAAGCTACTGCTGCATCATAGACCACCTCATTCCAGCCATGACTGAGGCTGAATCCTACGAGGAGATAGCTGAGCTGGAAGTTCTGCTCCAAGAATACAACAGCGCCAAAGTTTCAGATGAGAAAAAACTTCCAACGCTAAAGTCGCTGATCTGGGAAAAAGTATGCGAGGCCAAGCTGAACCATGACCTTGAAATAACAATGGAAGAGGCGTTCTCAAGCTTCGATGCCTTCGTTGAAAGGCTGCACAGCTATATTCATGAGATTTCAGACACTTTGATAAATGATGGGCTGCATGTTTTAGGCGAACCTCCAAGCGGAGAACGCCTAGACAAATATTTAACCGCACTGATAAGGCTAAGCAATGCTGATGTCCCATCACTGCGAGAAGCCGTAGCGGAGCTAAAGGGCTACAGCTTTGACGATCTGCTCGTGAACATGGGTAAAGTTAACCAGGATGGTAGAACGAATGGAGAAATTATCAAGGAAATAAACAGCCTTTGCAGTGTTTTAATAAGTGAATTTCGCAGTATGGGTTTCAGCAGGGAAATCATAGATGATGTTGCTGGAAAAGTTTTAGGCGGGACAAACCAGAAGATTAAGCAATGTTTGGAGTACGTGGCGGATTTTCTCGCACCTGCCTTAGAGGCCACGAGAAACGAGCTTGTAAACGCCGTTTCCGCCTGTAAGGGTGAGTACGTGTCTCCAGGGCCCTCAGGTTCACCTACAAGGGGCATGGCTGACATACTTCCCACAGGAAGGAACTTTTACTCCGTAGATCCTAGGGCTATACCTTCCCAGGCAGCTTGGCAAGTTGGCGTCTCACTGGCGGACCAGCTGATTGAGCGCTACTTAAAGGAGGATGGCAAATACCCAGAATGCGTAGGTATTGTTGTCTGGGCTACTGATGCCATGAAAAATAGGGGCGATGATATAGCTGAAATTCTGTATCTTATGGGTGTTAAACCAGTATGGGAAAAAACAAGCGGCAGAGTTGTCGGCCTCGAGGTTATACCCCTAGAGAAGCTGGGGCGTCCTAGAATCGACGTTTTAGTTCGAGCCAGCGGATTATTCAGAGACACATTTCCAAACATTATTCACCTAATTGATGAAGCG
>JAWCTJ010000056.1:0-9093 GCA_038868255.1 Bathyarchaeia archaeon
TTGGTGAATCTTGGTGATTGAACAATACACTATAGCAACAACACCAAAATATAATTTTCCACAGCCCACAATTGACCCAATATTCCCTCAGCGTTTTATAGAGCTAAGCCTAAACTCACTAAAGCATGTCACATGCCAGCCGATTCAATCGAATCAGCAAGAAAAACAAAACGGCTTTAGTGAGCTACTATATGTATTTCAGCCGCCGGTAAGACCAATCCCACTGTACCCAAGAAGCGATGAAACACCTATAGCCGCAGTGGACACATCAAGCATAAAATTAGGTGAAACCGCCAGAGGCATAGTGATAGCGATCCGCGGAACTAGCGTTTGGAAGATAAAGCGTAACTATGGGTATCTACGAGTTGGACCATTCATATTTCACATAACCAATGAAAACTTCAAAGAAGTCTACAGCACTCTCCAAAGGGCCTACTTTCCAGAGTTGAACTCCACCTCACCGAGCTTTATAAGTGCACCCATGCGAATGGAAAACCTTCTTGAAAAATGGCTTCAAGCTTCGCTTGCCAAAAGTATAAGCAACGGGATAATCCTATTTGACGGGTCACTAACAGCCGGAACACCTGACACACCATCACATCAGCTACGCGAAATTTTGACAATAGCGAGAAGAATGAGCAACACCGTTTTGGCTTTCGCGAAAGCCACCTCACTAAGATTTAACGGCTACATCATTACAGAGATGATTAAGAACAATAAACCTCCATGCCTATTAGAAATACCCAACATTAAGACTAAGCCTCCTATAACGCTGCTTGGCGAAGTATACGTTGCAAAATTGTCAGCAGGTAACTACGCGTTTAGACTGGACATTGACAAGGAGATTCCGCCACAGCAAAGGATTGAGGCTGTGGAGCGTCTTTTGGGAAACGAGCTTCTAGCCCAGAGTTACCCTGAAACTCTGAGGCTGGCTCACATACTATGTACTTTCACGGCCAACGAGGTCATAGCCATGCAGCATTTCATCCATAAAAAGTTCGGCCTTAAGATTATAACGAAACCGGATATGCATAGGCTTCTCTTCGGACCATTCGGTAAGGGAGAAGGCAGCAATGAGGCTATATAAGAAAGAAGGTAACGTCGTTGAAATTCTAAGCTTTCCAATTGAAAGTGTGGAAAAGGGAGACTACCTCTTGATAGAGGATGGCGAATCTGGAAAAGGACTGATAGTGCAGGTTATAGATGTGCAGTTCGCCAACGTCCCCGGAGTCCTAGAGGAGCTGCTGCGAAGCCTCCCTGATGGAGGCGAATTTATAACAGGAGAGGATATAGATCCCCTTGAGATAGCTCCTCACATAACATATCTCCAAGACGCGAGGCTTCTGATCTGCAAGATTAGGGCTACCGTTGAGGATGAAGGTGAGAAGTTAAGCCCAAGCAGCTCATGGCTGCCATCTCGTTCCCGTTCAGTAATAAGAAAGTTGCCGATTTCCATGCTTCTTAAGCTTGCAAAGGTTGAGGGAAAATTTCCGATAATTGTAGGTTCAACAAAGGAATCCCTGCTGACAATAGATGCTTCAGCTCTGGATGGAAAATTGAACATTATAACGGGTAAGAAAGGCACGGGAAAGTCACACCTGTCCAAACTACTGATAACAAGCCTCATCAACCATGGAGCCACAGTGGTTGTCTTCGACATGAACGGCGAATACGTGGGCTTAGGCTTAACCTCTGATGGAAAATGGAACGCTTACCATAATAAGGTGCACGTGCTTACTCCAGGCCAGAACTTTAAGGCAGCTCTGAAAAATGTAAATCTGAACATTATTTTAGACATCCTGATACATGCACTTCACCTACCAGGAACGTCGGCTAGGGAATTCAGGCGCATCTGGCACTTCATTAAAGAGAAAGGAAACTTAACTTTACATGAGCTTGGAGAAGCAATACGCAATTGGCACTGTAACCAAAACGTGAAGGATGCCCTGTATTCGCGATATTATGCCATGGTCAACATGGGATTCTTCACAGACAACCCTTCAGATGCAAACCTTCTCGATGAAAGCCTACTAAAAGCGCGTGAAGAAGGCGGGGCCATAGTGATCAATCTACGTAATACCTCAGCCATAGATAAACAGGTAGTCGTTGAATACGTTTTGGGCAAGCTTGTGGAGCTACTAACCAGCTGGAGACTTAAAGCAGTATTTTTGTTCGCAGAGGAAGCTCACTTATATCTCAGGGAAACCTATTGGGATGATATCGTAACACGCATGCGCCATTTCGGAATATTCACCACGTTCATAACGAACCAGCCGGACAGCATTAAGGAGGGCATTTACCGACAGGCTGACAACATATTCCTATTTAACTTTACAAACGAAAGCGACCTTGAAGTAGTCTCAAAGGCTGCAAGAGTAGATTCTGACACTGTGAAGTCCATAGCGCGGGATCTACCGCCCCAGCATTGCCTAGTCCTGGGAACAGTCGTGAAAGATTTTCCCATTGTGGTGAAGGTTAGGGCGTTGGATTTGAAAACAATGGGAGAAACAAGACTTTTCTTCACAAGCAACAGTTAGGTGCATGAATTTAGCTTTTTAAGTTTATCCATATTGTTACGCAGAAATTCTCTTAAAGTATCTGTTATGTTATATTGCTCCAGCTCCTCAAGTGGCACCCACTTTAGATCCTCAGCGTCATCCGCGGCTCTGAGTTTCCCACCTTTAACCTTAACGAAATAGTCAATTATCACAAAGTGAAACTTTATTGCGCCGTTTTCGTCCTTCACAATCTTGTTAACGACGTCAACAAGCTCAGGAGATTCTGCTTCAAGACCTGTCTCTTCTCTAATCTCTCTTATAACTGCCTGCTCAGGACTTTCGCCGAGCTCCACAAGCCCGCCTGGGACGCTATACTTTCCTTTACCAGGTTCACTTCGGCGCTTTCCCACAAGAAGTCGTCCGTCACATACAATTATAGCACCTACGCCGACAACAGGTTGAGCGGGATATAATCTCTTAACCAAGCTAAATACCCCTTCTGCCCTACCAAAGTATTTACATTAAACTACTCATATCTTAACAACTACTCATATCTTAAAGCTTCTACGGGCCTAAGCTTTGAAGCCCTCCAAGCCGGATAAAGCCCGAAGACTATGCTGACTAATATTCCAAATACTACGGCACCAAGGATCACAGTAGGCGTTAAAACTGGAGTTATAGTGATAGCCCCGCGAACGGATGCACCTTGACTAGCGAAACTCACGTCACCGCTGAAGATTCTAACCGCCACTTGAGCTAAAAGATACCCTGCGCCTAGGCCTATGAGTGCACCTATAACTCCTATGATGATGGCTTCGCTTAGGAAGATTAAAAGAACCGTCCGGTTCTTCATACCTAGGGCTTTCAATATGCCTATTTCCCTTGTGCGTTCCATGGTTGATACGATCATTATGTTCATTATGCCTATGCCGGCCACTAATAGGGATATGGATGCGATCCCGGCTAAGAAAAGTTCAACGGTTGCAAACACGCTAGAAAGTACATTTAGTATAGCCGCAGGGGAGGTTACGGTAACCTCTCCGCTGAAAGCTCGCCTAATAGCTTTTGAAACACCATCAACAGTTGTCTTATCACCGTCCCTGAGCTTAACAATGATCATTTCGCACTTGTCAGTTCCGAAGAAGCTGGCGGCTCTTTCCAGGGGTATGTAGATGCTTGAGTCAGATGGGCCGCCGATACTGAACCCCCCCACCTCCTGGAGGACAGCCACAACCCTGCCCGTATAGGTCTCGTTCCTTAAGGGACGGGATGTTGTATTTGTCCAAAGAATCGCCACGGAATCGCCTACTCTGCAGAAGATTGTTTCATTATTCCATGGGTTGCTGACCCGTTTTCCAACGACAATCATGTCATCCTCAGGGTTTGCAGGAATATCGCCGTCCTCGGCTGCGAAGGTGCTGCTGTAAATTTCTTTATACACGGCGAAGTTGATGCCCACTATCGTTACGCGGATGGCCTGCCCGCTGCGTTCTATAAAGCCAACCCTTTGAATTATAACCGACGAGGTTGTCACATTTTGAATGCCATTTATAATGTCGGTGTCATTTATGAGGAGGCTAACCCTGGAATTTCCTGCTCCGAAACTGCCACCAGCCGACACTATGAGAGTGTCCGTCGCAAGTCCCCGTTGAAGTTGGGATGTTATAGCCACCTGCAAACCCTGCGTAATCGATAGAAGGGCAACTATGGCGGCTATTCCTATGACAACACCCAGCGTGGTTAATCCCGCTCTGAGTTTACGTAGTTTTATGGCGCCCAATGCATAGGAAAGTATATCGCTTGCCATCATCTAATTCAAGGTCTCCTTAACTATTGTTCCATCAAGCATATGCAAAGTTCTCGCGGCTTCCACGGCAAGTTTCTGGTCATGTGTAACCATTATAACGGTGACTTCCCGCTCAGTATTCAGTCCTTTCACAAGTTGAATTATCTCGTTGGCACTTTTTGAATCAATGTTTCCCGTAGGCTCATCCATAAGCAGAAAGCGCGGGTTGTTGGCTAGCGCGCGGGCTATGGCGACTCTCTGCTGCTGGCCTCCACTAAGCTCTGAGGGCTTATGGTTTTTTCTGTCTCCAAGCCCAACGATCTCTAGAAGTTCTTCAGCGCGTTTCCTTCGCTCAGCCTTGCTTAATCCGGCAATCGCCATTGGCAACTCAACGTTCTGTAACGCTGTAAGCCTTGGAATAAGATTGAAAAACTGGAATACGAAGCCTATCCTGCGTCTTAAATCGGCAAGTTGATCATCACTCAACGTTGCGATATCCACACCTTCTATGTAGAGTTTACCGCCTGTAGGCTTGTCCAATGCTCCGATGAGGTTTAGCAGAGTGGATTTGCCGCTTCCAGAGGGCCCTAAAATTGAGAGAAATTCACCTTCTTCTACTTTTAGGTTTACGCCTTTAAGGGCTTCAACAGGAACCTTCCCAAGCATATAGGTCTTTTTTAATTCAACAGCCTCAACGATTACTGCCATTTTTGTTAACTCCTTTTTACTTGGTTAAGTATCGCCATGAAAGCACTATTCCAACTGTGGCTAATATCGCTGCGAATATGCTGAGATACATGAAGTCAAACATTAGCGTGGAAGTATCTAGGGGCAGTATCGTTAGCTGTCTAACAGCGTCTGTTAGGTAAGTAAGCGGGTTAACGCGAGCTACTGCCTGTATCCAATCTGGCATGAGGGAGATGGGGAAGAAAGTGTTGCTTGCGAACATTAGTGGCATCGTGATTAAGCTTATTATTTGCATCGGTCTCTCCATTCGAGTAGACCTCAATGAAAAAGCAATGAACACTGATGAGAGCCCTACGCCGAGCAGGAATATTGCAGCATAAACTCCTAAAAGATTAAGCAATGTGAAGGTTGAGCTTAATTGCAACCCCAATAGGTATGCAAGTGCCAGAATTACAGTTGCTTGAAATATTGCCCTTAGAGTTGCGTTAAGAACCTTCGCGAATATTATTGCTGCGCGTGGTACTGGAGTGCTCACCACCTTATCCAGGAAACCTAAACGGCGGTCCCAAACTATGGACATGCCGCTGAACATCGTTGTAGTCATAACAATCATGGAAACCATGCCGACAGCCATATAGCTAAAGTAATCTGTAACACCGAAAGTATTCTGCATAACCTTTGTGCCTATGTCGGAAAACATCTGCTGAAATTGCTGCGCAATCAACGTTCCAGGGATAACTAGAACCCCGCTTACAGGCGGATTCAGTAGGCTTCCAGGTATTTTTATGTCGGGTATTTCCAGGTTACCTAAGCTGTCAGCTGAAAACATGGCGTTTATGTTCATCGATTTGCCTAAAAGACCCATCCATATTAATGGTTGGAGCACAAGCATTAAGACCATTACAGGATCTTTCAACCATTTTTTGAGTTCTCTAACTGTTAAGGTCCATAAGCCGCGGATTATGCTTGGACTATACTCGTTTGTCCCGCTCATCCTGCCCTAGCCCTCCTTAGAGTTATTCTCTGCGTTCTAAACGCTTCCCTGGATTCCTCAGTGTCACGGATAGCTCTACCAGTATATTCAAGATAAACCTCATTTAGAGTGGGTTCCGTAAGCGAAAGCCTAGTAACAGTATAACCTTTTTTACGCAAAGCCTCGATTATAAGGGGCGCCGTTACCTCTCCAGACTCAGCTTTAATCCGATATGAGCCATTCTCGTTTTTCACGTCTTTGACATGTTCGACGCTGCGAATGATTTCACTTACGTCTACATTTTCTTTAATTCTTATGGTGATTACGTCGCCGCCTAGGCTGTCTTTAAGCTCGCTTGGAGTCCCTGTCGCGATTATTTTTCCATGATCGATTATGGCTATGCGATCACAGAGGGCGTCTGCCTCCTCTAAATAATGCGTGGTCATGAAAAGCGTCATGCCGTACTCCTCCTTAAGCTTACGAATATAGTTCCACGTGGCAGCCCTAGTTTGAACGTCTAAGCCTAAAGTGGGCTCGTCTAGGAAAAGCACTTTAGGCCTGTTAATTAATCCGCATGCAAGTTCAAGTCTCCGGCGCATTCCACCAGAATAGGTTTCAACTCTTTTGTCTTTGAATTGAGTTAACTCTACGAGCTCTAAGAGTTCAAGGGCACGTTTCTTTGCTATTTGTCTGGGAATCCCGTATAAATCTGCGCATAGCATTATGTTTTCGTATCCCGTTAAGTCTTCGTCAGCAGTGTATTCCTGCGGCACAACACCTATGGCTTTCCTCACATCGTTTGCCTGTTTAACAATATCATAGCCTAAAACGGAAGCCTTGCCCTCGGTTGGCTTAAGAACAGTTATCAGCATGTTAATTGTGGTTGTCTTGCCGGCGCCATTTGGACCTAAGAAACCGAAAATTTCCCCGCTTTTAACGCTGAAGTTTACATGATCAACTGCAACCAGGCTTTTGTTGAAAACTTTAGTTAGTCCTTCTGCCTTAATCACTTCGTCAGTCATGCCTGTTCACCCTTTAGTTTTTTATCTATCTCTTCAAATTTCTGGGCGGTTTCGTTCAAAACTTTCAATGTTTCTTTTAAGGCTTGTTCTGAAAATTTAGCTTCTAAATCCATTCCTAAATTGAAAAAGGCCTTTATGAGGCGAATTACAGCATTACGCAGTTCCTCCGCCTCTTGGGAGGGAATGCGTAGCCATAAAGTGCCGAAAAGCGGAGGTGCAAAAATTTTCCATCCGCCCCCAGAGTGCCATTTCAGTTTCCGCTGTTCTTCCAAAAGCTGCTTACCTTTCTCCGTAAGTACATACCGCTTTATTCCGCTTTCCTGTGCAGGAACCTCTTTAATGTAGTCGTTATCCTGAAGCCACGCCAGAAGAGGATAGACCGAGCCGGGACTTGGCCTCCAACTTCCACCCGTTTTTCTTTCAATTTCATCCATTATCTCTGATCCCGAAAGTGGAGTCTCACTTAAAAGCTCAAGCACTTGATAGCGCAGGAACCCTTTCGGCACAGCAGCCATATGCCTTATCCAATGTCTGAAGGGTGGGAGGGGCGGAGCACAACCGAACATGATATCACCATTGATATCGAATTCGATACACAGTGCAAAGGCTCCATATAAACTTTATGCAGAATTAATAACAAAAGCGAATTTAATCTATAATTGTTCCAACATTTTTTCCTTCAACAGCCAAAAGAATGTTTTCCGGCTTATACCCGTTTAGAACCAACACTTTTATGCGTTTGGCTTTCAAGACTTTTACGGCTTCAGGATCCAGAATTTGATGAATTCCAGCCCTATGCTTTTTCTCCGCTAAGACTTGCGGCAATTCCTCAAATCTCAGTCTGTCAAGTTTAACAGCATCAGGATGTTTCCGCGGATCTTTATCGTACACCCCATCCTGATCTGTAGCCTTGATCAGCACGTCAGCGTTTATTCTCTCCGCGATTAACGCGGCGACGGTGTCGGTTGTCATGCCGGGCTTCAAGCCGCCTAAAACTGCAATCTTCTCCTCTTTCAAGCATTCAACCGCTTCTTCAACACTTAAAGGGATCTTTTCGCAGCTGATTTCTCCAAGTTTTTTAATGAAAAGCTGGGCGAAAATCCTTGAAACAGAAATAGCCAGATCATCCTGATCTTTCTCTTCAAGCCCTAACTCCTTAGCTATTTGTATAAATTCTCTTGCAAGTGCTCCGCCTCCCACGACAACGACCACATCATGTCCTTTCGCCTTTAACTCTTTCAGTATTTCCACATACTTCATTATTAGACCAGTGTTCACAGGAGTGGCGATTACTGATCCGCCCAAGCGAATTAGGATTTTCATGCTTAAAGCTTCCTTCAGGCTAGAATTTGTTAATACTCCCTTAAGGCTTTTAAAAGAATTGGTTTAATTCCTGCTGAGTTTTTGCACCTTTCACCTGTATTTTTATAGTTTCTCCGAAGCTTATCCGCATTCCGTCCAAGGCAGCAGTTGTGGCTACTCCAGTCTTCTCCTCAATTAGCTTTGCCTCTTTAGCAGGTCCTTGAAATATCATTTGCATCCCAAGATGCGTTAAAACTGCCTGATCTGGCATGGTTTCTTCAACAATTTTTACCGCGTCTTCAGTAGTCATGTGCCCCTTCCATGGTTTTCCAGCAGGACGCATAACACAAAGCATGAGAAGCCTAACGCCCTCATAGTATTTTCCTATACCCTCAAAGTATTCTGTGTCGCTAGTGTATGCAAAATCGCCAAACTCTCTAGTTTCAAATCTGAAGCCAACTGTATCTGGATCTGTGTGCCTAGCCTCCGTAACGGATACGACCATGTTTGCCACTTGAAATTTGATTTTTGGAATTGCTTCAACCACTTTTTCAGGCATTTGCTGATGATACTTAGAGACGGAGGATTCACATACACTATTTCCTCTCAAAACGCTCTTTGAGGCAACGAGCATTCCACGTTTTTTCGTCATACCTCGGGTCATGGCCTCAATTAGAACTTCTGCATCAGTGTAATGGTCAGGGTGAGAATGGGAAACAAGGATGGCGTCAAGTTTCTGCGGATCTAATCCCTCGCTTACTGAATAGACAAGCGCTCCAGGTCCAGGATCAAGGTGTAAATTTAATCCATCACCAAGTATACGTA
>JAWCTJ010000057.1:0-8620 GCA_038868255.1 Bathyarchaeia archaeon
CGCCTCCTCAGCTTTTACATGGGTTCTCAGCAGTTTTACAGCGTCTGGATATTGATCAGTTATGTTTTCCAGTCTTCTTGAGAAAAGCGTGATTTCATCGCCTTTCTTATGAGCCTGTATTCTTTCGCCGTCATACTTGTACTCCGCTATACATTTTCCTCCAAGTTTTTCAAGAATTTCCTCAGGTGATGAAAGTCTCTCAGCAAGCATAGGCCTAATAGGGTTACCTACGATAACATGGAACCTTTTAATTCCTTCAATTCCTTCATAAGCTAGAACCTTGGCGACTCTCCCTAAGTCTGAGGATATATTATAGGCTCTTTCTATGAGCTCTCGTGCTTCTTTACTGCCGCCGTACGCTATGGCTAGAGCGTCTAGAACAGTCATGTCAGCCACACCTAAGCGGAGACTTCCAGTCACTGTTCGCATGATATACTTCGCCTCCTTCGGCTTAGCATCTGATAGAAGTCCAGCAAGAAGCGCGGTTTTCATGTCCACGGCGCCAGAACCCGTAGCCTTGGCCATTTTGTCAAGAGTGTCATAAACTCGGTTAACTGTCAATGGCTGCTGGAAGAAAGTAACCTGTCGCTTCGTTTCAATGAACTTTTGGGCTGTTTCTCCAATGTCACCGCTCTGTTTTATATCTCCCTCAATTTTCTCTTCAGGCCATCCTGAAGCTCTAGCGAGGGCCTTGATTGCGAGTCTCTCAGCGACTCCTATCTCAAGGTTGACGAAGTCCGGATATAACTTTCCCTGTGTCAAGTAAACGACCTTGTCAATGAGGTCCTTCGGGGTTTTCTTAATCAGTTGAACTAGGAGATCGGTCATTTCAAGCCTCTTAGTTGTAGCTTCGATTTTCTCGTAGATTTCTGCAATTTCAGCGTAATGCAAAAACTAGCCCCTCACATGATTAGGGAGGTTCCCGCAATATATTAATTTTAAAAGAAGTGTTAATAGTATCCTTCATAATGAATTATCTGTTTAATCGATCTCCTCATAGGCGGTAAAGGCGCCTCTGCTGGATATCCAATTGGTATTATGGCTACGGGTCTAACCCCATCAGGCATTTTGAGAATCCTTTTAGCCTCCTCCTCTCTGAAGGCTCCTACCCAGCATGTGCCTAGTCCCATCGCGTATGCTGCTAATATAAGGTTCTGTGCGGCTGCAGCTGTATCCTGTAAGCAATACAGGCTTTTACCTCGCATGCCATAGCCTTGTGCCGAACGAACCTCGTTGGCGCATACTACAATTACCACAGGGGCTTCCTCGATAAAATACTGACCTAAAGCTGCTTCAGCTAGTTTCCTCTTTGTTTCAGGATTTCTAACCACTATGAACTCCCAGGGCTGAATATTTCCCGCTGAGGGCGCCCATCTTGCAGCATCAATTAATTTCTCAACAACTTCGGCTGACACGTCTTTATCCTTGTAGGCTCTTACGCTACGTCTACCCTTAATAGCCTCAAAAACGTCCATAATTCAATCCTCATCTAATTTCTATCACATTTTTCCATATGAAGATTAGCTTTACTTTTTACACGGCAATATGGCTTATGGGAAGCCTTAAGAGCTTGTTGTAAAATCATTGTTTTGGATGATGAATTGGAGAGTCAATAGAGCTCCGCAGCGATGATGTGACTCACGACGGGCGAACTGACAAAAGATCACCCTTGGAAATACGCTGCAGCCTCATACAATAGCCCTCTTAAGGTGCGGAAAACTTATCAGCTGAGACACTAATGAGAAAAGGAAAAATAGCCTAAGAATTGGTTTAGGCTGAAAACCTTGCATTGGAAAAAAGTAACAATCGTCATTGATGGGCTTTCCTCGAAATCTTTCGTAAGACATGGAATCTACCTGTCTGCATTGATCGCCTTTTTTGCATTAATACTGCTGCCTCCACTTCTTGGTGTAGTGATAAAAAGCGGAGCCATGCAGGAGATTCTGAGCAACGGTGAAATTGTATCTCGCGCCCTTACAGCAATAGCGAACTCCCTCGTTATAGCGCTAATTGTTTCGGTCCTTAATCTGGTCACAGGGCTCCCTATGGCTTGGCTCATTGCAAGAGGAAAATCTAAGTGGTTAAACGTGCTTGACACGATTGCAGATTTACCCTTTATCGTGCCTACAGCAGTGCTTGGATACTCACTTCTGCTCTTCTGGAGTGACCCCGTGGGTCTATCTGCCCTTTTTGGTGGGTCCCTCGTATCCCCGGGCCTGCTTCTTGTAGTTCTCCTTCATTTCGCATTCTCCTTCCCTGTGGTGGTGAGAGTGCTTGTAGGCGCACTTCTAGACTATAAGATGGAATACGAACTTGCTGCCAGAACCTTAGGTGCACCACCAATCACCGCTGTTAGAACGGTTACTCTCGAAATCATTAAACCCTCCATTATAGCTGCTTTTACGCTGGCCTTTGCAAGGTCCCTTTCGGAAACCGGGGCAACTATGATGGTTGCAGGAACAGCCTTTGAGAATGGCGCTGTGTTTATACAGAACATGAAAAACGCCTACTCTGCCAGTCCCCCGTTGGTCAGCCAGGCAGAGTATGAGGGTGCCACTGCGTTCGCAAGCATACTGCTGATAGCCCTTTCATGCATCATATTTGCTGCGGTACGCCTCATAGGAACCAAGTTTAGATTGGCTGTTCAAAGGACATGGCCAACCACTGAAAGAAAGCTTAGCTATTCCAAGGCTGTAATAACAAGGAACACTTTAACCCTTGTTATATTCTTTTTCATTGTGATTATTCCATCCCTTTTTGTGGCGCTTCCAGCTATAGAAGCATTGTTCACAGAAAGTTTTCCCAAAGCTTTAGCTGGCGTACCACCGTGGAATGATTATTGGGAAAGCATAGCACGATCATATTCCGTAGGAGTTATTGTAACAATTCTAGACATCATAATCGGTCTACCCATGGCCATTGTTGTCGCTCGGAAGAGACTGGGCAGGTCCTCATCCATCCTTAACATTCTTGTTGACATTCCAATAATAATCCCCTCAGTGGCCCTGGGGGCTTCTCTTAGGTTTTTCTGGAAGGAGACTTTAGCCAACGTGCCGGATATTTGGCTTCTCATTTTTGCGCATATGGCGATAACATATCCATACTTCGTGCGTTCTATGTCCGCAGCCATAGAAAGGATAGCCATAGAGCTTGAGGAAGCTTCACGAACTTTAGGTGCTAAGCCCTTCGGGGTCTTTAGGACAATAATATTTCCGTTAACAAAGTATTCACTTTTCTCCGGTGCAATAATCGTCTTCACTAGGAGCGTAAGTGAAACTGGGGCTACTTTAGCTGTTACAGATCTCAAAACTGCCCCAGTAGTGCTTGTTAACTGGGTTAAGGGAAAAATCCCCGTTTCACCTATAGAAATAGGCTTAGGCTGCGGTTTCCTGATAGTAATTTCCTTTGTAATCCTGTTAACCCTAAGATTTATCGTTAGAGGTAAAGGAAGATATTAACATGATGGAGTTTAAAACGCACAAAGTGTGCCAAACAATGGAGGTAGAAATGCCTCATGCCTGATGTCCGCCTAGTAAACGTCACTAAGAAATTTGGCAATGTTTTAGCAGTGGACAGCGTCAGCCTCCACATACGCGATAAGGAATACTTTTCCCTTCTTGGGCCAAGCGGGTGCGGTAAAACTACACTTCTAAGGCTTATTGCAGGTCTAATTAAGCCAGATAGTGGGGAAATATACATCGACGACAAACTTGTAAATGATGCCCCCCCTGAGGATAGAGACATTGGATTTGTATTTCAAACCTTCGCGCTTTTCCCGCACATGAACGTCTGGGAAAACGTGATCTACGGGCCTAGGATAAAAGGCTACGACATGACAAAGGCGGAAAGGATAGGGCATGAGGTTCTAGAGATGGTTAGGCTACATGAGCGTTTAGACGCCTATCCTAACGAGCTAAGCGGAGGCATGATGCAGAGACTTGCTGTTGCCAGGGCACTGGCTGCAGGAGCGAAGATTCTGCTTCTTGATGAACCTCTCGGACAATTAGACGCCAAGGTCAGAAACGAGTTAAGATATGAAATTAGGAGGATGGCTAAAGATCTGGAATTAACAGCCATACATGTAACGCATGATCAAGCAGAGGCTATGGCCATGTCCGATAGAATAGCAGTGATGAGGAAAGGTAAGATACTGCAAGTAGGTACACCGCAGGAGCTTTACACTAACCCACAGAATCTTTTCGTTGCCAACTTCATAGGAGGGTCGAACTTCCTTGAAGGGTATATTGTTGAGGCTAAAAGTGAAATAGCTGTGATCGAGTTGCGAGGAGGATTAAGGGTTAAAGCGATAAATAAAGGTATGAACGTGGGTGAAAGGGTTATCCTCGCCATAAAGCCTGAAACTTTAACTATTCGGAGATATGGAAGGAAAGGCGAAGCCAACTTATTTCATGGAGTTATAGAGAGGGTCACCTTTGAGGGCACAACCATAAGATATGAAGTTGAACTTGAAAATCAAGACACCGTTTTAGTCGTCACGCCCTCATTGACATGCGAATGGTTTACAATGGGAGAAAAGGTTATAGTAAGCTTCCGCCCCGAAAGTGCCCATGTATTCCCCTATCCTGAGGCCGGGCTGAGAACGGAGATATCTGTAGAATAAGGGGAGGTGTAAAATGATGGAAATAAAAATAGACATATCTGATCTAAAGACCGAAGGTGAAGATGTCATAAAGGAGCTTACAGGCTTCTTGGCGGAGAAGTTAGGCGTGGATGTGGAAAAATCCGCGGACAATCTGCTTGTAAAGGGCGAAGTTCAAAAAAGGTATCTGCGAGTGCTACTGCGCAAGTTCTTGCATAAAAGCGGATTGAAGGAGTACTTCAGGGTTATAAGCAAAGATGAAAACGTCTTAAGCGTTAAAGAGCGTAAAATCTCAGTTGAAGAAGAATAGCCCTCTACTCTTTTTGTCTTTTACGTTTTTTCTTAGAACCTTCCTCCTGAAGCAAGAAGATATAGTGTCTCGCAGCGTAAGCTTCCCTGTAGGCATCTAAAAGATCCCCTTTCGTCAATGCATTTATGGACTGCTTTATCAGTTCATATACTGAAGTGAGCGTTTCACGCGTCTCCTTCTTCCTCGGTAGGTTTGATATCCACTCAGATGGGTTGTTATCTTCAAATTTTAATGAAAATAGCAGAAGAGCATGTTCAAGCTCCGATGCGATATGCCAGACATCATTCTCCAAAGCTTCCACATCTTTGTTATCCGTTGACAGTGCATCTTCAAGGTATTGCATTGCCGTCGACAAAGCCTTCGATATCTTTTCCTGAATTGACATTTAATCAGCCTTGGGCTCAATATAATGTTCCGTTTTTTATTTGTTTCGCTAAACGTTGTTCCTTCCCTTCGATAAAGAACAGCAGCTCAAGCTAACCCTTGGCAAACGCTTAACTCATAATCATGTCCAAATCCACCGGATAACCCTTATAGATCAGAGCTCTCTAAACAAAGAGTCCTAAAAGGGTCTATTATGAAGCTTGTTCGGTATCTTTATGAACACATAGAGGGTTACGGCGCATTATTCGATAAAGACGTGATTATCAGCTTTACCGCTATTGCTAAGAACATAAAACCCTGCTTTCCTAAGACTATTGAGGGTTTCATAAAGAAAAGCGGAGGAACTGTAGAAAAGCTTGAAGCGGCGCTTAATAGTTTACCTGAGAAAGCCATTGAACAAGCCTCCCTACCAATCGAAGATGTAACGATCTTGGCTCCACTTGTGCGTCCTCCTAAAATAGTTTGTTTAGGCCTGAACTATTTTGATCATATTGAAGAGGATATAACAAATAGAGGCAAAACTATTCCAGACGAGCCTGTAATATTTCTAAAGCCCAGTACAGCTATAATTGGCCCTAAAGAGCCGATAATCAAGCCAAGTTTTGTTAAGCAGCTTGACTATGAAGCTGAATTAGCCATAATCATTGGTGCATATGCAAAGAACGTGTCTGTAGAAGCAGCGAAATCCCACATATTTGGGTATACCATACTTAACGATGTTTCAGCAAGGGATATTCAGCTTAAAGATGGACAGTGGACAAGAGGTAAGAGCTTTGACACCTTCGCCCCTATTGGTCCATGCATCGTAACCGGAAACCAGCTTCCAGATCCTATGAATCTTCATATTCGCACTTGGGTTAATGGGGAACTACGGCAGGACTCCAGCACGAAGAATATGGTTTTCAACGTCTACGAGATTGTTCATCATTTGAGCCGAGTGATGACGTTAGAGCCGTGCGATATAATAGCCACAGGTACTCCTGCCGGGGTTGGATTTGCTCTCAAGCCTAAACCAAAATTCCTAAAGAAAGGCGACGTTATAACGATCGAAATTGAAGGAATAGGTGTGTTAGAGAACTTCGTTGAGGAAGAGGGCGCCTAAGACTTATTTTTCAACTGAAATCCTGCTTTGTCCGTTTTCCTTCTCAACCCTTATTACATGCTCTGCTTTTTCAGCAAAGGCTTCGCTATGTGTTACTGATATTACCTGCTCTATGGATTTAAGACGCGCGATGGCCTCAGCCAAGCGGTCTATCGAGCCATCTTCTCTTCCAAGACTTTCTGTAGGTTCGTCTAGTAGTAAAAGACTTAATCCGCGACCCATTTTAGTCTGCATAATCAAGTGACCTAAGCCAAGTCTATAAGCGAAGGCCACTAGAGTTCGTTCGCCGCCTGAAAGGTTTGCAACTTCTCTTTCAACCCCGCTTTCGCTTAGTACGTATGGCGTATATGTTTCGTCTATCGTTATGTTTATTGGAGAACCCTCTCCGCCAGCAAGGTCGTCTAGGGTTTGCTGGACAAAACTTCTCAGCACCTTCACGATTTCGCTTCGCAGTTTGGGTTGTATGCTTCTGTAGGAATCTCGGATATCTCCAAGGATTTCTAAAGCCTTTTTCAGTTTTTCCACTCGTTCAAGCTTTTTCTGGGCATTGTCAATTCGCTCCTTAATTTCCTCTATGCGATTTGCAAGATCCCTTTTGCGGCTTTCCATAGTTTTGAACTCCGAATCGAGCATGTAATATTGCTTGAATGCCTGTTCCCTGTTTTTTCTTGCATTTTCAAGTTCAGAGAGGTTAAATTTGCTTATCTGAATCCTTAAACTTTCAAGTTGAGCTCTTAAGGAATTTTCCAGCCTCTGTTTCTCCTCAAATTCCCTCGTTAACTCAGTTAACGCCTTATATTCTTCATCCATCCGGGCTTTAAGTTCCTCCATTCTTGGAATAAGCACCTGAATGTTTGAGATGGCTTCGCTGGCCTTCTCCTTTAATTTCTGAAGCTCTTCGATCTCTAATTGAAGGTGACTTATTGTCTTTTGTCTCTCAGTGTTTTCCCTTTTTATTGTCTGCACTAGTCTGTTCTTGTAATCGCTGTTTAGGGTTTGGAGACATAGCGGACAGCGACTTTCCAGCGAAAGTGAGGAAACTCTCCTTTCATCCGCTTGTAGATTGCGAAGCAGTGCTTCCTGTTCGGCTTTTAGGCTTGCCATCTGCTCGTCAAACGTTAGTAGATGACGCCTTAATTCCTCAACCGATTTGTCAGCTGAAATTCCGATTTCGTTAAGCTTTTCTCTATGGACTTTAATCTGCGCCTCAACCATGTTGAGACGCTGTCTTAAGCCTTCAAAGGACAACTTCTTAGTGTTTATTTTTTCAGCTATAGAAGCCAAAGCATCCTCTACATTTACCAGGTTAGCCTTAAGCTCAGACTCCTTTCTTTTTAGTTCGTCGATGGAGGTTTTCAACTCCTCCAAGGCCTTTAGTCTGCGTTCAGCTTCCTCCAACGATCTTTTAGCTTCTCCGAGCTTCTTATTGACATTCTGTATTTCAAGTTCCAGTAAGGAGAACTCTTCCGCTGTTCGGTTATACTCTCTGCTCAGCTTATCTAATGCAACAATATCCGGGTCTTTCTCGTAAACTCTCTTTTCAGCATCATACTCCCTCTGATATGATGCAATGTTGTTCCATGCAATTTCATAGTCTGAAAGCCCGAAGAGTTCATCTAGACGCTTTTGTCTTTCTCTTGGAGCTATGTCTAAGAGCTCTTTCAGATGTTCCTGTCTAACCCATACTATCTCACGGAAAAGACCCTTTTCAAGCCCGGTTATGGATTTTAGCTGTTCCTCCACAGCCTCGCTTTTTACGCTTGCGATGAGTTTTTCCCCTTCTAAAAGCTTTAACTCGTCAAAGTCTTGGCTTATACCCTTCCCACGCCTTTTCAACGCTCGCGTCAACGTGTAGCTTTTGCCGTTCTGAGTGAACTGAAGAATAACTTTGCCTGATTCCGCTCCGTCCCTAAGCAAGTATTCGTAGCTCCTCCCCAAGGGATCCCCGAAAAGGGCGAAGTCAATGGCATAAAGAATGCTTGACTTCCCGCATCCCAAACCACCCACAAGGCAGTTGAAGCCCCTTGCAAAGGGTACGGTCGTCTTCACGTGTGAACGTATGTTTTCCACGTGGACAACGTCTATTCTCATTGTACAAGCTCCTCCAAGATTTGTCGAACACGCGCGTCTTGCTTCTTTGTCAACGGTTCAATAGGGGTGACGGCGGCGCGGGCTATTTTTCCAGCTTGTTCTGGGCTATAACTTTCCGCCAAAATCTGCAGGA
>JAWCTJ010000058.1:0-8501 GCA_038868255.1 Bathyarchaeia archaeon
GGGTTGTCTATGGCATAAACCATGCACCCTACGGCTTTAGCCTTCGAAGCCAACTCAGCGTTGAATCCCCTGTCGCCTGTAGCTGCTATCAGCAGATCCGGCTTCGGCTTGAGGCTGTTGATAAAAGCTTCAACGTCCCTAACATCAGCCTTAACGAGGGAAACTTTGCCCTCAGCCTTAAGTCTTTTAAATCCGGATGAAAAGGATCTACTATAAACGGTTATGTTAGGACCTTCTTCTAGAAGCTTGAGAATTTTCTTATAGCTTTCTTTTCCACCGCCCACAACCACGATGTTCGCGCCGGAGAGTTTCAAGTCCACAAGCAAGCATGCATCCTCCTCTACCGTTTTTCGTCACCTTTGACCCATGACCCATCGGTCAAAAGATCTTTAAACTTGAAAACAATACTTTTAAAGTCTACTTTGGTTATGCGTGGGGGTCTAGCCAGCCTTAAGAGCTCCGTTAAGTTCACGTACTTTTCCGCGGTTTCGAGGGCTCTTGCACAGAAATCTTCATATCTTATTTCCACCTCAGGAGTCATTCCACGATCTTCTAGTTCCATGCGCGGTATAGCTCCAAGCAGAATTACATCCAGTCTTCTAAACGCCTGGTCTATTAGGCGTTTAATCTCATCAGTCATGTAGCTTAGCCTGAGCTTATTGAGTATTACACCAGCCACATTTACCCCAAGTTCTCTTAGCAGTTTTATGTGGCTGACCGCGTCTGCAATGGCGCCTTCTATTCCTCCCTTGTCACATCCAATAATAAGCACCACTGGCGCATTCACCATTAATGCAACCTCAGCTGTTGATAGGGGATGCTCTCCACCCTCATTTAGAAGTCCCGTTAAGTCGCCCATGGCGCCCTCGATAAGGAGTAAGCTATAGTCCGCTCCAGCAATGTAAATAGCCTCTTCCACAGGTTTCCAGCCGCTTTCTCCTATTCTTATTGAGGAGTAGGGCTTCATAGGTTCCTTGATGAGGTAGAATGCGGGCACTATATCCCTTACGTCTCCGCCCACCTTCAGCACGCCCACATCCACGCCGCTTCTCTTGAGGGCACCAGCAACACCTGTGATGATGAAGGTTTTTCCAGCGCCGCTTCCTGTAGCTGTAAAGAGCAGGCAGGAGGGGAATGAACTTTTCTGATTGTTTAATGTCAAGTTTATTCCAGTTGATATCCCAAGCTCGCTTTTTATCTTAGCCCTTAAGGCGGCATTGGCTTTCCTGATGGCTTCAAGCTCCTCCGGCGACGCGCCCAGCGAATTCCTTATCCCTTCAATAATCGCGGGGTTCTCGTCCAGCAGGGCATGTAAAAGAACCCCTACAACATTTCCTTCCTTGTTTGAGGCTCCGGAAACTATTTCCTTCGGATTATTGCGGTAATTCAGCCTTCTAACATGGGAGATAAGCACTGATCTGGCTTCTCCTTTCAGAGTTATGTTGCCATATGTGTGGCAGTGAAATCCCTTAACCTTTAAGCCCACATCATCCGTCAGGAAGCTTTTTCCCACAACCGTCGCCGTAACTCGGTCGGTGCATACCAGAGGGGAGAATTCCGCATCTATCAGCCCAAGGCCTTTCTTAAATATTGGCGTTGGAGAAAGCCGTCCTACGTCTGTACATCTTGCAAGAACCTGGAAGCCGGCGCATACTCCAAGTACAAGTTTTCCAGTTTCTGCCATGCGGATTATCTCATGTGATAAACTTTTGCCTATACACCCGGATTCAACGAGGCTTCCCCCGGGAATTATCAGCATGTCAAGAACTTCCGAGGCCGGCTTGCCCTTTACACGACCGTTTTTAGTTACCAGGTCTGTGGGTAAAAAGCCAAACTCCTCAAAACTTGGAAGGGAACCTGGAACATAAACAAGCCCTATTCGATATTTACTTCGGATAACTGTCACCCTCGTTGTGGGGTCGCAATAGGCTTATATTACGCTCGCGTTATTTAAGTTGATTGGACGGGCTATCCATCCATGACGCTTACAACACGCTCCTTCGACATATTAAACGTCAGAATTACATACAAGAAAGCTCGTGTCCCACTTCTGGAAGCCGTAGCCTTCAAGGATAAAGGCAGAGCCTACAAGGAGATGATGGCCCTAGACGGCATTTGCGAGTGCGTCATCCTGCAGACATGTAACCGCGTAGAGCTCTACGCGGTGAGCGCCTGCGGAAAAACTGCTGCCAAAAGCTTGAAGGAATATTTAGCCAATAGAGCGGGAGCCATGATGGAGGAAGCCATAAAAGCCATTGAGATTTCAATGAATCATGATGCGCTTAAACATATTCTGGAAGTTGCTTCAGGACTTGACTCAATGGTTATTGGCGAGAACGAGATTCTTGGCCAAGTTTGGGATGCATATCTCCAAGCAGAATCTCATGGTGCTGCAGGTCCAATCCTCGGAGCAGTCTTTAGGAAAGCTGTAAGTGTTGGAAAGCGTGTTCGAAGCGAGACTGAAATAAGCAGGGGAGCAGCCTCCTTCGGTTCTGTATCGGTTAAATTGGCTGAAGAGCTGATGGGGGGACTTTGCGGGAAGAATGTGCTTGTGATAGGCGCCGGAGAAATGGGAACATGTGTAGCTAAGGCTCTTGCCCGCAGCAAACCCAACACCATATTCATTGCAAATAGAACCTATGAAAGAGCTGTTAAGCTTGCTGAGGACATCTCGGGAAAAGCCCTTAGGTTTGACAAGCTTGAAGAGGCCCTTGTGGAAGCTGATGTGGTTATCTGCGCCACAGGAGCACCTCATTATATACTTACAAAGGATACTGTCTGCAGGATTCTTGAGAATCGCCGTGGAAATCGCCTTCTAATAATTGATATTTCAAACCCGAGAAACGTGGAGGAATCCATTGCGGAGTTAGATGGGGTTATGCTCTACGATATTGATGATTTTCAAGCCATAGTTGAGCGGAGCTTAACTGAGAGGCAGAAAAGCGCTGAGAAAGCTGCAGAAATAATTGAGGAAGAGCTTCCTCAACTGTATAAGGAGCTCAGGGAGCAGTGTATCAGAGATTTGATCTCCCAGATTGTCTCCCGCTCTGAAGAGATGCGCAGGGAAGAGTTGTCCAAAGCATTTAACATGCTTAATGAGCTTGATGAAAGGGAGCGCAGAATAATCGACGACTTAACAAGGATAATTCTTAAGAGGGTTCTAATGCCCATGGTTGAGAATCTTAAGGCAGCTGCATCCAACGGTGATAGACAGCTTATAGAGGAAACGGCTAAGCTATTCGGTATGGAAGAATTAAGCCTACTAGAGTGGAGCGGCGCCAATGAATAATGTTGGATTGGTTCTTATTGGACATGGAAGTAGAAATCCCCAGCATAAGGAAAGCCTGGAAAAATTAGCGGAGATAATACGCGCCAGATCCAAGTTCAAAATTGTTGAAACCGCCTTTATGATAATAAATAAGCCGACAATACAGGAAGCTGTCCAGCTCATGACCCAACGTGGAGTTAGAAGGATTATATTTATACCTGTTTTTATGGCGGCTGGGAGCCATACAACTGAGGACATCCCGAAAATTCTTGGATTGAAAGATGGTGAACGCGCCGCATGGAAAAATGGGCTAGAAATAATATACAGTGACCCCTTAGGTCCTGATTGGAGAATAGCTGAAATAATAGAGGAGAAAGCCTTGAAGACCTTGGGAGATGAACCAGATTACAAACAGCCATTAGACGCCTACAACATACCAGCCTCAAGCACTCTCTTCGAGATGAGCATGCAGAGGATCAGAGAGATCATTGGAGATTCCCTGAAGGGACTCCCCGCAGAGCATGTAAGAATAATTGAAAGAGTTGTGCATGCCACAGCTGATCCTGAGTTTGCCAAGCTCATAGTCGTCAGCGACGGAGCCGTTGAGGAGGGTGTAAAGGCGATAAAGTCAGGGGTAAAGGTTGTGGTTGACGTGAAAATGGTCATGGCCGGGGTGAACATGACGAAGCTTAGGAAATATGGCGTGAAGGTTAAGTGCTATGTTGATGATGAACGAGCCCTAAGGATAGCCCGAGAAAGGGGCATAACACGTACGGCAGCTGCTATGCGGCTAGCCGTAGAAGAGGGGTTGGATGGGGGAATAGTGCTCATTGGAAACTCGCCTACGGCGACTTTCGAGCTTGTTCAAGCTGTCAAAGAGGGCTATGCGAAGCCGGCGCTCATAATCGCGGCGCCTGTGGGCTTTATAGGAGCTGCTGAAGCAAAGGAAGCGGTTATGGGGCTTTCTATCCCCTACATAACAGTTCGCGGTCCTAAAGGCGGCAGCCCCGTAGCCGTGGCCATGTTCAATGCGCTGCTAACACTTGTGGATGGCAAAACAGCCACTTGAGGATTGAGAGTTGAAGTTTCTAAGGTATGGGATTTCCACCGGCGCATGCGCTGCAGCCGCGGCAAAAGCAGCTGTGCTAACGCTGATTGATAAACCTGTAGATCATGTGGGAGTACCAACGCCTATTGGGCTGCGTCTTGAAGTGCCTATTGAGGGATGTAGAAAGCTAGATAATGATAAGGCTGTTGCTTGGGTTGTTAAGGATGCGGGTGACGACGCGGATATCACTGATGGGCTTAGAATTTACGCTACGGTGAAGCTCACCGGCGACGGCAAAGTTATGATCAAGGGTGGGGAGGGCGTGGGCAGGGTTACAAAGCCTGGGCTGGCTGTTCCCGTTGGGGAGCCAGCCATAAATCCTGTACCCAGAATTATGATAGAGAACGCTGTAATGGAGGTCATCCCACAGGGCAGAGGCGTTGAAGTCCTCATTGAAGTTCCTGGCGGAGAAGAGGTTGCGGAAAAAACGCTTAATCCAAAGCTGGGCATAATTGGCGGCATATCCATACTTGGAACGGCGGGAATAGTGAAGCCCTACTCGCTTGAGGCTTATAGAAGATCCCTCCTGCCGCAGATTGAAATTGCAGTGTCCAGCGGTCGCGATTACATATTTCTTGTTCCAGGAAACATCGGCGCAAAAATCGCTAAGCAACTGTTTAATGTTCCTGACGAGATAGTGGTTCAGACCGGTGACTTTGTGGGCTACATGCTTCGAAAGGCCGTTGAAAGGGGCGCCAGAAACATCGTCCTACTTGGGCATGCTGGAAAGCTTGTTAAGTTAGCCGCCGGGGTCTTTAACACTCATCATAAGGTAGCTGATGCAAGGATGGAGGTTATAGCCGCGTATGCTGGAGCCTGCGGCGCCAGCAGTCAACTTATAGCCAGGATACTGGCTTCAAACACGGCTGAAGAAGTCATTAAATGGCTTAAGGAGGCAAACCTTGTAAGGCAAACTTTTGACGCCATCGCAGAGAAGGTGCGCCTCCGCTGTTTAGAGAAGGTTAAGGGGAAAGCGGAAATAAGCGTATTAATAGTGTCCCTTAAGGGGGAAGTTTTGGGGGTAAGCGGAAAAGCTGAGTGCGTGGAGAAATGGCGAAAATCCATATAGTAGGCGCGGGTCCAGGTTCCCCGGAATATGTCACGCCTATAGCTAGAAGAATCGTCCAAAAAGCCCAGCTGGTGGTTGGATCAGAAAGAGCTATCGAGCTATTTAGAGGTGACATAAAAGGTGAAGCTTTAACTTTAACAGCTAGAAACTTCAAACAAACAGTAAAACACGCTGTGGAATGCGCGGAAAAAGGTATAAGCGTCGCTTTCATATCCACCGGAGACCCGGGGTTCGCTGGACTCCTCGGGGCAGTCAAAAAATTCCTCGGAGAGAATGTTGACTTAGAGATTACTCCGGGAATAAGCGCTGTACAAGTTTGCGCGGCGCGTCTTAGGATAAGCTGGGATGAAGCTGTTCTGATAAGCTTTCATGAAGGCGCTGATGAGCACAGAAAGAAAAGGCTTCTTGAGGCTGTTAAAAGCGGGAAAACAGCTATAATTCTGCCTGACCCCAGGGGCTTCATGCCTAAAGACATTGCCAGTTACCTAATAAGCCAGGGAGTGAAAGGGGAAACTCAGGTTTTCATATGCGAAAACCTCACCCTTGAAGATGAAAAGGTGTCCCGGGGCACATTGCAGAATATGCCTCCACAAGATCCGGGAAACCTCTGCGTAATGGTAATCATCCCTGTGGAGAGAAAGGAATGATCTGGATTTATAAAACTCCAGGAATACCTGACGAGCTTTTCATAACAAGTGACAAGGTTCCAGGACCCACAAAGGAGGAAATAAGGGTTATAACGCTATCTAAGGCCAGGTTGAGGGAGGGCGACTGCATCGTTGACGTGGGCTGCGGGGTGGGAAGCATAACAGTTGAGGCTGCATTACAGGTGGGTCGAAAAGGAAAAGTTTTCGCCATAGACGATGATGAGGAAGCCGTGAGGACTACAGCCAAGAACGCCGCCAAATTCGGTGTCCAAGATATAATTCAGCTTATAAAGGGAAGAGCTCCAGAGGCGATGCAATCGCTTCCCCAGGTAGACGCTGTAATAATTGGAGGAAGCCGCTCCATAGCTGACGTTCTAAAAGCCTCCCATGGTAAGCTTAAGGTCGGCGGTAGACTGGTAGTTAACGCTATTACACTAGAAACGGCATACGAAACCGTGAAGGTCATGAAGGAGCTTGGCCTAGTGAACTTGGACGTGGTGAATGTTTCCGTGGCCAGGGGCAGATTCACGGATGCAGGGGTTATGATGCTAGCTAGAAACCCCGTAACTATAATATCCGCCATGAAGCCATAAAGGGGGGAAGATTAGCATGGTTGGTAAGCTTTATGGCGTTGGAGTTGGACCTGGAGACCCTGAACTTGTAACGTTAAAGACCTATAGGATTTTGAGGGCTGTTGATGTTATCTGCGCTCCTAAGGCACGGGCTGACAGACCCAGTCAAGCGCTTGAGGTTGTTAGGCCGCTTCTCCAGGATGCAGGGAAAAAACATGAAATTGTTGAACTGATTTATCCCATGATCAGAGATTTGGGAGTCCTAGAGGCTTTCTGGGAAAGAAATTCAGAGGCCATAGCATCTAGGCTTCGAGAAGGAAAGAATGTAGCTTTCATAACAATGGGTGATCCAATGCTGTACAGCACATTCATCTACACGTATAGGAAGATCACGGAAAAGCTTCCAGAAGCGGATGTAGAGGTTATTCCAGGGGTTACATCCTTAACCGCATGCGCAGCTGCATCGAAGACGCCGATAGCTGAGGATGACGAAACTGTTGCATTAATTCCCTCAACAGCAGAACCAGAGAAGTTTAGGGAACTAGTCAAGCACGCCGACACCATCATCTTCATAAAAGGCGTGGAAAAATTAGATGCTTTGGCCAGGGATCTTAAAGAGTGCGGTTTTGATGAAAGCGCTATTGTAGTGAGGGTGAAAGGCTATGGCACAGCTCAGGAGGAAGTAAAAGTTGGAAGCCTCGTGGAGTTGCACCGGTGGGATGTGGAAGACGCATACTTCTCAACGTTGATGGTGAAGAGGGTTAGATCATGAACAAGCGTGGAAAGGTCTATATCGTCGGCGCCGGACCTGGAGATCCAAGTCTTATAACGCTGAAAGGCATGGAGATCCTAAGGAAGGCGGATGTAGTTATTTACACAGGATCTCTTCTTAACCCTGAAATTCTAAAGTATGCTAAGGATGACGCTGAGCTCCATGACAGTGCAAAAATGAGCATGGAGGAAATTGTCCAAAAAATTGTTGAAGCGGCAAGGAACGGCAAAACTGTAGTGCGCCTTCACGACGGAGATCCAAGTTTCTATGGAGCAATAAAGGAGCTTATGGATGCCTTGGAGATGGAACGCGTAGAATATGAGGTGATTCCCGGCGTAAGCAGTTTACAGGCCGCGGCTGCATCCTTAAAAAGGGAGCTGACGCTTCCAGGAGTAAGCCAGACAGTGATTGTTACAAGGCCTGAGGGCAGGACGCCGGTGACCGAAGCGGATAATCTCGTGGAGTTAGCTAGGCATGGAGCCACCATGGCTATTTTTCTGGGAATCCAATCCGTTGAGGCCGTTGCGGAGAAGCTGCAGCTTGGAGGTTACTCACCGGACACGCCTGTTGCGGTTGTGTATAAGGCTTCATGGCCTGAACAGAAGATAATCAGGGGTACGCTTGCAAATATCGCTGAAAAGGTTAAGGCGGAGGGTGTGAGAAGCACGGCGCTTATCCTTGTAGGCGAGTTTCTGGAGCCCAAATTTTATGATCGCTCAAAACTCTATGATCCGAAATTCACCCATGCCTTCAGAAGGGGAAAATAAGTGTTTGAAAGAGGTGTAGCCATAATTTACGTAACTGCACTAGGTTCAGGAACAGCGCATAGAATAGAGAAAGCCCTTAAAAATTCTGGGATAAACTGCAAAATCTTCGCCCCTAAAAAATATGCAAGCAGAGGTGAAGAAGCCATGCAGAAGCATTTCAGCGAGGAAATTAAGCATATTTTCAGCGAGTTTGACGCGATTGTAGGGGTTATGGCAGCAGGCATATTAATAAGGGCCGTTGCACCCCTACTTGGCGGGAAACTAAGTGATCCCGCGGTTGTCTGCGTGGATGTCTCCG
>JAWCTJ010000059.1:0-8446 GCA_038868255.1 Bathyarchaeia archaeon
GAAGCATCCTGCGTAGCTCATAACCGCAAGTTCAAGGGCTGTTGGACCCTTATCTGTTCCAAGTTCTGGCGGTAAATCTAAACATACGCTGTGGGTTCTGCCGTTATCAACCATTATCACCATGTCTTTAACTAGTTTGGCTGTAGATTGAAGTTTCTGCGGCATTCTCCTCTCACCCCCTCAAATTAAACTATGCAGCATATCTCCTTTTAGAATTTTTGGAATTTCTCCTTAGGTGCTCCGCACACTGGACATCGATCAGGCGCCTCGCCCTCTACAGTGTATCCACATAGCCTGCATATGTAGATTGGCCCGATTTTGATGTCTTTTCCGCTTTCCACGGCCTGCTTGGCTTTCTGATACATGCCTGCATGGATTTTCTCTGCCTGCAGAGCCCACTCCATAACCTTTTGAGCTCCCTTTTCCCCTTGCAATTTAGCCACGGCGCTATACGCCGGGTACATCTCTTCTACCTCGTGAGTTTCGCCTTCTATAGCAATCTGCAAGTTTTCAGCTGATTCTCGAATCATTCCCAAAGTGCCATAGTGGTTTTTGGCGTGGACATGCTCAGCGTAGGCTATTGCCCTAAAGAGTCTGGCAACATTTGGAAAGCCTTCCTCTTCAGCCTTCTCCGCAAAAATCAGATAACGCATGTGTGCTTGGCTTTCGCCTGCGAAGGCTTCCTCCAAATTCTTCTCAGTCATTTTTCTCATAATATTTTCCTCCAAATTTTTCCGATAACCTTATTAGTTTATCCTAACTTAAAAGAGTTATGTACGAATTTCGGATGAAAATATGCTGGTAGATGTGAAAATCGGACGAGAAGGATAAAGCATGGTTGACAAAACAGATTTAGCTATACTGAAGCTTCTACAGGAGGACGCCAGCATGCCCTTCACAGAAATTGCTAGGAGGCTTAGCGTAAGCGAGTCCACAGTGCGTAAAAGAGTGGAGAAACTTATGCGTGAGGGCGTTATAAGAAGGTTCACAGTTATAGTTGAACCCTCAAAAATAGGCTTGAAAACAATAGCCATAGTAGGAGTGGATGTAGATCCATCAAGGCTACTGGAGGTTTCCCAAAAATTATGTGAGATCCCTGAGGTGAAATACGTGGCCACATCAACCGGCGATCACATGATAATGACTGAAATATGGACAAGAGATGGAAGGGAACTCACGAGGATACTCTCCGAAAAAATCGGCAAGATAGAGGGTATAAAAAAGATTTGTCCAGCGATAATTTTGGAGAAACTTAAAGAGTAGGTGTAACCTGTTGAGCGCCCATCATCACCATGCCCACCATGCGGAGGAGTTCAAGCGTAGATTCTGGATCTCGCTGGTGCTCACCGTCCCCATAATGGTTCTTTCTGAAATGATTCAAATGTGGTTCGGGCTTCAGTGGATCCGGATCCCCTATCAGAAGCTGCTTCTATCCTTCCTATCAATAATTCTCTACATTTACGGCGGAAAGCCCTTCCTGAAGGGCCTGTGGCAGGAGGTTAAAGCTAAACAGCCAGGCATGATGACGCTTGTTGGAACCGCGATATCCGTGGCTCTATTTTACTCCCTTGGAGCAGCATTGCTTTTCGGCGGGATGGACTTCTTCTGGGAGCTAGCCACACTAATCGACATCATGCTTCTTGGACATTGGATTGAGGCAAAAAGCGTGCTCGGCGCGTCTATGGCCCTTGAGGAACTGGTCCGCATAATGCCTACAATCGCCCATCTGATAGTGGGTGATGAAACCGTGGATGTCCCGGTTTCACAGCTTAAGAAAGGCGATGTTGTGCTTGTGCGTCCCGGAGAGAAAATTCCCTCCGATGGGGTTGTTGTTGGAGGCGATTCCCATGTTAATGAAGCCCTCCTCACCGGAGAATCAAAACCCGTGGGCAAAAAAGCTGGAGAATGGGTTGTTGGCGGCGCCGTAAATGGAGAGGGTCTCCTTAAGGTTCGCATAGAGAAAACAGGAGAGGAAACCTATCTTTCGCAGGTCATAAGGCTCGTGGAGCAAGCTCAGCGCAGCCGGACCAGAACACAGGACCTGGCAAATAAGGCCGCTGGTCTCCTGTTCTATGTAGCCCTAGGCGCTGGCATAATCTCCTTCATGGTCTGGTCTTTCTCATCAGGCCCCTACTTCGCACTTGAAAGAGCTGTAACTGTGCTTGTCATCGCATGTCCACACGCCCTTGGCCTAGCAATACCCCTCGTTGTGGCGCTATCCACATCCATCACCGCCAAAAACGGGATCCTCATAAGGGACAGACGCGCCTTCGAAATGCTCAGAGCAGTTAACATCGTTGTATTCGACAAGACAGGCACCTTGACCGTTGGAAAATTCGGCGTAAGCGACGTTGTCTCCTTCATTAAGGAAACTGAGCTTCTCAGGTTGGCGGCGGGCGTTGAGGTGAACTCTGAACATGCAGTGGCAAAGGCCATAGTTGAGTACGCAAAAGCAAAGGGCATAAAGATACCTAAAGCACGGGCTTTCAAGGCGTTACCTGGAAAAGGCGCCTATGGAAAGATAGGCAGAAAGGAAGTTTACGTTGGAAGCATAAACCTTCTTGAAGAGTTGAAAATTAAGGTTGATGACCCCGGGATAGCAGCACTGCAGGAGCAAGGTAAAACAGTCGTGTTCGCGGCTGTCAACGGGAAACTAGCAGGCGCCTTTGCCTTAGCCGACACTGTTAGGGCTGAGTCCCGTGAGGCTGTCAGGAAGTTGAAGGAACGCGGGTTGAAGGTTTACATGCTTACCGGGGACTCCGAGGAAGTGGCCCGATGGGTTGCACAGGAGCTCGAGATAGACAGTTACTTCGCACGTGTTCTCCCAGACCAGAAAGCTGAGAAAATAAGACTCCTGATGGAGGAAGGCCACAGGGTTGCAATGGTCGGTGACGGCGTTAATGATGCTCCCGCCCTAGTCACCGCTGATGTTGGCATAGCCATCGGCGCCGGCACAGATGTGGCCATAGAAAGCGCGGACGTAATCCTTGTTAGGAATGACCCGAGGGATGTGGTGAAGGCTGTAGAAATATCCTTGAAAACCTATTCGAAAATGGTGCAGAACCTCTGGTGGGCAGCGGGCTACAACATGGTGACGATACCCATAGCCGCAGGGGTCCTATCGCCTCTAGGAGTTATGCTCCCACCAGCAGTGGGCGCCATAATAATGTCCCTTAGCACGGTTATTGTAGCCCTGAACAGTCAGACTCTTAGAAAATATGAATCTGAGGAGGTGAAGGCTTTGGCGAAGAAAACCCTTGTTACCGATCCCGTATGCAAAATGAAGATTGACCCTGAAACGGCCTACAGCAAAATCGAATATGGAGGCCGCACAGTATACTTCTGCTCCAAAATATGCGAGGAAGAGTTCAAGAGAAACCCGAGAAAATATTTGAGATAATAAATAACTTTTTAACCAAGAATTCCGTTGACGTATTCCACGAACTCTCTAACCTGATTATTTTTAGGGCTCAGCTGAAAGGCCGCGTCAACCCATTGTTTGACCAGCCATAGGAGAGCGTCATCCACCTCCTTAATTATGTACACCAAAATGCATTTTACCTCTGGCTTTCGATGCTTAAGAATCGCGAAAGAAGCTGCGGCTATTTTCAGCCTTGCGGAATCCAGCTCCACCTTCGCCTCACAAACCAGGAAAGGATCGATGAATTCGCCTATTCTGCTTCCAATTGAAACATCAAACTCCATGGCATAGGGTTTTCCACTTTCCATAAGGCATTTTTCTCCCCAAAATATGCCCATGCAAGTTGGGATTCCAGCTTTTCTTTGAAGCAAACTGTAAATATATTCTTCAAACGCATATGCCCTGAACTTGCCGAAGAATTGGGCGGCACCTATATCCGCCTTATTTCTTTTTATAATATCAATGAAGTCTAAGAAGTCTTCAAGCGCCAGAGTTCTCTTCCACCCTTCATAACTGGCCTGAAGAAGTTTGCCTATTGCCCTTCTTTTCTCTATGCTGCTTGAGGTGAGCTCGCTAATATAGTCAACTGGTTTTCTTAATCTTGCCAAGCATTGCGCCTCCAAGATATTGCTGTGGAAAGCCTCTATAAGGATTCATGAGGATTCTTTAGTGATGTTTAATGGCGAAGTATAAAGCGCTGGCCATCGTCACAAGCTACTGGCGTCCCGGAACCAACTATTTAAGCGAGATAGTTGCAGCCATCAGGGATAAGGTATCTGATGGAGATTTTCTTGTAATATCTGAGAAGGCTTTGTCCATAGCTCTCGGGAGGATTATTGATGAAAGCAAAGTTAAGCCAGGGTTGAATGCAAGGTTTATCGCTGAAGTCTGGATGCCAATCGTCTGGGGCTACATACTTGGCCCCATCTGCTGTCTAAACAGCCGTCTCATTAAGGACTTACGTGAGTATCCTCGCCAACTTGGAAGCCGTCATAAGCAGGTTGCTCTTCAGTATAGCGGGCTACTGCAGGCGCTGATGTTCGGTTCTGAGGGCGGCATAGACGGCAGCAACCTTCCCTACTCCTATGTCAGTCTGCCTCTGGAAGATGCGGAGGCTCTAGCTGAAAGGATACATGGAGAAATCTGGATAAAATTGGGGAAGCATGTTAATGTGATGATTGTTGACACGGATACCACCTTCTCTTTCAGAAACTTCTATTTCACCTATCGGCCTAGGCCCATGAGGGGTATACATTCCATGGGGGGTTTTCTGGCCTACGTTGCAGGCAGGATGTTCAGGCTTAAGAGGTGGGCAACACCGCTTGCCTTAGCCGGGTGCAAAATTTCCATCAAAGAGGCTTTGAAGGTGGCGTATTTTGCCAACCGCGTAAGAGGACATGGTGCTGGAGGAACCGTATGGGACATGGCTGAAACCTTCAACGTGGATTTGACTGGTGTAAGCTGGGAAATGCTTGAGAACACTCCTCATAAACCCATAGTAATTGTGAGAGCAAAAGAATCCCCTATCAATGGATCCACCACACAGCGCCCCATCAATTATGCTCTTAAAATTTCCTGAATAAAGCCTATTTGCTTCTGCCATGTTTAGGAGGCTTTAACTAGCCTGTAGCCTGTTCCTTCAGCCATCCGGCAACTTTTCTGAACATCGGGTTTGAGGATACGTCTATTATGGGAACGATTATTTTCTCCTTAGTCTCTATTAGGGGCTGATACTTGGGCATCATTGCATATCCCAAGAAGGTCCAGTAAACCCTCTTCTTCTCTACAAGCTCCCTTGTTGCTGTTTCAGTCGTGGCTGGAAGTGGGAAATATATGAAAACAACGCCATCTGCCCAGTAAAGCCCAGCGGTTTTGCCTCCCGCGATTATGGACGTGAACCTGGCGATTTCCTCTGGGGATGAGAAAAAGTTGCGCTCCATGATCACGATTTCCTTGAAGGGTTCAAACCTGATGTCCACATTATTCTCGCTCATCCATCAACGCACTATCCTTCAAGCATTATTCTTTCGGTTTTCCCTTATTAATTAATTGTTGCTGAATCGGAAAAGTTAAAGAGCAGTCCATCATAACCATTCAACAACACTATGTGAAGGGATGCAGTGTTGGCTGAAATCCGCGTTGCAATAGTGGGCGTCGGCAACTGCGCCTCAGCCCTGGTTCAGGGCGTAGAATACTACAAAAATGCAGATGAAAACGAGGTTGTTCCCGGCCTCATGCATGTTAATTTCGGCGGCTACCACATTCGGGACATAAAGTTCGTAGCAGCTTTCGAGGTGGATAAACGTAAAATCGGAAAGGACTTGGCTGAAGCAATATTTGCTAAGCCCAATTGCTGTGCAAAATTCGCAGACGTGCCTAAACTTGGCGTTGAGGTTAAGCCCGGCCCGATTCTTGACGGTGTTGCAGACCATATGAAAGAGCCCTTCAACATTTACGATGAAAGTGAAACTAAGCCGGCGGATGTTGTTGAGGTTCTAAAGGAGTCAGGCGCTGAAATTCTAGTAAATTATTTACCTGTAGGAAGCTATAACGCCACGAGGTTTTATGCCCAAGCCGCCCTGGATGCAGGATGTGCCTTCGTAAACTGCATACCCGAGTTCATAGCCTCCGACCCTGTTTGGAGCAGAAAATTCGAGGAAAGAGGACTTCCCGTGGCCGGCGACGACATTAAAAGCCAGCTTGGCGCCACAATCCTCCATAGAACCCTTGTCAAACTCTGCATAGATAGAGGCGTGATAGTGGACGAAACTTACCAGCTAAATCTAGGCGGAAACACGGACTTTCTAAACATGACTGTTGAGGAAAGGTTGAAAACAAAGCGCATAAGCAAGACTGAGGCGGTGACTAGCCTTGTCCCCTACGAGATTCCCACAAGAATAGGACCCTCGGACTACGTGCCCTTCCTAGGAGACAAGAAAATATGTTACATAACGCTAAAGGGGAGAAAATTCGGCAATTTGCCCTTGATCATAACGGCGAAGCTGGAGGTTGAGGATTCCCCGAACAGCGCTGGGGTGGTCATTGATGTAATAAGGGCTGTGAAGCTGGCGTTGGACCGCAGAATAGCCGGCCCCCTGATAAGCATATGCGCCTACTCCTTTAAGCATCCGCCAGTGCAGGCTCCGGACCCTGTAGCCAAAGAATGGGTCGAAGAATACATTCAAGGCAGGAGAGAACGCTAGCTTACGCAGGGCTGTTGAACCGTTTACATGCCTTTTTGGTTTTCCTTGGAAAGCAGCTCCTTCCTTTTAACCTTTCCCGTGAGGGTTTTAGGCAGACTATCCGCGAACTCTATCTCCCTTGGCGTCTTGTAAGGCGCTAGGTAACTCCTTACGAAGCTGATCAACTCATTATATAGTGCGGAGCATGGATTAACACCTGGTTTGAGAACAACGAAGGCTTTCACTATCTGTCCCCGCTCAGGATCCGGTTTACCTATAACGGCAGCCTCGAAAACCGCCGGGTGTCTGGACAGTATGTCTTCAACTTCTTGTGGTGAAACCCTATACCCCGCGGTCTTTATTAAGTCATCGTCTCTTCCCATAAACCAGAAAAAACCATCCTCATCCTTATATGCCAAGTCGCCGGTGTAATTGAACCCATATTTAACGTATTTTGCCTGTTCATCATTTCTCCTCCAATACCTTGCACCCACAGGGCCTTTAACAGCCAAGTATCCCACCTTGCTCGGCGGCAATTCCACACCCTCATCATTCACGATTCTCACGTCATAATAGGGAACCGGTGTTCCCAATGAGCCTGGTTTTACACTTCCAAATCTGGCGGAGATGAAAATGTGTAGAAGCTCCGTTGTACCTATGCCGTTTAGAACTTCACATCCGAAAAACTGCCTTATCTCAGTATAGAGTGATGGTGAAAGATGTTCACCTGCGCTGATGCAGGTTCTGAGGCAACTGAATTTATGTCTATCGCCTTCACTTCTGCGTGTAAGCATGGCTTTATACGCGGATGGCACAGCGAAAAGCACTGTTATTCCATGCTTTTCAATTAGCCCAAACATGTGTGTTGGTTCGAACTTCCTGTTTCCATAAAGGGATATAGCTCCACCGAAATAAAGCGATAAAAGCATCCCATGACCGAAGGCGAAGGCTAAACTTGCCGGGCCTCCGCAGACATCGTTCTCATTAAGCAATAGAACCCTCTTGAAATAGCACTCTCCAATAGCTAGGTAATCCCTTTGAGTGTGTATGCATCCCTTAGGGAGGCCAGTAGTTCCCGAAGTGTATAGGAGGAGAGAAACATCATCCAGATCCATGCGGGTTGCATTTAACCTTGAATCACTAAATTCCTGAATCAACCTGCTGAATTTTAGATTGCATTTATCATTTTTAGCGTCATCTCCTACTAGTATGATGTGCTTGACGGTTTGAAGTCGACCCCTCGTTTCCACAACCTCTCCGGCTGAATCGTGGGCTGTAATGACGATTTTTGCTTCACAGTTGTTGGCTATGTATTCGATTTCTCCAGCTTTATAAAGTGGAAAAGCGGGGACGCTGACGGCTCCGATTTTCTGAACCGCTAAGTGGCTTACGACGAACTCTGGTGTATTTGGTAGCCTAATAATAACCCTGTCCTGGGGCTCTACGCCTAAGAATTTCAGAGCGCTGCCGAAGCTGTCCACCATGCTTCTAAGCTGGTTAAAAGTTATCCTTTGATCCTCGTGAAGAATGGCTGTTTTCTCCCCCATGCCTCTAAAAATGTTCTTGTCGATAAGCATCTCAGTAATGTTAAGCTTAGCTGGCCAATTTTTAGCCTCAGGAAGATCCAGCTTGAATTCCGGCCACATTTCCTTTGGAGGGCCGTACTTCTCCATCAGCACCATTAAAATCATCTTATTGGCTATTTCCCTGAACCCTTAGATAAAAGCACTGTTAGGTTAACTTATAAGCTAACCGCCTAAGGCGGTTAAGCTCCTACTTCTGCTTTTCTGGATTCAGTAGAGAGAAAATCTTGTGGATAGTTAATATCCACCTTAAATATGCG
>JAWCTJ010000060.1:0-8418 GCA_038868255.1 Bathyarchaeia archaeon
CGTCGTCATCCCGAGAAGGATACCTCCTGCGCCTGAACCGCTAACGAAGCTGAATGTAGCCCGTTTACTCCTCAAGACTGGCATGTCAGCTGGAGTCTTCGTAAAATTCAATGGCATTCAAAAGTGTCTGGCCGGGTCATCTTCTCTCAGAGCATTCAGCAGACAAATAAACAAACCTTACACAACTGTATGTTATTGGAAGAAAAATTCAATAATTCCCTTAGATTTTTATGCGAAACTTGATCCAAACCTTTCATTCTTGCCATCCGACGCCGTGCTAAAGCTACCTAGAGGAAAAAGTTTCCCAGTAACTATCAACTTTGACGAGGACTTCGCTTGGCTCTTAGGATTCTATTTAGCTGAGGGTGATATACATGAGGGGAGATACGTTAGGCTGGGAACAAAAAACGAGGCATATGCTGCAAGGGTTAAGGCTGCAGCTGAGAAAATAGGCATTAGGGCTACTTATAATGGAAAAGTTGTTGTGTTAAACTCCGCAATGTTTGCAAGGCTTTTAGCCAGCCTTAAAATAGGCTTGAATTCCCATGAAAAGCGGATTCCATCAGTAATATTCAATCTGCCTCCAAACTGTGTGAAAGCTTTTATGGATGGATATTTTGCCGGTGACGGCTACTTGAGCATGAAAAGAGGCGAAATCGTCGCCGGAACCGTTAGCGAGTACTTACCTTCAGATGAAATGTACCTTATGCTAATCCTCGGCAGGATAGTTAGGGCTAATCGCGCCGAAAAGGCGAACTATATTACAGTTCCAAAGAGGGGTGGACTTTTCGATAATGTTCCGAGTGCTGCTGTTAAAGAGCTTGTCAAGAAAATTCGTGAGAAAACTCGGCTTTCTCAAAGGGCTTTCTCTCTCCTTCTCAATGGCGTGATATCCCGTTCTTGCTTAGCTGAAATTGAAATAGGCTATCATGATAGAATAAAAAGGCAGGCGTTAACTAGGATGTCAGAAGCTTTGCCTGATTATATAAAAGAAACCCATGAGGCAAAGCTTGTTAAGAGGTTTGTCATAGGTGATTTGGCGTGGGATGAGGTTTTAGAAGTTGTTGATACTGGACGCGAGGAACCGACATATGATTTAGAAGTTCGCCCAGGGGGGCGAAAAATTGAGAATTTTATCGGAGGCTATGGAGGTATATTCCTACATAATAGCGCCGTTGAGGATCGTATGCTTTGTAGGCTGCATAGGCTTACTAAGGAGCGTTTTGTTGAGATTGCGCAGAGTCAGAGGCGTTTGGCTTTCGGCGAGATTGACACTGAGAAAGGTGCGCGGAAGATCAGGGATCATGTCACGCTGGTTTATGCCATTGAGACTGGGCATCCGCTGGTTAGGGATCGCTTCCCAATAAAGCCTGTGTTGATAACGCCTAGAGTTTATGAGGCTATAGAGCGGGCGCGAGCCGCTATTTTGGAGTGTATACCTCGAGAGAGTGTAACCTTCTCAGCTAGGCTGGAGGATAGAGCTATACGCTTCGCGTGTACGGCTTCAATGCTCAATTACTTCGGATCCAGCTTGGACTATATCCCAGTAAGTGACGATGCCCTTAGATATGCGGTTCAGCTTTACGTGGAGGAAGCCTCGGTGCGGTCGAGGCAGGAGTTCACGCCTGAGGAGGTTTTAAGTAGGATAAGGGTTTAAGTGGCTGTGGCGAGGCGTTTCTTCGCTTTTTTGAACAGGCCGGTAATATTGCTTTCTATAAGCTCCTCTTCCTTTTCGGTTAAAGTTTTGTCCGCAGTTGGCTCTTGGGCTTCCTGTAGGGCTGTTTGCGTAGGTTTTGCAATGGCTGGCTGAGCGATGGGCCCCAGCATGTTTGAGGCTTTGCTGTGAAGGTTCTCTATCGCGGCTACAAGCTCTTTTAAGGCTAGGGTTCTCTCCGTCAGCCCAACTACTTTTATGCCCTCGGGGTTTATGGTTACATAAACTGGGGGTACGCCGAATTTAAGCTCCTTTTTGAGGAACGCCACTATGGCGGGGTATCTGGCGCCTTCCCTGAATCTGAAGAACACTTCCTCCTCAACGTTTTCGACAAGCCCATCTGTCTCAATGGGCATTATAGCCTTACTTAGTCCCGCAAGTATTTCACTGCGGAGTTTAGCTCTCTCAGACTGTAAGCCTTCAAGCTGCTCCTGAAGGGTTTTCACCTTCTGCTCCAGCTCGGAGGTTAAATCCCGGAAGGGGGTGCCTGTAAGCTCGCTGAATCTTTTCTCAAGGGGGCTTTTGCTCTTAAATTGCTTAAGCTCCTCCTCAGCGTCTGCAAGTTTAGCCTTAAACTCCTCGATGAGCTTCTCCACCTCCATAAGCCTGGACGCCAGCTTCTCAAGCCTCGCCAGGTCTGTAGCCTTCTCCTCGCCTTTTTCAGGTTCCTCTACAAGGGTGACCTTAACTATTTTTTCGCTCATTCCATCCTACACCTTCAATGGGGTTTGTGGTTAAAATCAAGCCTATAACCCTTCTTAACATGCGGGTATATCCTATACAATTATCTCGAAGTCCATGGACCTTCTGTCCCCCTATCTAATTTGACATTTACATGTATATATCAGCCGAGCTCCACGTTTATGTTGGGGCAACTTTGAGGAGAATGTTTGTCTGGCAGTAGCTTTTGCGGAACATTTACATAAACATATAAAATATGTAATGGCTTTTCAGAATCTAGCTGGCTGGTTAAATGCTGGAAAGTTATGCAGGGATTATGCTTCCTTGATTTTCCGGCGTCGGTTGTATGGTGGTTTGTGCTTTTGCCCTGTGCTTGCGCAGGGTGTGACGCTGCGTTTTTTCTGTTTCTATATGTATTAGACGGTGTTCCACGTTGCATATGGGGCACTTCAGAACCTGCCCGGTGTCTATTTCTCTTTTCGCTGGTTTAGGCGGCTTTTCCTCAGCTGTCTGTGGTGGTCTGGTTTCCGGCGGAGGCGCTATGGGCCATGCTCTTTCAAGCAGGAACAGCGTTATCATTGATTTTTCATCTTCGCCCCTGCATAGGGTTACCATATGCTTTCCAGGAATCTGCCTTCCCGTAGCTTCCTCGTAGGTTCTGACCTGATAGTTCTCTTTTATGTATGCTGGGATTTCCTCAAGTGTTGAGGGGATTTTCCTCATGATTTTCTCACCTTCGTCTATTTGGGTTATGGATATCACATCGTAAAGCATGCCCTCCACGGTGCTTTCCTGGAACAGCATGCTGTTCCCCTCAAGCTGGGCATAGCGCATCCCGCCTGGACACTTTAAGGCTTTAACTATTACCTTTTTGGCTTCAAGGTCGCGGCAAACCTTGAAAAGCCACTCACCCGTATATGGGTCTTTAACGCTGTAGAAGTTAACCGGGCCTTTCTTCATCTGGCGTGCGCTGAGGTCGAACCACGCGTCTTCCAGACGGGACTCCACCAGCTTAATTCTAATTTGATCAAGCTGCAACCCCTATCCTCCGCATGTTTCACCTTAATATATTAAACGCCTATATAACATGTAGGTTTAAAGTGAGTGATGGTGATTTTTGCCGTTATGTTGTTTTGCTGCTTGTTTTATTTCGTTGATTATTTTTTCGTCTCCTCCAAGCAGCATTGCATGTTCGGCTATTTCCCTGATGATTCCCGCGTTGTTCATGATCATCTGATGGATCTCCCCCATAGTGTAGACCCTCGGCTCAATGTCTATTGTGGCTCTGGACTCCTGATATTTGATTATCCTATCCATGGGCCTTTCACTTGTCTCTTTGATTATTATGATGATGTCCGCGTCTGAAAACGCTGTGTAGTTTCCTTTGGCCAAGGATCCCACAAGTATGACTGCTAGGGCTCATTCTCTCACGGCTTTTTCAGCGTATTTCTCTAGCTCCCTCATTACCGCTTTGTGGTTAAGTCTGAATAATCTTATTTCTGGCGAACTCAATTATCTCACCCGAATGCTTAACAGCCCTTTCAGCATCTGCCCTAGTATAGTAGTCGAACGGTGCTCCTTCAGGATGGAAGTTCGGGCGCCTTGATGGTATATAATGCCTATTCAGCTCCTTAGCCTTCTCTATTAATTCTTCAGCCCTATGGTTTTATGAAGGCTTATCAGCATTCGGCTTATTGAGTGACCCCATACTCAAGGCCTAAAGCCTTATACAGGGCTTTAACGGCCTTCTCAGCTGCCTGATGAGCTGCGAAGCATGCCCACTCGTAGTCTCCAAGCTCAAGGATTTTCTGGCATGTTCATAATCCCAATGCCTGCTTAAGCCAGTCTTCAGCCCTTGAAACCATGAGAAACTCTTCCATAAACAGTATTCTATTCGCTATGATTTAAGCATGCGCCCTTCTTCTCCACTAGGGCTTAGGTTTCGGCTTTATAGGCTTAATTCACATCTGTTCATAAGGGCTTAGCATCCTTGTTCAGCTCAGTTTTCGGGAGGCTTTGTTGGGAAACTTTTAAGCCTTGTTTTGTGGATTATTTGTTGGCGGTGGTTTGTTGGCTGTTTTGGTCAGGAATAGGGAGGCTAAGCGCAAGACTTTCGTGGCTAGAGCTGATCTGCTGGATAGGCTTAGCATGGTTGCAGGCGCTAGGGGCTACAGCCTTTACGCTCTTGTTAACGAAGTTTTCGAACTAGTTCTGAAGGCTGAGGAGCTGGGTGTTGACCTGCGCAGGGTTTTCGATGAAAGGGGTGTTTTGGAAAACGCCAAGCGCGCAGGCTTTGTTCTGGGCTTAGAAAACCTCTGGTACAGCCTGGCGGACATGGCCTATGAGAGGGCTAAGAACCGCGCCCTAAAAGAGTGGTTTGATGCAGGCGTCTGGTTCGCCAAGCGTTATGCCACAGGCAGCCTGGCGGATCCGCTTGGGGCTGCTAGGCGTGATTTGGAGGCTTTCATGTGGAACGCCTCCCAGTTCAGCATGGACGCAGCTGGCGAGAGGGCTTCCATTCGTGTTCTGGGTCCAAGGTTCAGCGAGGGCTACACCTTCCTTTTGGCGGCCTTCTTAGAGGGGGTGCTGGACGGCTTCGGCTTTGAGGCTGTGGAGCGTGAGGTTTTCAAGGGAAAAATCCGCCTTGATGGTGTGAAAAAGGAGAAGGGAGAAAGCTGATGGCTGGAGAATCCAAGGGCAAGGAGCCTAAAGGTAAGCGGCTGGTTTACGTACCTGAAGAGCTTATTGAGGATGTTTTAGGCATAGCACGGGGAAGGGGTGAAACCATAGGCAAGTTTGTGGAGGAGGCTGTGCGATTGGCGATACGGGCGCATGATGTAGGCTTGTCGCCGGAGAAAGCCGCGAAAGCGCTTGAAGTGCTGCAGGCGCAGAGGGTTCTGGGCGGAGTCTTCGTGCCCCAGGAAGCGTTGGACTTCATGGTTGAAAGCATATACAAGAATGAGCGGGAGAAGCTGCTTAGTTGTTGGCATGAAGGTGGAAAGCTTCACGGCCGCTATTTGAAGGAGCGGTTCGATGATCCTGTGGAGGCTTTAAAGTGTTTTCTTGAAGCCACAAGGTGGGATTTAAATGAGGTTGACTCTTTCAGTGATGGAGAGACTGTGCGTTTGCGATGCGTGTCCACGGTCTTATCTTTGGAGGCTACGGAGCTTCTATGCAAATTTCTTGAGGGCGTGGTAAATGGTTTGGGTTGTGAAATTCGCGGCGTAGAGTGCTTGAAGGGCATGGTTATAGTTACCTTTAAGCCCTGAAACCATAATATTTTTGTATATATGTGGCTGTTGAAAGTGTGCACATTTTCTGATTTGAAGTAGGTTTTGTTCACAATAGGTATAAATACACTTTTAAGGATAATCAGTACACGCAAAAGTAAAAGGGAGAGATGAAAATGCAAAATAGTAAGAAGACACTATCCCTTCTGATAACAGCAATGCTGACATTGTCAATGATCCTGGCCGCGGTACCCATGGCTAAAGCCATTATCTCCGCCTCCTTAAGCCCTATCCAAGGTCCAGTGGGAACAAAAGTGACTGTCTCAGGAACTGCAGATCAGCAGTGGTCAACTGTTAGGGTTTACTGGGACGCACCCTTAGCTGCCAACCTGCTAAACGAGACCATCGTCACCTCCCCCACTAAGTCATATTCGCTAAAAATAACTGTGCCTGAGGCTGTTGCCGGCGCCCACCAAGTGGTTGTAAGGGAGTTTCAAGACTCAACAGTATTGGGCACAACTTCGGCAACTTTCACGGTACAACCCTCAATTAGCCTATCACAGTCCAATGCTTTGCCTGGAGACAGCGTAACCGTCACAGGGAAGGGTTTCGCAGGAAACCGTAAGGTCAACATTTACCTACATAGCGCAACAACAACGGCAGTATCAAATGAGGTTATCGGGACCGGCGACGGCAGCGAAACCGAATTCTCAGCTACACTTGCGCACGCGCCTGTTGTTCCAGGAACTGTTGTTGTAACAGATGGAGTTGAAACATTTATTGATCTCGGCGAGGGATCCTTGATTGGTGATAAAGGTGGAGATGGATACATAGATTATATTACGGGCGAGATAACCGTTGATTTCGATACGGCACCAAGCAATGGTGTTAATATTCGTGTTGACTATGAGTACTGCAGTAAATTATACACCTTGAAGCAAAACGTTGACACAAATTCTAAGGGTTCCTTCTCCACAACCGTTACAATACCCAACATTCCCGTGGCTGATTATGGTACTTACACGGTGAGAGCCGTCGACAATACGGCCAACATCGCCACGAAAGCCATTTCAATAGACTTCTACATACTTTGCAAACCCACACAAGGTCCTCCAGGCATAACTGTTAACGTATACGGAAGAATCCACGCAAACAGCGACTACACAGTGCTTTTCGGAGCCGGCACCATGTGGGTGGAAGCCTTCACAGGGCGTTCCCTAACAAACGGCTCCTTCACAGGAACATACAGAATACCCACCACAGTCACAGCAGGCTCCTATAACTTTAAGGTTCAATGGACCGTAAGCACGGTTGATTATACTAGAACCTCCCCCGCCTTCACCGTGGGTCCAACTCCCCAAATAACATTAAACCCGACATCTCAGGCAATAGGTCTTAACGTCACCGTAACTGGAACAAACTTCTGCGCGCTTGCCAACGTCACCGTTTACTTAGACTCAACTGTCGTGGCCCAAAATAAAACTGACTTTTCAGGAGGATTCATGGTTAAATTTGCAGTTCCAAATGTTTCACTCGGACCACACAAGGTTAGAGCCGTCGACCAATATGGCGCTATAGCAGAGAAAAACCTAATCGTATTACCTGCTCCCACAATAATTATAAAGACAAGGTCAAACACATACGTGCAAGGCGATGTCATAAGCATCTACGCAAACAGCTCCACGCTACTAACAGGTGTTCAGCTGCAGATTAGAGACTCAACCGGAGCGCTGTTCTGGTCAGCTCTTGTTCATATCGACCAGCCCGTCGGTTACTGGTATGTGCCTGCATCCTCGATAACGACGCCTCCGTTGCCCACAGATGCTCCAGTTGGCAGCTGGAACTTCACAGCCTACGATTCACTCGGAGTTAAGATTGCGTCTAACCTGTTCACAGTGACCCAGAGAGTAACCTTGGAAGGCGTGATCACCCAGATTAATCAGTTAAGTAGCACCGTAACTCAACTTCAAACAACAGTAAATCAGTTAAGTAGCACCGTAAACCAGCTTCAGACAACAATAAGCGGCATAAACAACCAACTGAATGCCCTTGCAAGCCAAGTATCCGGAATAAGGAGCTCAGTTGACAGTGCAGCCTCAACCGCTAATGCTGCAAAGGCAGCCGCTGACGCTGCCAAATCTGCAGCTGATGCCGCTAAATCTGCAGCTGACAGCGCTACATCCACTGCTCAAAGTGCAGTATCTGCAGCTCAAAGTGCTGTCTCAGCAGCTAATTCTGCTAAATCTGCAGCTGACAGTGCAGCTTCATCAGCAGCTACCGCTGCATCAGCCGCTGAAGCTGCTAAGGCAGCGGCTGAAGGGATAACAGTGCCCGTCTGGATAGCCGTCGTGCTATCCTTGGTTGCGGCCATCGCGGCCATCTTCGCCATAATCACTATACGAGGTAAAATAGCCGGATAGACATCTAACCCGCCCCTTATAGGCGGGTACCCCTGATTTTTATGTAGCGCTTACAGGTAGTCTGCACTGTCCCTGATGCTGTTTTAGTTTCCATATTATTACATGTGGATTAATCTATCAAAAGGTACATGCATGTTAATTTAAAAAGCACAATAGTTGAAACTGCCAATTTTTAAAGGCCTTCTGGCTCTAGCTTATGTATTCCAAAGCGTTTTTTCTATTATTTCCGACCTTCACGTAGTTTTGCATTTTGTCTCCCCACATGATAAGCCACTCATCCGGGTTCAGCGGTGAACGCACCATAAGCAAACAGTCGTATCCTGCTTCTCTAGCGTACTCGTAGGATTCGAGGAGGCTTTGTAGGAGATCCATG
>JAWCTJ010000061.1:0-8323 GCA_038868255.1 Bathyarchaeia archaeon
CACGCGGTTAAGTCGCAAGCGTACTTCATGACTTTAGACGAGGCTTTCAAAAGCCTTCTTTCCAAGAAGGGCTACACGTTGGAAGTTATAGTGACCCATAAAGACCTGGAAAAGTTAACCGCACAAGCGAATGAAAATTAACATAGCTAAAATACAGGTGGCAATGATTTGGCAAACAGGGTTAATTTGAGGAAACAAGATTTTGCTTGCAAATCAAAAGTTTAGACCGCTAAGGGTGCAGAGGCTAGTGGAAGCTAAGAAGAGATATTCCGAAAGGTTCATCGGAGTAACTCCGAAGGAGCCTTGCAGTTGGAGGATAGGCATAGACGCTAGCTACAACGCCTCCACCTAAGCCCATTGATGAGATAGAAAAGGAATCCGAGAAGGCCCAGGAGCAGGAGAAAACTCGGGAAATTGACACTCTCCACGGCTAAAGCCGGGAGATTCTTGCTTCTAAGGTTTTCATCGGCTCTGTTGTTCATTACCCTTTTAGGCTTCCACGTCATCCCATTCCACCTTAGAAGCAGGGAGTGTGCCATCACCCCGTTAACCTCCATGGGAGGCGAGCTATATTCAACACGCCTACGGCGTCCCTGTGGGCTTCTAATCCGCATCGTCGTAGATTATTTCAAGCCTGCCCTGCTTGCATGCCACCTTAACTCGCCCTTATACTTCAGCTTTAAGCCCTTGGGAAGGTATATGTATTTGTCGTTAACCCTGTAGCAGTCGTTTCTTACGATAACCCTGAGCTCTCTTCTGCCGTTCCTCTTCCAGTACCTTGGCATTGAAACCTTGGCGATGTGCGGTGGAAGCTTGCCCTCCGCCCCAAGCCTCTTAAGCGCTAGGAAGCTTCTCCAAGCCTCATTGTTCTTGCGTATTATCTGCTGGGCTGTAGCTGAGCCTATTATGGGAGCGTATTTCTCGTATAAATGCCTGGGATGCCATGAGAACCTTTTGTAGTGCATGTATGCTTCCTGCGTTCAAAGTTCACTTCGTTGTATAGCCTGGCACAGTTGTCCGCCAGCTTCCTAAGGTTTAGGCAACCCTCAACTATGAAGGTGTTCGCCCTTTCCACTCAAACACCCCTCTGAGCTTAAATGTATTTTTCGATGGTTTCTTTAGAAACAGCCCCTATTGTTGAAACATAGTAGCTATGAGTCCATAGTGACGGTAGTTTAAGCAGTTCCGGAAACCCCCTCCTAAGAATGCTTGAGCTCCTGCCCTTAATCCTTCCTCACAATCTTATGGACAGGCATCGTTGGATAGGCTGAAATAAACAAGTGGACATGATCCGGGTTTATGGCTAGCTCCAGAACTTCAATCCCAAGTTCTTCAGCGACCTGGCGGATTATCTGTTCAAGCCTCTCCTTCACATTTCCAACCAGAACAGGCTTCCTTCTTTTAGGACACCGGACTAAATGGTGCTGGATCAGGAAAACTTGAATGTCGGCAGCTCCGCACAAATCGATAAATCTGTCGAAGCATATAGACAATTCATCCCAGAACTAAAGTTCTAGGCTTTCTTGTCGAATTTCAATGTAAAGGCACATATGCCTGAAAGCCTTTAAATGCGCTTAGGGGGTTTATGCATGGCTTGGAAACGGGTTCTCCCATGGTTAGTTGTGGTTCTCGTAGTTTCAGCGCTTTTAATAGCGCTCTACAACACTTCAGCTGAGAATGCATTTCTAAAGCGGGATGTTCAAGAATGCCAGATGCAGCTGCAGGCTCTGCGCAGCGGATATTCAGCCCTTGAGAGCGCTTACGCTGAGATTAAGCTTAAACTGGCAAATCTGACAGGAGATTATGGGGAGCTTAAGAGCGCACATGCCCTTTTAATGGAGGAGTATGCCAGGCTGAACATCTCCTATATGGAGCTTATGGATGAGTATGAGTCAAGCCTAGAAGCCTATAATGGGCTTAAAATGGAGCATGACCTTCTCATGCAGAACTACTCGCTTATCAAAAGTGAGTATGCTCGGTTGAACGCCTCCTACATTGACCTTGAAGCCCACTTTGAAAGGCTTCAGGAGACACTTGAGAACATTAATGGCTCCTACACGCTGCTTCGCAGGGTACTCTACGAACCCTTAACTAACAAGACTGTACCGAAAATTGAGGAGCTGAAGGCTTGGCTTATGGAGGATGATGTGGACAAGATTAAGTATGCCTATCCGGATTTCGTCTGCGGCGACTATGCTGTCATGCTGGCTTATCATGCGAAGCTGAAGGGCTGGGACATGGGAGTCGTCGTGGTGGTGGGGTATTACCCTGACAGGCGGGAGTTTAACCATGCTTTCAACGCTATAAAATGCCGTGAGGGGCTGGTTTACGTGGAGCCCCAAACGGACAGCGTATGGTGGAATCCCGGATACAGCGAGATAAAATCTGAAAGCTGGTATGTCTTCCCTGATTTCGGAAGAATATATGTTGACGAGGTCGTGGTTGCAGTGCTCTATTGATCAGGGCGCTTTTCGCCTTAGCATGGGCGGGTTAAAGCTGGAGCGGCGTTAGACATGGAACCTTGAAGAAAATTGACGGCATAATTGAGGCTGAAAATTTGTAAACCTTAAGGTTTAGTGCTTAATCAGGTTTAAAATTCTTTTACAGTTATGGCTTAAAGGGGTAAAAAGAGGAGATTTCAGGAAAGAGCCAACTCTGGGAAACCATCAATTAGGAGGAGTGGACTGTTCCAAGCCAATGGGGCATTCTATTCCTGCATGAGCTCCTCAACTTCTTCCCTGCCCTTTTCCAGCTCTTTCCCTTGCTCCTCATCCATCTTCAGCAGCAGCGCCTGAAACTCGCCTACATGGGTTTTTTCCTCCCTTGCAACCTCCAATAGGACCTTCTTAAGCTGCTTATTCCCTGTTGAGGCTGCCAGTTGCTCATAGAGGTTTACAGCGTCCAGCTCAGCGATTATGGCTGCCCTTAGAATCTCCATGTTCAGCTCCTTTTCAGACACTTTATCCAGCTTTATGGGAATTTGGGAAAGCATATTTCATTCTCACCTTAAAACTTCAATTTGGCAATTTTATGGATAAAAGGGTAACGCAATGTTCAAATTCGCCGTATGCCTTGGGTTTTTCTCGGCGACGACGTTATGTGTGGAGATTTTAGGCCTACGGTTTATGTGGATACGCGGGAAAGCCTGGATGTCAGGGATGCCCTTGTGGAGCTGGGCTCAACCGTTGTTGAGAGGGTTCTAGCCCCGGCGGATTATGTGGTTTCAGAGGACTACGCCATAGAGCGTAAGGAGGCTTATGACTTTCTCCGCTCGGTCTTTGATGGAAGATTGTTTGAACAGGCGGAACGGCTCTGCGATGCCTACGAACACGCGGTGTTCGTTGTGGAAGGCGACATTTACAAAGCCCTGGCTGGGCTGCAGAACCCCCTAGTGTTCTGGGGAGCCCTGGCCAAAATAGCCTCTGAGCGTAGGATATCTGTGGTTTTCACGCCGGACTGCTGGGGCACAGCCATGTTCATCCACAGCCTAGCTAAGAAGCTTCAGGAGGAACGCGGAGGAAAGGTTGCAGCCAAGCATAAGCCCAAAATCTACAGCCTAAGGCAGCTTCAGCTTATGGCTGTTCAAAGTCTGCCAGGCGTAGGTCCTGAAAGGGCTGAAGCCCTCCTGAAAAGGTTTGGAAGCGTCAGAAGGGTCTTCCAAGCTTCAAAACCTGAACTCCTGTCCGTTAAGGGGCTAGGCGAGAAAACCGTGAAGAGGATAATGGAGTTTCTAGACGCAAAATACCAATAGCCCTCCATGTTCGCCCTTCATCTCCCGGGATTTCCTTTTCCGCGGCGCAGGATAATTGAAAAGCGCTGAATTTAGGCGGATCAGAATATTTATAACATGATTATATGCATATGAATATGTGAGGAGGCTGAATGGCAAAAACAATTGCAGTTTCAGATGACGTATACGAGCTCCTTGTTAAAGCAAAACTTCCAAACGAGAGCTTCAGCGATGTCATACGTAGAGCAATCAAAAAGGGGATGAAGATCAGCGACATAGCAGGTTCAAGAACCATAAGCGGGGATGAATGGAAAGAAGTATTAAAAGCCTTTGAGCTTCAAAGAAAAATTGACGAGGAGAAGATGAGAAAGTTACTTTTTTAGTGTGTGGTAATCCTTGAAAATGTTTGACACAACTTTCCTAATAGATCTTATAAGAGGTGACCAGGGTGCAGCGAAGAAGGCGAAGGAAATCGATGAACAAGGCGTCTTCAAGGCTATATCAGTGGTGACGGTTCATGAATACTTAAGGGGGATCTATTTCCTCTTCAGCCGTGACGAAGAACTGCTGAAAAATAAGCTTGAAAGAGCTGAATCAGAACTTATCAGATTTGAAATTCTGCCCTACACGTATGAAGTAGCGAAAACAGCGGCGGAGATCGACGCTTATCTGGCACGAAACGGACAAACCATAAGTTTTTCAGACACTGTTATAGCAGCAACAGCAATGCATTATAAACTGACGCTGGTAACGCGAAACACTGAGCACTTTTCCAGAGTGCCAAATCTTCAAATTGAAACTTACTAGCCAAAGCAGCTTACGTTAAGACAAAATAGAAGGACCATAATGGCTACTGCATCCTATAAGATTTAATTCCATCATATGGAAAATACGTGGATAGCCTACCTTGAGAGGCAGAATTATTTCCAGCTGGAAAATTTGACTTGAACTTCAACGGTTTCATTTTCTCTTCTAAGGTAGGCGTGGAAGCTGCCCCTTTTAGGCGAAACTATTAGAAACATGTATCCCGGCCATAGTTTGCTTCTTTTCTCGTCCACGCTTGACCAGTAGGCCTCACCCGTGGGGTGGCTGTGGTAGAAGCCTACAACCTCAAGCCCTTGAGCCTCCGCTTCCTCGAAGATCTTCACCTGCTCCTCAGGGTCTACGCGGTACTCGAAACTGGATTCCAGTACATTTCTCGCGGGATAAACCCTTTCAACAACATATTCCGCTTCAAGCTTTCTTCCGGCAAGTATGCCGCAGCATTCAGCCGGGAAGCATTCAGCCGCATGCCTAAATATTCTTTCCATGTCTTCTCGGCTTATTTTAAGCATCAAAGGAACCGGGCTTCCTCCTACTTATCGTATTCTATTTTCTTCCATACCATGCGTGGGCTTTGCAGTTTTTCCCTAACATAGTCTAGGGTGTGCTGCATGTTGAAGGGCTTGCAGCTGTAGATGTCCAATGTGAAGAATTTATGGTGGCTCCAACTGTAGAAGGCTACGCCTGACTCAGCCCAAGCCATGAAGCCGCCTAGTCCATGATGAAGCGATGAATAATTGTCAGGGGAGAACATGAAGGGTCCAGCTATAACCTTCATGCACAGTTTCTCACTAAGCCCGTGGAGAAAGTTCTTCAGAAACTCCTCATTCAGGCTTATGTTGTAGAAGCCTTCTATGATCAGCCTTTCCCTATGGATTTCAGGCTTCAGGTTTTCCAACCCGCGCACCCCTCTCATGTAGGAAGGAGATGCTTTCGAAGAGTAAAGCATTTTTCTTGAATCTTCTCAGAATAATCATCGAAAATGTAGCGCTGGAGAAAAGGGAAGGGTATGAAGCTGCTGGTCAGCGTCAGGGACCTGGATGAGGCGCTTAGCGCGCTTAGGGGAGGAGCCCATATAATAGACGTTAAAAACCCTGAGGAGGGATCGCTGGGCGCCCACCATCCCACGGTGATACGCAGCATAAGCAAGGCCATATCGGGAAGAGCCGAGATAAGCGCCACATTAGGCGACCTGCCTAACCTTCCCGGCACAGCTTCACTTGCCGCCCTGGGCGCAGCGGTTTCAGGAGCGGGCTATGTGAAGGCGGGACTTTACGGCGTTAAAACCGTGGGTGAGGCTGAAGCCCTAATAAGGGCGGTTTGCAGGGCTGTGGAGGATTACAGCGTCAAGGTTATCGCCGCAGGCTATGCGGATTATGAAGGGGCTGGATGCGTTAACCCTCTGCTGCTTCCAAAAGCCGCCTACAACGCTGGAGCCCATGGGGTTATGATTGACATTAAAACGAAGAATCCTCCCAGAAAGCTTTTCGAGTACATCGGCGATGATGAACTGCGCAGCTATGTCAAGGAGGCTCACAGCCTAAACCTTATAGTGGCGCTTGCAGGCTCCTTGGGCACGGAGGACGTGGCTCGGATTCACCGGTTAGGCGCGGACATAATGGGCATTAGAAGAGGAGCCTGCATGGGAGGCGACAGGGCGAATGGAAGAATAGACGAGGACGCCGTGGCAAGATACATATGGGAAATTAAAAGGCTAGCGGGCAGCTAGAAGCGTATGATTCTGAGGGCGCGGGGCTAAACGGGAATAATATGCGTGTAAACGGTGTTCTCACCCTTTAGAATGCCCCTTATCCTTTCAGGATGCTTGCCGTTCACCACATAGCAGTTTAAGCCCTTCTCCTTAAGGATTTTGGGGAGAACCCTGTCTACGCATATCTGTCTTCCTTGAATTTCTGAGGCGGAGATCTTCCCTATGAGCACAGCGCCCCCATGGCTTTTCGGGTCTTCTGTGAATATTCCATCCACATCCTTCGCCAGTATCAGCCTCCGCGCATGGGCTTCTGCGGCGATGTAGGCTGCTATGGAGTCAGAGGTCACATGCCAGGAGCTTTCCAACGGATCCCTCTGGAACATCAGCCTCGAAGGCAGCAGTATCGGGAGACTTCCACCTTTGGCTCTACACGCCTCTGTCAGCGAATAGGTTGTGAAGGATTTAGGGGTTAAGCTGCCAAGCATTAGCCCATACTGATCCATGGCCAGGATGGCCATTTTATGCGCCGCAGCGGCGGGCAGCCCGTAAAGCCCATCATAATGCCTAACAGCATCTGCGAATCCTCCACCGCCGGGCACAATTAGGATCCTATATTTTTCAGCTAGGAAGCCTAGAAACTGACATAAGGCCCTTAGGGCAGGAGGATCAGCAGATAGGCTTCCCCCAACCTTTATAACGGCTTCCACTGGATTTCTCCCTCAAGCTTTTCAGCCGCCATAAGCGCCACGCCAACTGAGGGCGTCATGGCTGCGGCTCCGGAGCCAAGCTTCTCAGCCAATTCCACAACGTTTCTTATGCCCACCAGTTCCGCCGCCTTCCTGCCCAGGAATTTGCCGCCTATGCCCATAACCACTATGGGAACGCTGCAGGCAGCCTGCCCCTTCACCCTCAAGTACACCTGCATCAGCGCCTGAGCTATCTGCTCCACCTGCCTTTCATAGATGTATCGGGCTATTTCGGCGATTTCCTCCTGGCTTAGCATTTCCATGTCAGCGCATACCACCCGGGCCAGCCTAGCCATAGCCTCAAGCCTCGTTTTCCCCCTGCCGTCAGCAGTGTCTACTGTGTATTCTTCCTCACTTATGTTTCCAAGAACAAGGTGGACATCTCCTGACTGGGCGAAAAGCTCAGAGGAAACCCGCAGCACACCATTCCTGAGCGGTATGTGGCTTACAATAGCCGCAACATTCGTTCTAAGGGCACCCGTGTATACGAGTTCGCCGTTCGCAAGCTTCTCCATGTCCGTCCTGCCTTCTGCGGCTATTCTCCCGTTGACGATTGGGATTATGCTTGTGCTCGTGCTGCCCGTATCCACAGCTATACAGTTGCTGAAAAGCCTGGAAACCATCCAGCCCGTTGCAGCCCAGTTGGCTGAAGCCACCATTAAGGGGCTTTGTTTGGCTTCCTCAACAGTTACCAGCTGAGCCTCAACGTTTAAAACCCATATTGGCGTGTTTGGGAACTCCTTGACAACGCAGTCCAGTATGTGGTTCACGCCCTCCCTCTTCGTCTGATAGGCGTCGGAGAGCTCCGCAGTCATAGTTACAGCCAAACAGTCTAGGCAGCCCTCTGGACTAAGCTGGTCCGCCAGCTCCCTCAGGGCTTCTGGTAGGGCGTCTCTGCCCCTCTTCCAGATGGGAAAGTACTTTATGCAGGTTTTCAGCGTTTTCACCCTGCAGTTTTCCGTCTCCAAAAGCGCTGCCTTGGTGTTTGCTCCTCCAATGTCGAATCCCAAGACCCTCATGCCGAGGTATCTCCTCCTCTGGCATGTTGTTTAAGGCGCCTTTTAACCCTATAAAGCCTGTTAAGGGCTGAGTGAAGCGTCAAACCATAAGCCTCTATAAAAGCGTAGGAGGGCATTTCCAGCGGAGGAGTTAAGACGCCTTCCATGCTGCATATGCCGTACAGAATCTCTGGGCTCAGATTGGATGTTTCAAGCTTCTGGAATGCTGCGAACCCTGTTGTCTGCCCCTTGCCCGGAGCTACGCCGTGCACTGCAGCGTCTACTATTGCCTGCGCAGGATTATATTCTAAAACCC
>JAWCTJ010000062.1:0-8312 GCA_038868255.1 Bathyarchaeia archaeon
TCAACCTTATATGCAAAAAAATAGGGACAATGGGAATTCCAAAGACACCCTCCCTAATTGAGGGAGCTACGGCTGTTCCTGTGATGGCGGGCCCTTTATTGAAAAGGATGAAGAAGAGTCCAGCTGTCATGGCTGGACACAGTGTAATCAGCGTATTCTGACTTTAGGTCAGCAGTTTACTTCCAGACTAGGCTTCACTATTTTTAAGCTATCCCCCGCATTAATGTATGGGGATAATTCTGAATAGGGTTGACATCCTCATTAACGGATGCATAATTCTTCCTATGAGCTGTAGGGCTATCATAGAGGACGGCGCTATAGCCATAAAAAATGGAAGGATAGTTTTTGTTGGAAGTAGCGTTTCAGCCGAGGGAATTTACGCTGAAGAGTTAATGGATGCTCATGGGAAAGCCGCCCTTCCAGGGCTTGTAAACTGCCACACGCATGTGCCTATGACTCTTTTCCGCGGATTGGCGGAGGACAAGCCTCTAGAAACCTGGCTTAAAGAGACTATATGGCCGTTAGAAGCTAGGCTAACCCGCGAAGATATATATGCCGGGGCCCTGCTGGGCTGTTTAGAGATGATTAAAAGCGGAACCACATGTTTCGCTGATATGTATTTTCACGAGGATGCTGTGGCAGAAGCCGTCAAGCAATGCGGTTTAAGGGCTGTTCTCGCAGAGGGCATAATCGAAGCCGGAGACTATGCGGCTGGTGAAAAAATGCTGAAGAACAGTATAGATTTTGCAGAAAAATTCAATGGATATGCAGATAACCGCGTGAAAGCTATGCTTGGTCCCCACGCAGCCTACAGTTGCAGCCCAATACTGTTAGAGAAAGTGAGGAATGAAACTGTTGATCACGGCTTAGGCATTCATATCCACTTAGCAGAGTCCATCGAGCTTTTCAGAGAATTTGAAAATAAATATGGCTGCAGTGAGACACAGTTTCTGGATAGGCTTGGCTTTTTCGATGTGCATGTTCTAGCCGCTCACTGCATAAATATGTCTGAAGAGGATAAGCGCGTTTTGGCGGATCGGCAAGTAAATGTGGCCTATGTTCCAGTGGCAAACATGAAGTTAGGTCTGGGATCTGCAAGAGTAAAGGAGCTTATGGATCTAAATGTCAATGTATGTTTAGGTACAGACGGTCCGGCAAGCAACAACACGCTGGACATGTTCGACACTATTAAGATAGGCGCGCTGCTTCAGAAGCACACCTATAGAGATCCTGCAGTTCTGCCAGCTTATCAAGTTCTAAGGATGGCTACGATAAACGGAGCTAGAGCCTTAGGACTTGAAAATGAATTGGGCTCCATAGAGGTTGGGAAGAGAGCTGACATAATCCTTATCGACCTTTCAAAACCCCACTTGAAGCCTCTGCATGATATCTACGCATGCCTAGTATACTCTGCACGGGGAAGCGACGTAGACACTGTAATAGTTGATGGAAAAATTCTGATGAAGGACAAGGAAGTTAAAACTCTAGATGAGCATGAAGTTATGAAGAAGGCTGAGAAGCACTCAACGGCACTTCTTTCAAGAACCTATAATTAAACAGCAATAGATATTTCATATTTCGTTATTATTTTTAGATGTGCTCCCTAAAAGTTCAACGTTCCAGAGAATATTATCCGAGGATTTAACCAGTAAAATTCTAAGCTTATGCAGGGATATTTCTAAATCCAGACCAATCGTCGGTGCCTGTATATGCGGCGATTACACTTTTAGCCCACCTAACGAGGACATACCCCTGGAGATTTTACTGATAATCAAAGGTTTTCCTCAAAGGTTCGTTAGCCAAATAAAATTCTTTGAAGGCAAACCGATGATGTTTTTCGCTCTAGACAACTGGGTCTTTGAGAGGGATGTCGATAGAGGTTTTTTAGGAGAAGCTTTTGCCATTCAGCTTGTCCTACCATACATGCCGCTGGTAGGCAGGGATTACCTCAATCTTCAAGAAGTAAAATTGAAAAAGCGACTTACAATTGAAGCTATAGAGAATCTTATACTTTCATTTCCTGAGCTTTCCTCTGAATTACGTATAAAACCCGAATATTTTCTTTATGAAAATTTGCTGAACAGAGCTCGACTTTTCCCGCCGATGTTCTACACCCTTCTTAACTTTTTCCGGGCTGATTTAGAGTCTGAAAATGTAAGCCGCGCCATGGTTGGGTTCATGCAATCGTTAATGGAGCTTGAAAGGGATGGTGTCGTATATCGGGAAAATGGCTTCCTAAGGATATCAGCTGAATTTGCTAGATCAGTAAGTAAGAGAAAGCTTCGCTTAATAGGCTTTTTAGTATCCACTCGCAAAGCCTTTTTCATGACGCTTTTGGGCTTATTCCCAAAGATTTTCAGGTCTTTTTGGCAGAGTAGAGATCTCCTACTCAGATTCCCCTTTGCCGAAAGCTGGAGCAGCGAATTATCATATCATTTTGAAGATCCCAAAAGTTACCTATTTGTGCCCACAGCTGATGGATTAATTCCCTTGACTAGCCGAGTTAACCTAAAGGAATTCGTTAGAAGAACAATTGCCTTAGATCCAAGCGCAAAAATTGAGGTGAATAGGCTAGGGGGTGTTCTAAATGATGTTTATCTCATCGAAGTCGTTATGAATGGCAACGTTAAAAGGGTGGTCATGAAAAGTTTTAAAGACTGGTCTGGTGTAAAATGGTTTCCACTCGCCTTATGGACCGCTGGAGCCAAAAAATTTGCTCTTTTAGGGTCTTCAAGACTTGAACGTGAATGTGCTATAAACCAATTTCTCTACTCAAGGGGCCTGTTTGTTCCAAGGCTTTTAAGCGTTAGTTCTCGTGAAAGGCTTATCTTTATGGAGTATGTAGATGGCGAAAGCCTTGAGAAGGTTGTAAAGAGAATTTTAACTGAAGAAGCTGAAGATAGAATTAATGCGGATTTAGAGCGTGTGAGACGGGTTGGTGAAACCCTCGCGATGGTCCATGCGCTCGACGTTTCCCTGGGTGATGTAAAGCCGGAGAACATGATTATCCGTGATGATGGAAGGATATGCCTAATGGATCTGGAGCAAGCTTCAAAAGGCGGGGATAAAGCATGGGACATAGCTGAGTTTGTGTATTTTGTAGGACATTATGTATCGCCGCTTGAAGGAGTTCAACGTGCTGAACGTATAGTGAAATCCTTCATCAAGGGTTATCTGATGGCTGGCGGAAGCCCGGCAGTAGTCAAGGCCGCTGGAAAGCCAAAATACACTCGAGTTTTCAGCTTATTCGTTTTTCCAAACGTTATTCTCGCTCTTTCAAAGTTATGTCAGAATGTTGACAAAATGGGGTGGAGGAATGGTCAAGCCTGAGACAACTCTGACCTTCTATGGCGGAGTCAATGAGATAGGTGGAAACAAAATACTAGTGAAGAACGGGGACACCAAAATCCTGCTTGACTTCGGCATGTCCTTCTCTCTCAAGAGGCAATATTACTCCCCACCTTTCTTATCCCCTAGAAGCGAGAAAAGCCTGTTGGAGCTGGGAATACTTCCCAGAATTAACGGACTTTACGTTTTTGATGAAGGAGCCGCTGATGTTGATGCTGTTTTAATTTCGCATGGTCACATGGATCATTCAGCATACATATCATTTATCAAACGTGAAATCCCTGTATATTGCGGAGAGACAACAAAGATAATCCTGCAGGCACTTGGGGAAATACGAAGGGCTGACTTAGAATTTAACGTTGAAGGCATAGAGTTCAAAACGTTCAGAACAGGCGGCATTTTGCGTGTTGATGATGTGGAAATCAAACCTATACATGTGGATCATTCAGTGCCGGGAGCCTACGGCTTCATCATCCAAACTTCAAACGGGGCAATTGTCTATACTGGAGATTTTAGGATCCATGGCGTCAAGAGTGAGATGACCCGTGACTTTGTGGAGGCGGCTACGAATGCTGATCCCGTTGCCATTATAACTGAAGCAACAAACATGACCGCCGCATCCACATCATCTGAGGCTGAGCTTAGAAGTAAACTGAATCGAATTGTGGGACAAACTGAGGGCGTCGTGTTGGCGGAGTTCGCCTCTACAGACATTGATAGACTTAACTCATTTTATCAGGCAGCTAAGGATAATGAGCGCTGTTTAGTTGTTTCGCCTAAGCAGGCATACTTGATGGAGATGCTGCGAAGCGACAAAGGTCTCAAGATTCCAAGCCTTGACGATGAAAACATAATGATTTTTCGAAGATCGAAATCATCTGACAACGGGAAAAGGGTGATGCGTAAATGGGAAAAGCAACTCATGGAAAAATATGCTGATAAGTTCGTGGACTGCGAAGGCATTTCGAATAAGCAATGCAGGATGCTGCTGTCTTTTTCTCTGTATGATTTGGAGCAGCTTGTGGAGGTTAAACCTGAGCCTGGGAGCTGCTACATTTCTTCTTCCTCAGAACCCTTCAACGAGGAGATGGAGATAGACTTTGAGAGGCTGGTTAATTGGCTTAGACATTATGGCCTACCAAGATATCATGTTCACGTTTCAGGGCACATCATGCCCTTCGATCTGAAAAATGCCTTACAGAATATTCATGCAGCTAGGATCTTTCCAGTACATACAGAAGATGCTGAATTGTTTGCAAAGTTCATACGTGGAATTGGAAGCAAGGTTATGCATGTTGAAAAAGGAGAAGAATACCGAATTTAGGCAGGCTGCTTTTGGATACTGATTTCCAATTTGTATTTCCAGTTAACAACCTATAACTAGCCAGCTGCCCACTCAACTCTTTTTGCGGTTCCAATGAGGCTTACGAAGATTAATCGTCGCATTATGCTGTTTGTTCACACATTAGGCTTAAGCTGCCTAGGAGGCGCCATATTCCTTGAACTTTTAGTTTTCATGGATATCCTTGGACGCGGATATTTTATAGCTGTGGAAAACAACCCTTTAATCCTTACATTTGAAACCTTTTTGGCCTTCTTCGCCCTTGCCTACTTCATTTATCTTTATCAGCAGTTAATTCGCTCATTAAGATAGGTAGCCTAGGCTACTTCAAAGTTTAAAAGGTTCTTATGAAATAGTTTAAGCACTAAAACAATACATCATCAGCATGGTGTAGCCTTGTACCCCCTGAAAATAGTTGAAGGCGATTATGTACTTCTTTATTTAGATCAAAGAAGAACCTATCTTGTCAGGGTTGAGGCTGGGAAGATTTTCCACACTCATAAGGGTTTCATAAGACTTGACGACATTATAGGTAAGGATTATGGATCAAAAATAACCAGCAGCCTAGGCGTGGATTTTGTTGTCTTAAGGCCTCTACTTCGGGATTTCATATTTAAGTCCGCACGTAAAACTCAGATAATCTATCCGAAGGATATAGCTCTAATAATCCTTTTCAGCGGAATCGGTCCTGGAAGCCGAGTTGTGGAGGCTGGAACCGGTACAGGCGCTTTAACTACGGCTTTAGCCTATTATGTAAGACCTGATGGCAGGGTGTACAGCTACGAGATTAAAGGCGAGTATCTTGAAGTTGCAAAAAGGAACCTGAGCCGTGCGGGCATGTTAGATTTTGTGGAACTCAAGAACAAGGACGTGACAAATGGGATTGACGAGAAAGACTTGGATGCTGTGATATTGGATATGGCTACGCCTTGGGATGTGGTTCCCCAAGCCTATAAAGCCCTTAAGCCATGTGGCACCATAATATCCTTCAGCCCCACCATAGATCAGGTGGTTAAGACCGTCGAAGCCTTAAAAGAGAACAGCTTCGTGGACATTGAAACTGTGGAGTGTCTGCTTCGAGGCATGCAGGTGGAACGCGGCAAAGTAAGGCCTCATACGCTGATGACAGGGCATACGGGTTACATAACCTTTGCAAGGAAGTCCAGTTCAATCGTGTAGTGCTAATGTTGTGACATATTCTGCTTTCTTAACAAACATGCTTTTAAGGAGGATTGCATCTGTTTAAGGGATGAATGTTGAGGTGCCTGATTGGGTAAAAAGAAAGTTATAAGTGAAGAGGAATTAAACGAGCTGATCCTGCCGTCTGATAATGAGGTTTTAGGAGTAGCTGTTAGGCTTCTCGGTTTTGATCGTGTGTTGGTTAAGTGTCAAGATGGGCATGAGCGCCTATGTCGTATCAGGGGTAAGATGAAACGGAGAGTTTGGATCCGTGAAGGCGATGTGGTTCTAGTTTCTCCATGGGATTTTCAGTTTGAATCGCGTGGCGATGTGATCTGGCGTTATACCCATGCACAGGCTGAATGGCTTCGTAAGCAAGGCTATCTAACCATTTAATGGGTGAGATCTACCGTTTGTCCATGAGAAACCATGTTGAGAAAAAGCTTCAGAGAGAAGAGAAAATCTATGAAACTGAGCAGTTGATGAAGGAGAAGCGCAGCGAAGAGTACGAAGTTTTGGAGGAGGTCTTTGATAAGTCTACTCTCATGATAATCTATGACTTCATGAACCGCGGGATAGTGGATCGAATATACGGCGTCGTTAATGCTGGTAAAGAGGCGCGTGTGTATTGGGGTAAGGACAAGGCTGGGAAGGAGCTGGCCATCAAGATATACCTAACGGTTTCAGCTGAGTTCAGGAAGGGCATGCTCAAGTATATTGAGGGAGATCACCGCTTCAAGAATGTTAAACGGGACACGCGCTCTCTTATTTTCGCATGGGCTCAGAAGGAATTTAGAAATCTTGAGCAGGCCATGGCTGCCAAAGTGCGGGTTCCAAAACCCATAACCGTTAAAAACAATGTGTTAATCATGGAGTTTATAGGTAAAAACGGTGTTAGCGCTCCATCACTTAAAGAACAGCCTCCTGAAAACCCTGATAGGGTTTACAGGACGCTTTTAACTTACCTTAAGAGGCTTTATCAGAAAGCGGAGCTTGTACACGGTGACATAAGTGAGTATAACATTATGATGTGGAGGGGAAGACCCGTGCTTTTTGACATGTCACAGGCTGTTCCTACTTCACATCCGCTGGCGGATTTTATGCTGAACAGGGACATATCTAACATTAACCGGTTCTTTAACCGCTTAGGCATTGATATTCTTTCTGCTGATGAAATTTACAGGATGGTGACGGGCAGTGGTTCAGCCTAGCACTTTTGTAAGGATCCCGCGGGATCGCGTAGGCGTGCTAGTGGGGCCGAACGGTGAAACAAAGAAGCATATCGAGCGCATGCTTTCTGTAGAGCTTCTAGTGGAAAGCGACACTGGCGGCGTAACGATAACGCTGAAGCAGGATGCAGAGGATCCATCAAAGCTTCTAAGGGCTAAAGAAGTTGTTTCCGCCATCGGAAGAGGTTTCTCGCCGGAGAACGCCTTCGAACTTATCTACGACGAAGATGCAATACTGGAGATTATAGACTTGCGGACAATATTCGGAAAATCCGAATCGGACATTAAGCGGGTTAAAGGCCGCATAATAGGGATGGAAGGTAAGACAAGACGCACCATAGAAGAGCTGACGGACACCAGAATATCCGTTTACGGGCATACAGTAGGCATAATTGGGAAACTGGAGAATGTCCAAATAGCACGGGAAGCCATCCAAATGCTAATACAGGGAAGCCAGCATGCCACGGTTTATGGCTTCCTACACCGTAAACGCCGAGAACTCAAACAGAGCATTCTGGAACTATGGGAGCATCCTGAGGACCAGGAATAAAGACATAAATTTCTATTCTGATGTTTCCATTTGATGATTATTGTTTAATACCAGTTTCGTTCCTGAATTTATCTGGAATCATGCGGCGATTGCACCGTTTTCCATATGACTGTAATTGCGTTTCTTTCGCATGATGCGACGCAGGGAGGAGTCTGTTTTTCTGGCTTGCATGCTGCACAAGTGTATCTTATCTTTTTTCGTTGTTCCTCCTTTATTGCAGCTATATTTTTTTCATCAATGTCTATCATGGTTCTGACAATCTCTATGGCTTTTTGCGGACACTTTTCTGCACATTCGCCGCATCCGTTGCATTTCTCAGAGTCTACTGTAATGAAGTATTCGCCTGATCCATCAATATATCCGTAGTATGTGATTATTTCACATCAACCTCTTCAGGATTTTCTGTTCCTTTCATATAGCGCTTTTGCGAAAAGCGCCGCACCTATGGCTCCAGCCGCCATGGGATCTCGTCCATCCTTCTCCCAGTTAGGCATGGGAACCGTTTTCATTCCAAGTATATGCTCGATTCTGCTTATTATCCCAACATTTTTGGACTGTCCACCTGTAACCACCAACTCCTTTTCACATCCAACTCTCTGGAGCAGGTTGCACATCCTAATGGCCATGGCTCTCATGTAAGCGGCTAAAACTTTCTCCTTTGTCC
>JAWCTJ010000063.1:0-7838 GCA_038868255.1 Bathyarchaeia archaeon
GCTGGCTATTGAATATGAGGTTGGGCCAAATCAGGAGTTTAAACCTATTTCAGCCCATGTTGAAGTTTTTGAAATGAAGTCTATTGACTCTTTTAAAGTTCCAGCACCTGGCGTTGAGCCTGAAGAAAAAGCGAAACTCACAGCTGAGTTGGAGGCGCTAATAAGGAAAGCAAAAGAGAGCGGCTTATCACTAGAGGAGTTGCTAAAGCAATTAAGAACATCATAAAGAAAAAAGCGCAACAGAATTCACTCAAGCACCAATATTTTTCTGGATTTTATCCCCCATGTAATAACCTGTTACTAGAATACTATTTCCACAAGTCGGGCATCGCTTTTCTGGTGTTACTCTATACTTAAGTATGTAATGCCCATACCTCTTTATGAGGAGATCTCCGCAGTTCGGGCAATAGGTGCTCTCATACCTGTGACCTGGGACATTTCCTATGTACGGATATAGAATACCAGCTTTTCGAGCCATATAGTAGGCTTTTTCCAAAACCTCAATTTTTGTTGGCGGGTTATGAAATTTGTAAGCGGGGTAGTATCGGGTAAAGTGTAATGGAACTTCAGGTCCGGCATTTTCTAAATGCTTTTCAATAACCCATTCTATTGACTCATCATGGTCATTGACCCCAGTAACTAGGAGGTTTACAATTTCTATATGCAAACCAAGTTTTTTCGCCTCCACAACATTTCTCCAAACTTTATCCACATTTACACCGCCACAATACTTCTCGTAGACCTCAGGTCCTCCTTTTATGTCTATTTTCAGCCCGTCCATTCCAGATTCATGGAGGGCCTTTAGCGCCTCTACAGTCATATAGCCATTTGATACATAGCAACAGTATCTTATGCCCATGCGCTTTCCAATGGTAAAAACTTGTATAGCCCACTCGGTTAGAAGCGTTGGTTCCTGGAAGCTTGCGCATAAACCAGCATCGCCATTTTCTAATGCCCATTCCACGATTTTCTCAGGTGGGTAAAATTTGGCTTTTTCAGGTTTAGGAAGAGCTCTAGAAAGATGGTAATTTTGACACCATGGGCAGCTAAAATTGCAAGACCAAGTGGAAAAAGTTAGGGCGTATGACCCTGGCCAGTAGTGATTAAATGGCTTTATTTCAATTGGGCGACTTTCAATAGCGCTTAAGTCGCCATAAACGAGAGTATACAATTTACCGCCTATATTCCTCCTAGTTCCACAATAACCAAAATTGCCATCTACAACTTCACATCGACGCTCACAAAGGGTACATCTAACTTTTCCACCACGAAGCGACTCATAGAAAAATGCCTCTCTAACGGTTAAATATGTGGGACTAATGCTTGAAATGCTCCCAACCTCGCGGCTCAAGATCCACCACTTTACCATTAACGTTTAACTTAATTCCCTTTTCAGCCGTTGCAACTCCTATTTTGATTAATCGGCTCCCAATGTTTTCTAATGCTTTCTCGGCCAAATCCCATAGTTCAGGCTTAACGGTTACAACGAGTTCATATTCCTCCCCACCATAAAAAGCAAGCTTATAAGGATCTAATCCACTAGCCTCTGCGTATTCTCTAACTTCTGGAGCAATAGGGGGATTATCCACAATAAAGCCTACATTACTGGCTACAGAAATTTCGTAAAGGCTCCAAGCGAGGCCATCGCTTGAATCAATGGCGGCGGTAGCAGCTCCGCTTGCCTTAAGGGCTAAGCCTTCATTTAAACGAGCTCTTGGCATTAATACAGCGTCAATAAATATGTTGCGAATTTTTTCAGGCACCTCCATATTCTCTAGAAGAATTTTTAATCCGAGGGATGTTTTACCAAAAAAGCCTGTAACAGCAACTATGTCGCCTGGTTTAGCGCCGCTTCTTAGAATTACAGAGTTTTTATGAGCTAAACCAAACATTGAAATACTAATGATTAAGTCTGAAGCTTCATTCGTATCTCCACCAAGAATATATATGCCATACTCGCTTGCCCCAGCATCCAAGCCCTTAGCAATATCCTCAAGCTCACTTACTGTAATAGTCTTAGGCAAACCTAGCGAAACCATGGCTGCAACAGGTTTTACGCCTTTAGCAGCAAAATCACTTACATTCATAACAATTGCTTTACGAGCAGCATGCCACAAGCTCATACCCCTTGGGACATCTGTTTTATCCACCAGCATATCAGTTTTTAAAATGAGAAGTTCATCACCAATAGGATATGCTGAAACATCGTCACCAAAGGGAATAGGCATATTGGGCATGATTTTTAAGTGCCTTAGGACGAGGGCTATTGCATTTCTTTCACCTATGTCCTTCAGCTTCTGCAAAATTCTACACCTTCACTTATAATAATAGCAAGGTAGCAAGTTTAAACCATTTTTAAACATCTTGTAAGGCTACTGAAGCTGTGGAAGGCTACGCCTAACAGTATTAGCAATAGCTAACCCTATAACTATTGATAGACCAGCCTGTATGAACAGGTCCCGCATGTATGAAATTATAGCCACAGGGTACCCTTTTATGAAGACGTTTATAATAAAGTAAGTGGTGGCCATTATGAAGCCGCCGATGATGCAAGTAAGGGCTTGAATAGTAAGGGATTTTCCTTTAGAAAATCCTGGAATTAAGCCTTCAAGGCCATGAGCAAGGATTGACACAAACCACCTTTCGTATCCCACGTAAAAGTCCGCAGCTACAGCACCTATAGCCCCTACTAAGCCTCCGACTTTATAACCAAAAAGGAGAGCTGCCACAAATACTATTACATCCCCCACATGCGTGTATCCACCCGTAGGTGAAGGGACCCTCACAACAATTATTAAGGTGGCATATACTGCTGAAAGAACTGTTGTAACCGCAACTTCTTTACTCGTTAATAAAGGCCCACGCCACTCTATACTTGGAGAGTAACTGGCTAATTCAACGCCAACAGCCATTAGACAGACTCCTAGAATTGTCCAGACAGCAGAAATAGGGTAAGTTTCATAACCATACGTAAGGGGCACCACAGCATTAATTAATGCTAAAATTGAGGCAAAAACGCCTAGAGCACTGCTAGCGCGAGTAAATCCTTTTCGCTGAAAATACACACTGGCAAAAGCTAAGGCCATACATGTTAAACCTAAAAAAATACACAAACTTAGAAACATTTTCAACTTAGAGGGCAACCCTAGCTCCTGAAAGAAGGAGAAATTAAGCTGATAAAGAACATGTGTTGTTTCAAGGAGAGAAGAAAGGGCAAACAATAATCCACCAAAGATTATAAGCCAGCACCCTCGCCTTGGAAGTGCTTCAGGGCTCATTAAGGTACCCAAATAGTATAGTTACAGCTTAACTATTAAAAATTTCTTCCCGCTTCCTCCGAACATCTTAAAAGTATCCTCAAGTATTAAGAATAAGATGCCTCGGTAGCTCAGCCCGGTAGAGCAGCGGCCTCGTAAGCCGCGGGTCGCGGGATCGAAGCCCGCCCGAGGCTCCAACACCTCTAGTTTTGGAGCCCTTTCCATACCCGCGATTTTAAAGTCCACAGGATCAAACGCTAGTGAAATGAAGGACATACACGCAAGTGCCAGAAAGCTTGAGGCTGCTAGGCGGAGACTTTCCAGCCTTAAACATGGAGATCTTCTGCTAAAGTTTCTAGACCATCTTCAGGCCCTAGGACTTTCAACATCGAGGGTGCTGAAGTATGCCACATGCCTATGCACCATATTCAAGAACGCTCCATTCAACCCTGCAGAGGCAGAAAAGTCTGAAGTGGAGAAGGTTGTGGCTTGGATAAACTCTAGGCCCTACAGGTCTTGGACTAAGCATGGGTTGAAGCTTACAGTGAAGAAGCTTCTTCAATATGCAAAGTGTGGCAGCTGCCATAAGAAGGCACCCGTGCCATCTGAAGCCGCATGGATTGATGTGAAAGCCGACGAAAAAGACTGCAGAGTCACGCCTGAATCCCTATTGACGGTTGAGGATGTTAAGGCGATAATTCGGAATGCTGAAAATGAAAGGGACAAAGCCTTGATAGCTGTCCTTTACGAGGCAGCCCTCAGGCCCGGAGAGTTGCTGACGATGAAGGTTGGAAGCGTGGAGTTCAGGGACAATTACTGTATTATCTCGGTTAACGGCAAAACAGGAATTAAGCGGATACCTATTGTGGTTTCATACAAGTATTTGTTAGACTGGCTGGAAAAACACCCAAGAAAGGCTGATCCAGAAGCCCCCTTATGGGCATCCCTAAGCAACAACGCCAAAGGATCCAGCATTAGCTACGCCTACCTCAGGAAACTATTGAAAAAGCTGGCCCAAAAAGCTGGTATAAAAAGGGATGTTTGGCCCTACCTTTTCAGGCACTCCAGCCTAACAAACATGGCCAAAAACCTCACAGAATCAAAACTTGCATTGTTCGCCGGCTGGACCCAAGGATCAAAAATGACCAAGAGATACGTGCACTTCTCGGCAAGAGACCTTGAAGAAACAGTTTTAGAAATTCACGGGCTAAAGCCCTCAAGCAAATCAGATGGATTCCTTAAGGTAACGGAGTGCCCAAGATGCGGAAGAAAGAACGCGCCAGACGCCGCCAGGTGTGGATACTGCGGATACGTGCTCGACAAAGAACTTGCAATAAAAATTGAGGAAGAAGAACGCATGAAGGATGAAGCCATAATCAGACGCATTGAAAACCTTGAGAAACTTGTTCACGCCTTGCTGAACGCCTCTCCTGGAAAACCCGCTTCAGCTCCTCAAGCTCTTTCAACAACCTTTCCAGGTCGGACCTCCGGATAGTAATATATTCACTCTCACTCATCTGCCTCACCCTAATACAAAAGCGTGTAGACTTTAAAATTCAACAGATGAAAGTTATGGAGAATAAGTGTCGAATAGGTAGCGAAATTGCTTAAGCATGGGTAATAAACTCTCTTATTGTTTTAAGTTTGTTGAGGATATCGATCTTAGTGAATGGGAAGTGAGGCCCAAAGAACCGATATTGAAGGTCCATACAGCCTATTCTCAAGAATGGTGCCAGATTTCTTCAAATCTAAGCTATGTCCTGAGTTAAACGATCGCCTATTCTTTCATGCCTAGCGAAGCTTGCGAGATTCCAAGAGTTAAGAAAAACATCAACTAACGTCTAGTTATTTTAGATGCAAAAATGAGGGGGAATAAGGAATTAGTAGAGTACTCATTCCTCGATGCTTAATAAGTTCTTAATTTCCGCCTAACTCTTTTAGGCGTATTTCATTTAGCTTCAAAATTACCTGTGTGAGTGCTTTGCTAACGCTCTCCCAAAGTTGTGGTAAGTATGGCTTTAGTTCCTCGAGGATTTCCAGCGAATTATCGATTTGATCTTGAATGTTTTTTAAGAAGCTGATGAGTTGTTCCTTAACTATTTTCTCCATGTTTTCAAAGGGCGATGTCTGCTGAAGCAGAAGGAAACCGTAAGTTACAGGGATGGGTGGCAAAGGCGTAGCCCATCCTTTTGGGTAAGCTTCATCAAGTATTTTCTCCAGCCTAGATACTTGATAATCAATCATATTAACGATCGATGCAACAAGGCTCTTTATACGAGACAGAGAAAAAAGTTGTACGTTAGGGTTGAGAAGCGACTGAAGCCCGACGGATGCACTGCGTAGGTTAAGGTAAAGTCTGACAAGTAGGTCGCGCATAACTTCGGCCTCAACGGCCTCTTTAAGCATGAACAGCCTCGCGTTTTCAACAGCCTTCAGCAGATACATAAATGGGACATCAGTTTCAAGTTTCTCGGCGAGCTTGTTTACAAGTTGCACAACCTTCAGCCCGTTTAGCGAAGCATAGGTTTCAAGCTTCTCAGCCGCATCACGACGGATCGTGAAATTTTTATAACCTTCGGCTGGCATTTAACTCACTGTACGCTTGTTTGAGTTCAGTAAAATATAAGTTTTACTGAATTTTTTCCTAAAATTATATTTAGTATTCTACTGAAAATCAGTAAACCTTATTTGCGTGCACGTTCATAGAAAATTCTGATGGACATCGGATTACGTTGTCCACGTTGCGGGAGCACCGATATTGGGCGAAAGGGATACCTCAGGAGAATTAACGGTACGGTTAGGCAATACCAGTGCAAAGATTGTGGATATCGATTTCCTGAAGTATCCAGTAGAAGGTGGAAGAGCTCAAGACTCCCGCCGGATTTACTGAGACTATACCTGAGCTACCCGCTTAGTGAAATAAAGGAAATGCAAGATTTCCCAATTTCCACGACAACAATATCCCTTGAACTTCAACACAAGCAAGTTGCTGACTGGAGAACCCTTTTATGGGATATGGATTTACGCCAGAGGTGGAGTCTGATTTTAGGTTTAGATACTACCGGAATCAAGATATCTGGGAAGCCGTACGTTTACTTTCATTGTGCAGATATTCCATCTAAACTGCCGCTTGTTTACGAGATATTACCTGATAGAAAAGCGGTAAGTATTGAGGATATACTCTGGCAAATTCGCTCAGCTGGTTACTATCCCAGGATAATAGTTACAGATCTAGCGCCTGAGCTATTAGAGGCGATCAAAAGGGTCTACCCAGATGCTCTAGTACAAGGATGCTTGTTCCACCTAAGGAAATGGCTCGATGAGAATCTCCCAACCAAGAGAAGAAGAGTGGATCCGGAGACCTTCCAGAAGTGGGTTATGGTCAAAAAGTTGATTATGCATATTGCCCTAGCCTACAGCAGAGATCGACAAAAATTGCTGGTTAATAACCTTCTTGGCATGTACTCTAGCTTAGATGAAGCGGCCAAGAATGTCGTGCAACTTTTCGTTAATAATTGGCTAAGATATTATCATCCAATGGAGGAGCTCGAGAAGCTTGGTTGTAGCAAGAAGCATGCATACAATAATGTTTGTGAAAGGCACATGGGGAATATCAAGGAACTTGAGCGAAGGAAGCGCGGATTCAAGAACCTTGAGATGACGAGGAAGTACATTTACGCCCTGTGGTATTATAAGATTCTAGACGAAAAGTCTGAGCAGAGCAGAGTAGCAGAAGAGGTTTCGCCAAATGACCATGAGGAGAAGCTTATTGATTTAAAGTTGCTAATCTTTGTGCCACGGGAGATATTGGACTTAGAAGATCTTTCAGAGACAACAATGATTTCAAAAGACCTTCTAACAAAGCAATTAGAGGAACAAGGTTTGGTGGTTACAGCAAAATACGCCTTCACAAAAGATTACGCAGAAACGATGGTTAAAAGAATTCTGAACAAAAAGCCTCATCAACTTAAAGAAGCAGCGGAAATGGTTGACCTAGATCCACATACATTATATGAACTCCTCAGAAAATTTGGCGTCAGGGTACTGTTCAAAACGCTATACATAGACGAAGCCATAATAGTATACCCTTAAGCGTGAGCCCACGTATTCATATAATCAGACTGTCACAATCAACAACCATTGAGCACAGAACTTATTTTGGTCACGAATTAAACAGTACATGAATGGTCATGGAAATTAAAAAAGAACCCTGATTCCTTCACTCTCAAGAGCATTAACCTGTTCTGAATCGAGAACCACAAGTTGCTGGTACTGCCGCAGTTCCCCGCATTTTTTTCAACCGTCAAAAGCCCCATGAGATCTCAAGTTCTTCTTCGGTGTAGAAGGTTATACCCTCGGGCTTGATCTCCGCCCAGTACATTCAAATCACAGCTGATACTCAGGATGAACACACTTATAATTTTGAATCTGAGGACTGCAACCTGAATCAGAGCAGTCAATCATAGCGGCGAAATATTTATTGCACCGTGCTGACATTTCCAACGTCGGAGACACATCAAGATGCTTGCCGAATTCTGCTCTTGGTGCAGGGAACTCGTCGTTAACAGGAACATGGAATGC
>JAWCTJ010000064.1:0-7581 GCA_038868255.1 Bathyarchaeia archaeon
AGATGGTCCAAGGAGCCACTTGTAGCATGCTGTTGCCAGAAAGTCCACTCCGTCTCTCTTCACATCAATTGGTATAATCCCTGCAGACTGTATGGCGTCAACTATCAAATATGCGCCGTGCTCATGCGCTATTTTGCTGATTTCTCGCAAGTCGTTACGGAAGCCATTAACATATTCTACATGACTAATAACGACGGCTAAAGTCTTATCATCGACATCCCGCTCAATATCATCCAGTAAAATCATTCCCTCTACATTCTTCACATAATGAACATTAACCCCGAGTCCTTTACGAAGCCACGGATAGACTACTGAGGGATACTCAAGATCCGTTGTAACAACTTTAGAGCCTCTAGGATAACGAAGCATGTTGGCCACTATGTTCAAGCCCGTCGAGGTGTTCTCCACGAGGGCTATTTCCTCAGGCTTAGCATTAATCAAATTTGCAAACAGCGATTTTCCATAGTCGCCTTCAAGTTGGGAGAACCCAAAATTCTCAAAATCTTCAATATATCTGCGCATGACCTCCGCTACGGGTTTCGGAAGAGGTGACTGCGCGGCATGGTTTAGAAAAATTCTGTTCTTAACAATTGGAAAAAGCTCGCGGCTTTTTTCAATATCCATCACGGCCAACTCATCATTTTCATAGCGAAATAATTTTTAATCTCTTATTTAAAGCATGACCATTTCTCCTTCAAAAGACCCTTGAGCTCATTGATTGTTTCCTCAACTTTTCTGATGCAGTATGATGGCTCGATAGGTGGGGCATAAGGCTCCTTAATATCTATGTTTTCCAAACCCACTAAGCCAGATGCTAATGCATACCAGCACATTGGCAAAACATCAGGGTTGTAGCCGCTTCCCATCATCAAAACGAGCTTACCACCACAGACTCTATCAGCGGTATTCCTGATTAGACGTGCTAACTTGAAGAACCCATTAACAGTGAGTCCTAAACTTCCAAGTCTATCGGCAAAATGGGGGTCGCTTCCCCCATTTGCAAAAATTATCTCGGGCTTAAACTCCTCAGCTAATGGTACGAAGATCTCACTTAAAGCGTAAAGGTATGTGTTGTCTCCTGTTCCGGGAGGAAGGGGAATATTGACGTTAAAGCCCTTGCCTGGCCCCTCCCCAATCTCCCAAGTGAAGCCTCGGCCTGGATAAATGGTGAAGGGATCTTGATGTATAGAAATGAAAAGTACGCTCGGATCGCGGTAGAATATATCACTTGTACCATTGCCAAAATGGGCATCGTAATCCAAAATTAAAACTCGCTTGACGTTCATCTTCACTTTCACCCATTCTGCTGCCACCGCTATATCGTTAAAAATGCAGAACCCGCCACCATAATCTTTCCCGGCGTGGTGAAAGCCGCCACCTATTGAGATGGCCTTTTCTACATCACCTTTCATCACAGCCTTGCCACATTCAATGGAACCTCCAACAAAAAGAAGTGCGGCTTCAAGAATTCCTGGAGAAATTGGTGTTTCCACATCGTATGCTATACCTCTCTCTGCAAGGCGGAAAATTGTATCAACATATCTTTTATCATGAACCATTAACAAATCCTCTATGGTGGCAAGCGGAGGCTCCCTAACAGTCACGTCATCAAGATTTAGTAGTCCATGCTCCCTGAAAAAATTCATGGCATTGACGTACCTATCACCTCTAAGAGGGTGGCCTTCGCCCAAGTCGTATTGCTTAAACTTTTCATGATACATGACCAAAACTTTGCTATTCAACATTAACACCAGTAAAAGAATAATGCCTTATGTTGCTCTATAAAACTTCTGTAAATGGCAAAAATAAAATGGAAAGGTTGGAAAGTTCTTCTTAAGAATTCTCGCTTTTTTCCTCTTCGACGCCCTCTTCGAATGACGAAAATATTTCTTGGGGCATCTCAGATGTCTGCGTCTCTTCAGGTTTCGTCTCCATTACTTCATGTACTTCTTCAAATTTTTCTTCTTTCACTTCTATTTCTGTAGCTTCAGTTTTATCGATTTTTTGCTCTGTAGGTTCCGGAACTTTTTCTTCAACATGTACTTCTGATTTGCTTTCATGCGTCTCTGGAGCTTTTGGGGAGCCAGCAAGTTCATTAATGACTTCCTTTGTCAATTCTAATTCTTTCTTTGCATTTTCAAGTCCAACGTTTAAAAGTGCCAAATCTCGCTGGTAAATTTCCTCTTCAATTTCGCCGCCTACATGCTGAATTTCTAAGTTAGCTAAAAGCTTCTCTAGAACTTTAATTCGTTCTTCAAGTTCCTTAGTCTTATCGCTTATTTTTTCCAGTAATAATTTCCTTTGCTTTTCAATCTCTGCAATGGCCGATTCCATCTCCCTATCAAACGTGTCAAATGTGGACTGCGAGATCCTGCCGCTACTCAAGAGACTATTTAAAGCTTGCTTCTTTCTCAAAACAACAGCGTATTCCTCGTTTATCTTGTCCAAATACCGTTTCCAATAAGCCACCTTCTTCACCTCAACATACAAGTTGAAACCAAGGAATTAACCTTTCATATCATGCCAATATATTGCAAACTGTTAAGAACAAAAATGCCGGCATTCTAATGTAAAAAACTCCCTTTAAAAACCCTGGCAAATAAAAACAGATTATTTAAGGGTTTAAAAAGATTTTACACAACTTTATCGCATCACCCACATTAATAAGGTTTAATTAAATAGTATAAACAAAAATGTATAAGTTTTAATATTATGCCATAAATATAATAAATTTAAACTTCGAAATCCGAATTAGAATAAAGTTTAAATATTTATATCTAACAAGAAATATTGAAGTGAGTGGTATGCAGGATATAACAACAATTAGTGGTGCCGGGGCAATTGAAACAAAAGTATTAAGGCAAATGCGTGAACGAATAATAAAAAGTTTCATGGACATAATAATCATGCATGAACTAAGAAATGGACCCCTAAGCGGCTATGACGTGATCTCTTTAATACATAACAAATTTAACCTCTTGGTGAGCTCAGGCACGGTCTATTCAATGCTTTATTCCTTGGAAAGAAACGGACTCATAGAAGGAAAATGGGAAGAAAGGAAAAGAGTCTACAAACTTACGGATAAAGGCTTAAAAACCATAGAAACTCTATTGAACTCAAATGACAAAATAAAAGACTTCATAACAAAATTTCTTCTAAAACCATAAAATCATCGAAAGGCTAAAAAGCTCCCTTCTATTCTTCTCTAAGAGCGAAATGATATCAGGGCCCGTAGCTCAGCAAGGATAGAGCACCGGGCTTTTAAGCCTGCAAGGACTAGGAAACCCGGGGGTCCCGGGTTCAATTCCCGGCGGGCCCGCCACTTTCTAGAGTCCGATTTTAAAAACAAGCAAGCATTTTACAACTTTATCGTGTAACTTTATGGCAAGTCATTAACATTTAAAAATAACAACATCACTCAAAATGATTTAAGACATACGCCTTAAAAATAACAATTAAGATGGTATCATTTCACATAAGTAACAAGCAAAATCCTTAATAGCAGTTCTAACTCCGTTTTAAACACAGCAAAAACCCTTGGGCCGGTAGATCAGTCTGGAATGATCGCAGCGTTGGCATCGCTGAGGTCGCGGGTTCAAATCCCGCCCGGTCCACCACCGTTGTTCGGAATTTTGTGCAGAAATGATAAGGGGCGTATTATATATTCAATCTTGAGTAATGTTTATTAATAATCCATAAAATTAATAGACTTAGCAATCCTACTGAACACAAGAAGGAGCAGCTATGATTCCCAAGAAAATATTATCGTCCTTAATGTTTATGCTTTTTCTAACTCTCTATCTTTACTCTTCAATTAATTTGGAAAATGTTTACGCTCAGACAACTCCTTCTAAGCTAAAGATTTATGTTGGTCCTCCAAAGGTGCCTGCTGACAATAAAACCTACGAAATAATTTATATCCAGTTACAGGACGCCAAAAATGCCCCTGCAAGGGCTCCAAGTGATATTAAAATTTCATTATCATCATCAAATACTTATGTAGGTGATGTCGATCGCGAAGTCGTAATACGTAAAGGAGAAACATATACTAAAGCAAAGTTTAGAAGTACTTTCAGCCCTGGAACTACGCAAATAACTGCAACAGCGCCCGGTTTTGCCACAGTTCAAGAGTCCGTAACAACAGTTGGCCCTATTCCCTCAAAACTCGCTGTATATGGTGCAATACCGGTTGTTCCCGCTGATGGTAAGGAATACAATATAATTGTTGTTCAATTGCAAGATTCTAGCGGTAATCCTGCGAAGGCTCCGATAGGTGATGTTGAAGTAACACTTAGCTCGTCAAATACTACGGTCGGTAGAGTCGATTCCTCAGTCGTAATAAAAGGCGGCGAAACATATGCTGTAGCAAACTTTTATGCCGGAACATGTAATGGTACTACAACTATTACCGTGCTAGCCTCTGGTTATGCTTCTGCGCAAACATCGATTAAAACACAAACGATATCGCCCGCTGCGAGGCCTACTAAACTAAGGGTTTGCATAAGTCCATTGAAGGTTCCGGCAGAAGGTGAATCGCATAAGATAATAGCCGTGCAACTACTCGATTCCAAAAACAACATTGTCAAGGCTGATCGTGACATAATCGTGGATTTGTCCTCATCCAACATGGATGTTGGAAAAGTTGATTCATCAACTACTATATGGAAGGATGCAAACTACGCTTTAGCTAACTTCTACTCCACCTTCAGATCTGGAAGTAGCACTATAACCGCGGCTTCATCGGGACTTACCAGTGATTCGGAGTCTATCACCACTGTTGGTCCCATCCCTTCTAAGCTTGCTGTTTACTGCGTACCCTCAGTTTTACCAGCGGACTACAAGACATACAACGCCATTGTTGTTCAGTTACAAGATTCCGGAGGCAACCCTGCAAGAGATCCCATGGGCGATATCAACGTAAACTTATTCTCCTCCAACACTAATGTCGGTGACGTAACATCCGCTACAACCATACGTTTCGGAGAAACCTATACCACTGCAGCTTTCACTTCAACGTTAATCGCTGGCTCCACCGAAGTCACAGCTACAACATCCGGATATACTTCAGGTAAAGCGAAAATGCAAACATCCATAATAGACGAGTTTAAGCTTCAAATTTCGATCGAAGTTTCTCCTAGTGTTATAAAGTCCAAGGAAAATGCTACTGTGAAAATCCACGTAAAAGTCAACATTACTAACGACCAAATCCGTGTAAACCATCTCGACCCTGCTCCCATCGATGTTGACGTTACGCTTTCTTCGAACAAAGGTGGAACATTCTCAAAGGTAAACCGTACAGAGCACTACTATGTTGCGCTTTTCATAGCTCCTAAAGTGAACTCTAAGACGTTATGTATAATTACTGCAAATGCTACCAGGAAAGGTTTCACAAGCGGAATAGGGGAAGCAAATGTTACTTTAACACCATCTGCACAAACTGGAAGTCTTCGAATAGAAGTCCGTGATCAGGATGGAAACCCTGTTCCAGACGCAAAGGTTGTTTCGATATCTCAACCAGGTGAAATTTCATCTTTGAAGGCAACTACTGATGACGAAGGCACTGTATTTTTCAAGGATATCCCAACAGGTTCATACGTATTTCAAATAACGAAGGATGGGTATGAAAATAAGAATGTTACAATTGATGTTATCGCTGATCAGATAACAACTAAGAATTTTTCTATCTCAAAGGTGTCTTCAGGATTCGATTTCATCATAATAATCGTGGTAGTGGTCGTTGCTTGCGGCGCATCAGTTGGCTTTGTTTTATGGAAGTTCTACTTTAAGAAGCGTAAAGAAGAACAAGAGTTAATGGCGACCGTACATTATGGGTAATACCATTTCTAGGTTCTAATCTTTGAAGCAAAAGATTTTTATTTAGTGAATGCTTGATGTAATGGCTGTGGTCGATAAGGTGATGCCTCGCCAATCCTGTTAAAAACCATTACAGCGAGTTCCAAACCTCTTAGCTTACATTTTCTTGATTTCTGGAGGTGTTTAATATGTTTCTGGTAGTCTTAGATTTTGAAGGCGTACTAGTGAAAGGTGAGTACCTTCCAGAACTTGCAAGGATAGCTGGTAAACACGAAATAGTTGAGAAATTAACTCGAGACGGGCTTGAAGGACGCGTGAACTGGAATGAAGCTTTTGGCCAGAGACTTGAGTTACTTCGAGGAATCGAATACGAAAAATGCATTGATGCAACCAAAGCCTTAGAATTTTATCCAGGGGCAAAAGAGTTTGTGAATTCTCTGCGAGAGCTTGGAAATGTTAAAGTCGGCGTTATAACCGGATGCTTTGACATAGTTGTCAATCCAATAAAAGAAAGACTAAAGCTTGACTTTGCAGTAGCAAACAAGTTGATTTTCCAAGATGGCAAACTAGCAGGGGTAGAACTGATAGTTGACGCAAATAAGGACTTACACATGGAATGTTTAGCTAAACGATATGGCGTCAAAATGGAAAACGTGATCGCAATAGGTGACGGCGCTAACGATGCAAGCATGATTAGCAAAGCTGGACTTGGAGTAGCCTTCAACCCAACACCTGTGCTTGCAAAATATGCAAAAATAGCCATAAATGCTGCCAGGCTTGACGAAACTTTGCCTATCATTAAAGAATTCATAGAGAAAAGACAAAGTCAGGAAAAATTAAGGCAAGTCAATAATGAGGAAAAAGCGAAACCAAAAGTTCTTGTATGCGATTTAATAGACTCTGAAGGCGTAGAATTGCTCCAAAGATTCGGATTTGAGGTTATAAATAAACCTAAAATATCTTTTGAAGAGCTCAAAAAGGAAGTAGCTGATTGTGATGTGCTAATCGTTAGAAGCCGAACAAAAGTTACAAAAGATGTAATCGACGCCGGAAAAAAACTTAAAGTTATTGCTAGGGCAGGGGCAGGTATAGATAACATCGATGTAGATTATGCAGAGAAAAAGGGGATAAAAGTCGTCTGTGCATCAGAAGCTGTAGCCAATGCTGTAGCGGAGCTTACAGTCGGCTTGATTTTGTCCATGGCTAGACAGATTCCCCGCGCCGATCGCGCATTGAAAGAAGGAAAATGGATAAAAAATGAAATCGAGGGCTGGGAACTGCGCGGAAAAACCATTGGGATAATAGGGTGTGGACGTATAGGTCAAAGAGTAGCACAACTAGCAAAAGCTTTCGGAATGTCGATCCTAATATCCGACATGAATTGTCCACCTGATTCACTCATAAGGGAAGTAAACGCCCAACTTGTACCTTTAGAGGAGTTACTGAAGAGAAGTGACATAATAACTATGCATGTCCCATTAACAACCCAAACACATCATATGATAGGCAAGAATGAGATAAACTTGATGAAAGAAGGCGTTTATATAATAAACACATCCAGAGGCTCAGTTATTGATGAAAATGCTTTATTTGAGGCTTTAAAAACTGGGAAAATTGCTGGAGCAGCTCTAGACGTCTATGAGCGAGAACCCCCTGAGGATTACTCAATTATTAAACTGCCAAATGTAGTGTGTACTCCGCATATAGGTGCTCAAACAGCGGAGTCTCAGAAGAGGGCCTCAATGGATGTTGCACTGAAGATAGTCG
>JAWCTJ010000065.1:0-7508 GCA_038868255.1 Bathyarchaeia archaeon
ACAACAGGTAAAGGAATATCATATCCGGGATAAGACCAAGCAAAAGTCATTTTAACAGCTTCAAGCATTAGCAATTTAATGTCAGTATTTGAATCTAGCTTTTGAGGTATGTCAAGTCTTATCGGGTTCGCAAAGGCATCTTTTTGCATGAAAAATGAAAACACCCGTATCCCGTGTTTTAAATAAGCCTCATGGACATTGTCCTCCTCGCTGATGTCAACCGGTAAAGTAGCCAACACCCCTTTCGCCCCCGAGAAATATTCTCTTGTAAATACATAATTTATGAGGTGTATATCAGAGGTAAATTGGTGTAAACGGCTTTTTTCATCCTTATCTTTCAACAGCTTGCTCGTGACGTAGTTAATAAAAGGTTTACCTAACACTCGCTTTACGCATCCAATTAGAAATATGTCTCTATCCAAACATTTTGAAATGACGCCGCACCTATATTTGACATATTCGTTTTCATCGTAATACGGAGGATCCACTATAGGTCCATCAATAAAAACGACGCTTTTACGGTCACGGGTGCTCGAAGCCCAATCGCTTAACGCCTTTGTTTCAACCAATAACATTCTTATTGAAGCTTCAGTCTCTACATTTGGGTTTTTGTGTTGGTCTATGTCTTCTATCCCAGCCGTAACAGATACTTGTGGCGATTCATTAAATCCATTTGAAAAAGTAATGCGTGCACAACTAATTGGCGTATACCAGATCCCACCGATTCCTCCAACACATTGAAAACTTCCATCAATGCCAACTGCGCATAAATCTCTATACACAGCGCATTCGTCATTAGTTACATTTATCTCCAAAAGAAGATTTTCACGTTTCAACATCTTTTCAATGTCTACAATTAACTCCTTTAGCTTTCCCATTCTTTCTTTAACTAGATTTCCCTTTTTTAATGCGCTTTTAATTAGTTCTTGCAAGGTTTCAGGTTCTGTTTTGTTAAATTCGTATCGTTTTAGAGTTTCATAAAGATCTTGGGAAGACAATATAACTCTCAATAGAGTATGGTAAAATAGCATTTATATGAAAGTTTTGGCTTTTTAATATGCACTTAAAATTCGACTTGAAATGGATTAAGCACCAAATCACAAACGATTGCTTGTATAAATTTTTTATTTAGATGCGTAAAAATGATTTAAAGTTATTATTTATGCTATTTATTGGATAAGCCAATTCGCCCAGGAGAGTCCCGCAAAAACGCAGCCAAATTTGGATGGGAATTATGGGCAATCAAGGAAGCATTAATTAAGAATAGCCACGTAAGATTCATGAAATACTTCTTCTGTAACATGCCTAATCATGGTTGTTCAGAGTGGATGTGAATAGTTGTTGCATGGGCTAGGATTTCCCTTCCAATGGATGGGTCCAGTTCAAGTATAACAGGGTTATTTCTTGGCAATTGGAGGGTCCAGTTCTCTTCAGGGTTCAGTTCTTTCCAACTTTCAATTTTGTATCCGCTGTCATAGCTTGATAGCACTATTACGGTTAGGGGTAAGTGGACATTCTGCATTGTTATGGTGACCGTGGCTTCAGCGTAGGGTCTTACATCTAGAAGTATGCCGCTGGCTCCTTTCCCTAGAAAATCGTATGAATCTTTGAATCTGTATCCTTCTTGAAGTTTCTCAGGAGTATCAGCGACGTAAACCTTCAGCTGATACTCCCTCACGTGCCTGTAGGGGTATATGAAGGTAGGGGTTACTGTGATGATTGTTACTTTGCAGGTTTCCCAGCTGGTGTTAGTGTTGGAGCTGTAGAGTGTAAAGAGTTGAAATGTAACTATGGCGAATGCGCTTAGACTGCAAATCAGCGCTACAACCGCGTAGATGAAGGTTCGCCGCACCCGTTTTCCCTTCAAATTACTCAGGTAAAAGCTGCCGTACTTATGAAGGTTGCCTTGCGTTTAACGGCTTCTCAGGTTGGATTTTGCACTTTTGTAACATAATTATGTTACAAAGTTTTAAATCTAATACTGGTTGTAAATCTGTTCTAAAATCCGACTTGGAGGATGAAGGTGTGCAGAAGGATCTGCATTCCTTGAAGGAGCATCTTATCGTCAAACTATCTGAATTGGGCTTGGAGGCGGCTATATGCCCAGGATGTGGCAAAATATTCGACAAAAGCGAAGGCGCAGTCTTATGCAGGGAATGTCAAGATAAAATTAATCTAAGTAACGCTTACCCCCTCCCTCCTCCCCTATAAATTATCGCTTTAAGATACACGCATTTCCCCTACTCTTCTTTCCCGCCCAGAAAATATGGCAAACCTTTAATGTTAAAGCTATTAAAGGCTTAGGACATATATGTTCAACCGGGGAAGATGCATGGATTTAGTGGCTTTGTTGATTCAAATCGTGGTGAATATTGTGTTGGTGGCGCCGGTTCTATGGATTTCTGGCAGATGGCTTGTGGGCAGAGATAAGGCAAAATTTACTGATGCAGTTTGGATAGTCATTCTAGGCGTCATTATAGGTGCTGCAGTGAACTTTCTGGTTGGTGGTTTAATCGCTGCAGCTGCAATGCTTATCATCTGGTTGGCGCTGATCAAGCACTTCTTCGACTGTGGCTGGCTTAAAGCCCTGATAATAGCGATAGTCGCCGTGATAATTTTCATCGTGATTGTTGCTGTTCTAGCCCTCATCGGCATTGGAATTTTGGCGCTTGGCTTCTGAATGGAAGCTGAAGCCCCTCCCCCATTTTGTTTTAAGCCTTTTCCAGAATATCCAAAAATGCAATTAATAATGGGTAACGTAAATAAGCTTTTAACAAATCGGAAAGCCATGCTTGAGCGTGCCTCTATGGTTGGCGTTAAGGTTGTTTCCTTTGATCTTGAGGGAACCCTTGTGGATATGACTTTCAGCGAGAAAGTTTGGAATGAGGGTGTGCCGAGGCTTTATGCGCAGAGGGCAAACTTGGATTTTGAAGAAGCCAAGCGAATCGTTTTAGGCGAGTATGCACGTGTAGGCGAGGATAAAATTGAATGGTATGATATTACGTATTGGTTTAGGCATTTCGGGCTTTCAGGGGATCCTGAGCGCCTGCTTGAATCCTACAGGAGCCTAGTACACCCTTTTCCAGAGTCCCTTCAGGTTCTTAAGGACTTAAGCGTCAGGTTCAAGCTGGTGCTCACAACAAACTCGAATCCTCTTTTCATAAGGACTCTGGCTAATGAAATATCCTCCTATTTCAGCCGTGTTTTCTCAGTTACCTCTGAATTCGGGCTTCTTAAGAGGAACCAGGAGGCTTACAGGCGGGTATGCTTAAGCATGGGCATTAATCCAAATGAGATGGTGCATGTCGGCGACCGTTTAATTGACGACTATGAGTCTCCAAGAAGCATCGGAATAAGGGCCTATTTGCTGAATAGAGCTGGTGAAGACTGTTCAGCTCCCCACGAGTTTACAGTTAAGAGCCTGAAAGAGTTTGCCGATAGGCTTTTGACAACTGCTGGCTTCCAATAGCGGGCACGGTACGTAACGCAGTTTTGATGAACCCCATAGGGGTTGTGGAAGCTTTATTATTCAGTTGAAGGCTTCAGAGCTGATGCCATGATTATGCCGAATACTGCCAGCGCCATTACGAAGGGGAAGACCATTATGTATGCTCCAAGTATATCTTTCGCCTGCCCAGCGATTAGGTTGCCGATCACGGCTCCCGCCCCATAGGCCGTAAATACAAGCCCATAATTCCGCGCATAGTCTTTTGTTCCGAAGAATTGTGCTGTGGCAGCTGGGGCTATTGCAAGCCACCCGCCTAGATTAAGCCACAAAACTGCGAAGGCGAAGATGTAGGCTGGAATGGAGCTGGGCATTGTGAACATAACTAGGGAAGCTGTGAAGATCAGTGTGAAGGAGATAATCGCCGTTTTTCTCGGGCCAAGCCTATCAGTTATCCAGCCGAATAGGGGGCGTCCTAAACCGTTACAGAAGGCGAAGGGAACTATTAAAGCGGTAAGCAGGGCTGAAATCTCCTGTTCGCCTATGCCAATGTTTGCAGCAACCTCCAAGCCCACGGGTTTTGAAACTCCAATAGCCATTAAACCCGCCAATGTTCCAACGGTGTAGCATATCCATAGGGCATAGAATGTGCTTGTTCTAACCATCTCCTCTCTATTCATGTTCATGCTAACGGTTTTCTCCTGCTCTGCAGGGTTCCATCCCCGCGGTTTCCATCCCTCTGGAGGAAATCTCAGGAACAAGGCGAAAAGGGCCATTAAAGCGAAGAATAGGATGCCTAGAATCTGGAACATGGCTGAAACCCCAAATTCCACGGTGAGAAAGTCCGCCAGCGGCCCGGTAAGGGCTGCGGAGAAGCCGAAGCCGAGAACCGTTAAGCCTACGGCTAAGCCGCGTCTATCAGGAAACCACCTTGTAGAGGCTACTATGGGACAGTTGTAGGCTATGCCCACGCCTAAGCCGCCTACCACACCATAAAGGAAAATAAGCGCCATCGGAGAGTTGGCGAAGGAAGCCAGAAACCATCCTAAACCAACCAGAAAGGCTCCTGCAAGCGTCACCTTTCTCGGCCCATACTTTTCAATGTATTTGCCAGCGACAGGCATGGTGACTGCAAAGAGAAGCAGGAAAACAATGAAGGGAAGCTGCATTTCAGTGGATGAAATTTTCAAGCCGTAGCCGTTAGGAGGCGGAGCCTCAAAGGTTTTCCTCAGAGGCACGGAGATGATGCTGTAAGCGTAGATGGCGCCGAGGCACAGCATTATTATCATGCCGGAGATAACTATGATCCACCTGCCCTTCTCAGCTTTTAAACCGAAAACCCTGAGGTTTTCATAAGCCATTCAAGACATCCCTGTTGTTCCTATAAGGTCTGATGGTTGTCTTATTAACCGTTTTGAGGCTAGATTTAAAATGGTGATGATTTTTGGGCTTTGAAGACCCTTTTTATTGCTGAATTGAAGGTGCTAGATGGGCTGGGTTGTCTTTCTGTAGAATGCTAGTTCCTCGTCAATAAGCTCTCTCACTATTATGTTTGTTAGGCGGTCAATGTTCCTAAATACGTCTCCGTTAAAGGAGGAATAAACCTCGCTGGCGATTTTCCTCACCTTGACGCGGTAGTTAGGCGGCAGATGCTCAATCTTCTTCTCGATGAACACTTTGATTTCCCCGCTGAACCTTGGATCCTCAGTTAGGGGCATGGCGCCGCTTATGTCCCTGGAGGTCATGACCAGGTAGACTATCCTCTCAAGGGGGCTTGCCTTAACAAACTCCCATGAAGTTATCTCTTCAGGTACGGGCTCAAGCAGATATTTGGCGTAAGCCAACTGGTCATCCACGAATCCGCCGTTTAAAAGGAATTTTGTGACGGCGTACTCCTTTACAGCCATGGATACGCCGTACAGTATTTTCATAGCGAAGCTTTCCGGTAGGCTGTACTCTGCCATGGCTCTTTTCAGTTCTGACGGAAGCTTAATATTGTAGAATTCAGCTGATCCGTGAAGTATAGAATGGGCGGCTTGACGCCTAATCCCTCCTACAACGACGTCGTAGGGCAGACTGGACATTTTATCAACATAAATGCTTATGGTGGGTTTACCCTCTATCGCCTCATGTGCGGCGAAAAATTGACTTCCATCGGACTTTTCAAAAACGCGAAGGGTTACTGAGAAAGTCATAGGTGGACCCAGCGTTTCATAGGTTTCGCCGAGAATATTCAGGATTCTCTCAACAAGAGCATCTTCAACGTTCACTATCTTCTCCACTTTTATCATTCTTTTGATGCCTTCACTCACCTGCCGTAGCCTCCAAAACGCGAGGTCCCGCCCACCTGAATATCTGTTGTACATTTGTAGCTAAATATTTTCCGAATCTTCAGTACATGTGAACCCCTACACTGCCTCCTTCTGGAGGATTTAAGCTGCAACTTTCCATGATCTCCTTCGCGTTTCAGGATTCTGAAACCCTCATCCGGATTGCGGAATTCATGATTTATTCAGTGAAAGGTTCTTTTTACTCAAATTCTGCTCAGCCAATCAGCACCTTTTTTAGTGGGTTTTTGAAATTATGGATCGTATAAGGTGAGGCTTACGGCGCTGGAGACCTCTAAAAAAGCAAGTTACATTCCGCCTTTAGACGCCGTATTAGTTGTTGTCGTAACCGTTTTCATTACAATGTTCCTTGGAGGAGCAATGTATTTGCTTGCTGATGTGGCTATAACCTTGGTTGTTGGGGAGGCGCTTATAGCAGTTCCTCCCTTGGCATACATGCTCTATATGCGTGTAAACATCGCGGAGTACGTGGGATTAAAGGTTGAGCCGCGGGTTATACTTAAGGGCTTAGTTTTAGCCTTCGCACTTCTGCTGCTGGGACTATGCGTATCAGCAGTTATATCCCTAACCCTAGGTGAAAGTGAGGCTGTGAAGGAATCTACAAATCTCCTCCGCGAATTGGGGCAATCACCAACAGGACTGCTTGCAGCCATCACCACATGCGTGCTTGCAGGGATATGTGAGGAGTTCACTTTCAGGGGTTTCCTACAGAAATCCCTAAGTAGCAAGTACTCTCCGAAGCTTGCCGTGCTAGCTTCATCCATAGCCTTCAGTCTGCTCCATTTTGACCCTCAGGGGATATACATAATACTATCATTCACACTTGGTGTGGCTCTTAGTTACGCTTACCACAGGTGGCGCTCCTACACGGCTAATGCCACGGCTCACGCTCTTTATGACCTCATAGCCCTTGCATTAGCCCTCGGCTTTACATGAACCCTGCGGACGAGGATGGAAGGATCCTGAAATTGAATATTTGATGATTAGGCTTCAAGCGCGGTTTCCACAGGCTTCTGCAAAGGCTTATAATTTTCTTGGGAGGCATTATGTGCGGGATATGGGTTGCTAAATTGTGGTGGCCTATGTGGTTTACGAAATAAGGTTTGTGAAGCCTGAGATTCGAAACTTCGAAGTTGTGAAGGGCAGCGAGGCTTGGAAGGAAGTTGTGTACTCGGCGAGGATGAGCGGGGTTTCCCCTGACATTTCAGAGGATAAGGTTTTCCAGATGATCGTGAAGAACGATTATGGCTCAGCCCTTGAGCACATAATCATAAAGTTTGATTTGAAGATGACGAAGGGTAACGCTCCAGAGCTTCTTGAGCACAGAATCGCCAGCCACAGCGGATACTCCACAAGATACATCAAAGCGTTCCAGGAGGCAGTGTGTAAAGAGGAGAGGGCTTATGAAGTGATATTGCCCACGGCGCTTATCAGAGACTCGCAGAAGAAGGAGGCTGTTATGAATGCCCTTTCCAGATGCTTCGAAGTCTATGAGGAATTGTTGGTTATGGGAAGCCCTAAGGAGCAGGCAAGGTATATCCTGCCCTTCTGCTTGGCGGTGGGAATATATCACTTCACGATAAACCTGCGGTCCCTGCTGAACATGTTGAGTCTGAGGCTTTGTGTGCGCGCCTCACCGGAGTTCAGGTGCCTAGCAAGTCAGCTATACTTCAATTTGATTGAGAATCTCCCGATATTGAGGGGTCTTGTGGGCT
>JAWCTJ010000066.1:0-7216 GCA_038868255.1 Bathyarchaeia archaeon
AATTTGAAGTTGACGCATATTCCCTCTGCTACGGCGCCAACAGCCTTCATTCAGCATGCATCTACCCTAAACAGCCTAAGCGTTCAAGCCCTATGGTTTAAAGGCTTATGGACGGATCCCTCGAACATCATTAGCCTATTGTATAAGGGCATGCGCATAGACAAGCTTACGGTGGAAACAGGCCTCGAGGAGCTTGTTAGGGCTTCTGTGGAGCTTACAGGGCAAGATGTAACCGTTGGCAACAGCAAGCTTGCAGGCGCCACCTATGCGGATTATGCTGAAGCCCTATGCTTTGCGGACACTTATGTCCAGCGTGGCGCAGGCGACGGCTCAAACCTAACAGAGATAACAAGGGTTACGGATTGGAAGTTTAGCATAGCAAATAACCTTAAGCCCGTGCATGTTTTGAGAAGCACAAACATGTATTTGCTGAAGTATCTTCAGCCTAGACATAGGGAATTATCAGGAGAGGTAAGCTTCACTTTCGAGGAACCTACAGAAATCAATGATGTTGTTAATGACAGCGAGTTCAGTTTGAAGTTTAACATGGGTAGCGGAAGCGCCTTGTTCAAGTATTGTAAGTGGGAGGAGGTTTCAGCGCCAACTAAGATTGAGGACCTTGTCACATTAAAGGCTAAGTTTGTAGCGCGGGATGTGGTGATAGCCTAATGAGGACTGAAGTTATCGAATTAGGCGATGAATATGGTTCAGAGTTCAGGGGACGCTATGTTTTCCAGGAGATTACATGGGCTAAAAGAAGCCGCATAATCCAAAAGCACACTAAGTATCATCCTTTGACGGGGCATATAGCTGCCCAGGATTTTGTGGCGATTCAGGCGGAAACCATCTGGGCTTCTTTGAAGGAGCAGCCTGAACACAAGCCTATAACTCTTGAAAGGCTGCTGGGCGAAGATTCGGAGAAGGGCATACCCATAGGCTTGGGCGAATTGTTCAGTCAAGTGGTTAATAGGCTTAACAGCGTAGGCAGGGATGAAGCCAATTTTTTAAGCGGAGCCTCATGCAGGGGCTGCCCTGCGAAGCCATCACAGAGTTCCGCCTCTGCAAAGAGTTCGGATGAACCATCAACGAGCTTAGAAGGCAGCCTGCCAAAACCATTCAGCAGTTCATCCTAATCCTAAACGAGCTGGACAGGATGGCTGAAGAGGAAAAAGCACGGTTGGAGCGTGAGGGAAGATGGCGCTTACGGTGACATTTGAAGCTTCAGGGGTTGAGGAGTTAGCTGAAAAACTCGATCAATTGGATAATGCCCTTTTCAGGCGGGTTCATGAGCAGCTTCTACGCTGGGCCTTTATTCTGCGTGAGACTGCAAGGGGCTATGCGCCTGTTAGGACCGGCTATTTGAGGAGTAGCATATACGCAACCGTGCATGACTGGGTTGTTCAGGTTGGGGCTAAGGCAAGCTATGCCATTTTTGTGGAGTTTGGCACCCGCTATATGAGGGCTAAGCCCTATTTGGCGCCTGCTTTGCAGCAGTGCCTCCCAGAGTTGGAACGCATGATTCTGGAAGCCATTGAACAGGCCAAAGCGGAGGTTGAGGGGTAACGGTTAACGTGGGCTTAACGGCTGAGCAGGTTGCCGCTGTCCTGGGCTTTAGCCTGGGCTACTTGTGGGGTGAAGCCTTCAGCAGAACAGACCAGGCGATAAAATATGAAAGTGAGTGGTTTAAGCGTTTGTCTCGTTTCAAGCAGCGGCTGGTTTCAAGCTTCATGGATGCTCTGCATCATTTCCAGTATGGCTTAGCCCTAATCTTGGCGGTTCAGGTGTTTGGTGAGGCTCTGCCTGTAGTGTTTCAGTTGCTTCTGGCTTATGCAGGCTGGGGCTTAGTGGTTAGTGATTGGCGGGACTTTCGCAACGTGCTCCGCCGTCTGGGTCTGCTAGAAGCTGAAGGTTACGGACTCAAAAGTTCGGGTAAACCTGTAAAGTATGAAAGGGTGATTGGTTGAGTTTTCAGGAGCTTGCCATAACTATTCGGGCTGTTAATTTGGCGAGTGCAGAGTTTGCCCGTGTAAGCGCCGATGCTGCAAGGATGGCTTCGGAGATTTCTGGACAAAGTGTTGAGATTAGGGCCGTTAACCTGGCCAGTCCAGAATTTATCCGAGCCGGGGAAGATTCCAGAGAAGCGGCTGAGGGCTTCAGGGAAGTTTCCGCTGAGGCTAATGTTATGGGTGAAAGTGTTAGGGCCTCTGCGCCTGCTTTTACGGAGGCTGCAAGCCATGCTGAGGCTGCCACAATAAGCTTTAGGACTGCGGCTTCAGCCTTCAGCAGCATAGCCCGTTTGGGAACGGGCATGGTTGCTTTGGCCGGTGAATTGGGCCTGGTTGATAAGGAAGCTGCTAAATGGGCTCGGACCATGTTCTACGCCTTCACGATTGTTGGCAGCCTTATCCGCATGATCAACGGGCTTACAGTGTTGACTACGGGGCATTCAGCGGCTATAGCTTTTAACACGGCTGCTCAGAACGCTAATGCTGGAAGCAGTTTGGCTGTGGCGGCGTATAAGGTTAAGGCTGCAGCAACATGGATGGCTACAGCTGCCCAGAACGCTTTGAACATTAGCCATGCTACTTTCTTGGCTTTGACAGGTGTGGGGATAGGCGTGATTATTGCGGCTGCCGCTGCTATGGCTTACTTCGCCAGTCAGATGAATGCTGCCACAGCCAGCGTTAAGGAGTATAATGCGGCCTTAAGCGAGACGCCTTCGGCTGGAAGCCGCCTCATAAGGTTAGGCGCCGTACGAAATGAGGATTTGCTTAGGCGTGGGGTTGAACCCTAAAAGGAGGTTAGTGTTTTGTCTGTTAATCCTCCGAGTATGGCTGTTGTGTTCGGCAGCTATGGCATTCCACAATCAGACATTATAGAGTGCCGGGTTCATTTGGGCTGCACCCGGGAAGTCAGCAGTTTCGAGCTGGTTCTGGATAATTACTCGGGCAAGTATAGCCCTGGCGGAGCGGTTCCTTTGGCTGTGGGCTTAGATGGAAGCATAAGCATAGGCCGAGGCGCAAGCTGTCCCCAAATCATAACATGCCGCATTGAGAACGTGAAGTATGAGGTTGGATTGGTTGAGCGTTACGTGCGGGTTAGCGGCCGCTGCTGGGGTGAACGCCTCTTCCGCAGAGTTTTTACAGGCACCTTTGAAAACATGAAAGGTGAGGATATTGTCAAATACCTGCTGGATTATTATGTTGGCTTAAGCCATAACAGGGATGGACAGGAGCTTGTTGAGGCTACGGATACGCTTTATACTAAGTTGGAGTATGAGAATGCTCCTGTCTGGGACATAATCAAATACATAGCGGAATCATCGGATAAAAATGGGGTTATAGGCTTCGACTTTAGGGTGGCTCCTGATGGGCGTTTTGAGTTTTTCCCACGGGGCAGCAAAACCTCAGCGGTTGGCTTAAGTGAGCGGCTTGAGGTTATGGAGTATGAAAGGGACATTAGTCGGGTGCGTAACCGCATTTTCGTGTTAGGCTCCGGCGGCAAGAAACTTCCGGACGATTCTAATGAGGATGGGCTGACTGAATCCACAAGCAGCTGGGTTCCGCATTACCCAAGCCACATTGTAACCGTGAATATAGATCATGTGGAAAGAGACGGGGAAGTGGGCTACGGAGACAGCTACAGTATTCAGGCGGCTTCTGGAGGTGTTTCTCCTCTTAATGCTACGGGTATGTATCGTGTTCTCGGCAGCCCTATTAGGTGTGGGGGTCCAGATGGCTTTAAGAGGCTTAGGTTCTGGATTAAATGGAGCAGGCTGCAGACTGGGGCGCCAACAAGCATTAAGGTTTACCTCTACACCACCATGACCAATTATTTTTACATGGATATTACGGGTTTATGCGGCAGCCAGGGCGAGTGGCGCAAGGTTGAACTTAGCTTGTAGGCTGCTTGGGGCATAGTGGGCAACCCCTCCTGGAGCCAAATCATAGCCATAGGCTTCCACATAGAGTTTCCAAGCGACGCTTACCCCATTCTGAGAGTGGACCATATAGTTTTTGAGGATGCAAGGTTCAGCGCTATAGTTGAGGATACGGTTAGCAAGAACGCTTATGGTCTAAGGGAGTTGACGGAGACAGATGAGGAGCTTACAAGCGACACTGCCTGCCAAAGACGAGCTCAGGCTTTGTTGGCTTATTTGAAGGATCCATCGGAGCATTTGTCTGTGCGTTCTACGGTGCTGGATTACGGCGGGACGCCCCTATTGCCTGGAGACAGGGTTTATGTTCCTTTCGTTGAGGCTTACTTTAGAGTTTCCAGCGTTGAGTATCGTGTGGATGGGCGAAGCCAAACCCTTGAAGTAGCCCTTGAACTGGGCAGGGAGCCTCCTTTATTGGCGGATTACCTGTATGGACTGCGTTCTACAACGGTTACTGTTGAGAAGTTGGCGAGGACTAAGCTGGGAAGAGAGGCTAAGGTTGCCAGGGCGCCTACAGGGCATGATCATAGCGGCGACGTGCTCAGGCCCAACGCTGTTAACTGTAACGAGCTAACCGTGACGGGGAAGGCCTCAATAAATGAAATTGAATGTAACATGTTGTCGGTGGCGTCTCCGCTTAGTGAGCTTGAGGTTTCAGGCAAGGCTGAGCTTAACAAAATTGAGACCAATGAGGTGGCATGTGCCGGCAAAGTAACCACTAACCAGCTTGAATGCAATGAGGCTCTGACAATTGCGGGCATATTAACGGTGAACCAGGTTAACTGTAACAGCGTTGCAGCCGCTGTAGGCATTTCTGCGCCCAGCATAGCCTGCAACGATCTAAGCGTGACTGGAAGCGTGAACTGCGCGAATTGGCAGCCAGGCGACATAACCATGAGGAACGGGTTCCGCATAACCGAAGCCGAAAACCTGGGCCTGCCTAAGGGAATAGCCATACTAAACCCAGAAGGCAAAATAATCGTGCTCCTGGACGGAGAGGGCAACCTTCACTTGACAGGTGAAATGTTTTGCTTGAAAATGGAGCGAGGATATTGAGAGATTTTAAGTGTTTAAGACGGTCCGTGGTTGAGGTTCGTGAAGATCTGCATAGAGAGATCCGTAAGCTAGCTATTCTTAACGATCTTAGAATTTATGAGTTAACTAACGCGATGCTGGAGGATTACTTAAAAGATCAGGAGCGTGTTAAAGAGCTTATTAGGAGAATTAGGATTTTTAAGGGTCTTGGAAACATGGAGTAACCATTTTAGCCTTTCAGTTTTCCTTTCATAAGACATGTAGCCAGGATTCTTTCATGAACCAATAATGGTAATTAAAAATCTCAGTAATTATGTATAATAAGGATTGAGATGCGGTTAAGTAAGAAGGCTATTAGATGTTTGAGGTGGACTGTCAAGGCGGTTTTTCTTTTCCTTTTTACTGCACCGTTATCTCAGGTTTTAAAGGGGCAAATTGTAGATGTTAAAACTTTCTTTTCCGTGGAGACCGTTGCAAAAGTGCCGATTACCCAGTCGCCTGACAGCATATGGTTAAGTTATTATGGGAACATAAATCCCGGGTTATGGATTATAGAGCCCTTAGGCGGATTACAGGTTCTGCTCACCGGTCAGGTTGAAGCTGATCTTTTAATTCCAACGGTTGTAGCCGTTCTGATTTTTGTTACATGCATGATTCTTTTAGGAAACGTTTTTTGTAGCTGGGCATGTCCTATAGGCACCTTAATAGATAGCTTTGACATGCTTGTTGGAAAAATTTCCTTTAAAATTGAGTTTGATAGGGAAAGGAGACGCTTGCAGTCTAATCATGGCGGAGGAGAGAAACGAACTCGCGCATGCTTGATATGTCCGCTTTACATGAGATTGGTTGGTAAAAAGGGGTTTTTAGCGAAGGGAATCACGTTTTCAGCTCTTTTTGCAACCGTTCTTTTAAGGTACCCGGCTTTTTGTGTTATTTGCCCCATAGGGATAGTTTCAAGGGGTATGATACACTTGAAAAGCATTAAAACCGCGCTGGCTGTTAAGGGAACACAGCTTATATTGTGGCTTGAGATGTTTACAATTCCTTTTATAACATTATTTTTGAGTTTAAGGGAAAGAAGGTATTGGTGTCGGCATCTATGCCCCGTAGGGTTTATCCTGGGCGTGATAGGCGCTTTTAACCTATTCTTTAAACCAAAAGTAAAGGAGAACAGATGCATCATGTACGGGTGCCCCGAGGACTGTGAGGATTATTCTATGGACTATTGCGCTGCTTGCCGCTTGATGGATGCTAAAAAATGTGAAAGAGCCTGCCCAGCCGATATCGACCTGGTTGGTCATGGTTCACTTGCCCGTTGCACGAAATGCCTAGAATGTTATATCACATGTGATTATGATGCAATTGCCATTGACTTTTTAGGTAAACCCGACGCTTTACATTTGATCACTCAATTTTACAGTAAGACGCGCCGTTTAAAAGGGCGAGATAGTTAACTGGAAATTCCCATGATGCGCTAATTTGATTATTGGACTCTTCTAAATTTCAGGTTTAAGCTAAGGCGGTTAATTCTGGGATGAAAGTTTACATAGCCCCCGTGTTTTGACGATTGCTTGCTCAATTTGTTCCCGTGTCGTCTTCTGTCCGCTTTTGAGCTTTTCCAGCAGCGTGTAGAATATTTCGTGGGTTGGGATTATGCATATGTCTCTTGTTATTGCATACTCCAGCATGTTCAGGTCTAGGGTTTCCCGTTTTTGGCGTGCCTTTACAGGGTCTTCTAGGCGGTGCTGATTTATTATGAGGATGCCCTTGGCCTTTTTGCCCTCAAGCAGATATTCCTCAACCCACCGGCTGCACTGGGCAGCGGCTTCAGTTTCCACTTGGCCGTCTGCTCCTCTTACCTCTATAATGCCGTATTGGTATCCGCCTACATGTTTGAACTCGATAACCCAGTCTTCCAGGTTACGCTCTCTTATTTTGCGGATTTCTGTGAAGCCCAGCGCTTCGAAGGCTTCTTTAACTATGGCTTCAAGGGGCGGCCCCTTAGTCCACAGCAGTCTCCTAAACTTTGTGATGGCTTCACGCTGCTTTTTCAGCTCGGCGATTTTCCGGGTTATTTCCTCTATTTTCTTCTCCTGTTTCTGTATGGCGGCTTCCAGCCGCTTTATTCCAGGCATTTCCAGGGTGTTCTCCCATGGAGGAGGAGGCTCCGTCACCTCCGTGCCTACGAGCGCATCCACAATGGGGGCTATGGCCTTGTCAGGCGTGGTCTTTGTGGGCGGCGGC
>JAWCTJ010000067.1:0-7119 GCA_038868255.1 Bathyarchaeia archaeon
GTCCAAAATGAGGATGGACCCTGCTAAATTATGGAGCTTTTTGAGAAGCGAATTCTTACACGTTATTATGGATCTTAAAAGCTGCTCAAAAGTTGTTACGATAACCTTTGATTCCCATGATTCTGTTAGGAGCAGCAGTTTGTCAAGCGAGATGTCCTCTGACTCTTGGCTTGGGAAAAATAGGTGATGGTGCTTTAGGAGCATCAATATGTCTGGCTTTTCCCCGTAATAAGCACTAAGCACTTCCTCAATAACGTTGTGCGTCTGCTCTATTATGTTTATGTAGGGCAGACAGTAAATTATCCTTGTGCTATTGAAGCTTGCGCTAAGCTTTAGCGCTGTATGTAAGCCCAGAAGTGTTTTCCCCGTTCCTGTTGGAGCGGAAATCGTGATCACGTTTGACGCCCTGCTTTTTAAGACATTTACGACGTTATCGAGACGTCTATCTGCTTCCGCGTAGATAACTGCCCTTAACCTGTTTATTTTTGTGTCTTCTGTAGAGGCGAACTTTTTTCTGATGTATTTTAAAACGAGATCCGATGGGAGCATTTCAATCTTTTGTGCCGTTTCAACCTTTCCAGCGTCTTTTTTGTCGGCATCAATTAGACTTGAAAAAAGCAAAAGGGTGCGATAGTAGCTTTGCCACTTTTCCGACTCCCCAAGCTTGAACCGCAAGACTGCCGCCAACCGTAGCGTCTGACTAACTTCAGGCAGATGACTCTCAAAATTGCATAGGAAGTCATGAGCCTCGTCAAGACCAAGTTCTCCAAGCTCGTCTGATATTTTGCGAATGTTTGTTTTCAGGGACCTCGCTTGCTCTTTTATAACATGATCAGCGAACTGTTCAGGGGTGATACCCTCAAAAAAGCTGAAGCTCTTAAGGGCTCCGTGATGGGAATCTACGCAGAGAAACCCCATAGCTGCCAGAAAAGGGTCATTGAATCTCAGTTTAAGCAGCCAAGATGTGAAAATCGCGGACAGCCTCGAGTGAGTTGCAAGGTCCCCACGTACCCTTTCGCCAGAGAGGTGCCTTTGGAAGTAAATCGTATACTTAGCTATGTCGTGGCACTTACCTATAATTTCCGCTGCTTCACACACCTTTTGATCGGAAGTGTTAGCAACATATTCTCTGCACAGTTTCCCGACTTCGCTGAGATGTTTTTTTAGTTCGACGCCAGGATGCGAGTAGAACCGTTCACATGAAGACGCCGACAACTCTATCGCCGTTCAACATGCAGCTGAAAACTTCGCTGACAACAACCCTTATCGGTTTACCCTCTCCCTCGTATACATAGTCTTCCTCCCTTTTCAGGCTCCTATCCTCAGCGAAGTCGGCTGGCACAAGCTCCTCCACAAATACTCTCCGATCGTAACAGGGAACCAGCTTTTTGACCATGGACACAGGTATAACGGTGTGAACCTCGACTTCCCCGCTTGGCCGATAAACTTCAGCGTCCACCAAGTCAACGTACTCCAGTTCAGCTATATTGTTCGCGACACCAAGCGACGGCGGGTACACAAACCTACGTGACTTTATTCGCTCAGCAACCTCCTTCAGCAAATCCGAGTCCTCATGGTTAAAGAAAATCCTGTAGGATAGTGGGTGAGGATCACGACTGTCCGAGATAAGCATTTCCACATGTACCTGTGCCGGGCCTACAATCCCCCTCAGCTTAAGCAGGTTAACAGGTTTATCCGTCATCAAATAATTCATCGTATTTGTGAGGCGCCTCACGGGCGTCCTGACTTGCAACGCTATTTTGCATTTTTCTGAAGCAAAAACTGAGTAGTAGGTGTCTCTTCCGTAGCCGAGCATTGCCGCTACCATCCCTACTATTGTAGTTCTTGGTGGGAAGGAATAGCTTAGGGAGCTCGTGGTGGAAAAATGCTTCCTGAAATGGGCGAGAAAGCATTTCACGTCGAAAATGACAAGCTTGATGCTCAAGTCCTTCACGCTTTCTTAACGATGGCGTTAAGCTCTGCGTCAGTTAACTCGTGTGGAAGGGTGCAGAATTTTTCACAGCAGCGATCTTTAATGAGCTCCTTTACCGGGCTTAACTCATCGCTTGTCATGATGTAAATCTTGGATATGCGGTCGGAGTTCCGTTTTAGATTATCGGCTAATTCATCAAACTTTAAGTCGAGATCCTTTAGATCTCTGACTACATCTGATTTTGGCGTGGCTTTAACGAACCTCCTTAGATCGCCGAGAACTGTTTCAGCGTCTTTGTACTCAATTCGCAGATAGATATGAGGTCGTTCACCTATTTTGCTTCTCGTCGTTGGCTGGATCTGAAGGGCCTTCCATAGGAGGTTATCCAAAACCTTAAGATCATCCTCTGTCATTGCAGTGCCTTTGGCCCTTCTTCCGCTCACAACACCGTAGAACCCTATTAGTGAATAGTATACGCGCCAATCTCTACCCATCGTGCCATATTTTTCAGCAACTTCTCTTCCTGAAAAGACTGATGTTATTGCAGAGGAATCCACAAGCTCAACCCTGTGAAGCGATAGACCCCACGTGAACTGGACTGGGCCTGTAAACGATTTAGCAGCGCCTTTTTCTGTATCTCCTTTGCCAATAGGTATGGTTGCCCCGAAAAGCCGCGCATCTATGCACTTATTAAGCACTTCATAAATCCTCTTTTCGTCAATGGTTCCTAGAAGTTTCTCGACTCTCGTGTCGGCTCTAACGCTTTCACCGGCTATTTTAGTCACGTAAACATAATCTTCGCCGAACTTTTCGACGATGTAATCTCGGAAGAACCTTTTCAGTCTAACATCGGAGACAAAGTTTATGTTTGTTTTTGGATCTATCCTTGGCCTGTTCTCAGCGTCGGGGTCGCCATTGGGGTTGCACATTTTTGCCTCGTATATTAGCAGGATCTCGCTGTTCGGAAGTTCTTTCTCCATCTCATCCTTCACCTCCTCATAGCTTTAAGAGTAGCATATGCATATCCGGAAAGAATGTAAAACACGTTGTCTATTGGGTTTCTAAGCGATTCCAAGTTTCTGTCCAGCATCGCCTTCATACATGCGTATATCGTTTCATTGCGATCATCCAGTACCCTGTAGTTTCTCAGTCCTTCAAGTACGTGATTAGCTAGAAGTTTAACCTTCTCAGCGGACATGCCTTCAAAGTTTATCTTATTCAAGACGGCCTTCTTGTTGTCGCCCCTTTTATACTGCTCTATGCCTATTTTTCCAACGAGGACGCCGAGCAGGAATAGTGCCTTCTGCCATTCTATATAGTTCATCTTTGCGAAGAAATCCTCGATCTCTTTGTCGGGAACTTCAAGCGGGCTTATCGTGCTTTCTAACCCCATTCTAATAACCCCCGCTTCTTTCAGTATTTTTAACAACATGTTATACTTTAAAATTCCTTGACAAAGCCGTGCTTCCCCCTCATTTCTAGACGGTTGCCTAAGGTTATACCCGCCAAAAGTTCCATATCTATGAATCTTCGCGTAGAGAACAGCATTAGAAATGATGTTGCTTTTCGGGTAAGACGTGCCGTTAAGCATGGCCTCGAATAAGCCGACTAGGGGCTTCCAATCTACCACTCTGCCTCTTCGAACACTGAGGGGAAGTATTGAAAAAATATCTTCAAACCCTATAGACCACTTATTTCCATCAGCCCTTTCCATAAAAAGGGCTGCAACCTCGTTTGAGGTTTTAGACATAACATTTGACAATTCTATAAGTCTCATTACTGGTACGTCTTGTATTAAATGCTGAAAATGGAAGTGAGATGATTCTCTATAGCCGAACAAAATGTTCAAGAGGTACGTTGAGCAAGGCCCATACGTAATATCTAACCTCATCAGATCTTCCGTAAGTTTTTCAACATCTTTCAAGCTTTTGTAAGCATTAACTCCACGATACGCCTCTTTCATTTTCTGGGCGATGATGTCAAGCGTTTCATATGTCAATTTGGCCCCCAGCACCTTTGGTATAAGGAACACTGTTAATCTTCCACGTTGCTTTGTTGATTCGCCTATGAAGGCAGCCAATTTTTGTTCAACATATCCCAGGCCCAAGAACAGTTTCCTTTTGCAGTCTACACATACGGTGTGCGCCTTCATTATGGCTTCAGGACTTCTACTCAAACTGGGCATGAACCCTGCCTTGTCAAGATTGTAGACGCATAGAATCGTCCCTTCAGGATAGGAAGGATTCGTTAAAACTTCTTTCTCCTCACCGCATACATGACAGACTCCTCGCATGATAGGGTAATCGTCACTCTCACTCACATAATGCACATAAAACAGGATTTTCCTATACCCGGATTCCCTTACCAGGTCTATGGTAACCCCATCTTTCTTCACACAGGCAGTATAGAGTGCGATCCACTCTTTTTCCTCACCGAGTATTTTATCCAGATCCTCAATGTAGCTTTTCTTTTTGGCAAAGAACTCTGACTCTATCTCCTTGAGGGTCGACAGTAGCTTCACAACATCTGGATCGCTTAATTTCCCGTCAAAAGCACGGATTATTTGCCCAATCGCCCATTTTCCAGGTTTGCTCGAATCAAGCAGATACTTGGGGTTATCGGTTGTGAGTACCATCTGCGGTTTTTGGCCTATCGCATTGCCTATCCACAGATAGTTCTTCGCTGTTTCCTCGGTACATCTAAAGTTACAATCGCACTCCAGCTTTCCACTGTCCAAGTTGAAGATTATCTTTGCAAGCAAAACTTCCCCATTCTTGCTTTTGATTCTTTCAATTTTGAATTCGCTTTGGCCTGTAGAGAGAACTGCCTCACCGATCTCTTTTAAAGCCCCGAACATTTAACCACCTCAAACATCCCAAAACCCTGCGAGTTTTTAGCCCCTAGACCAGCCTCATACCCTGTCGTGATCAACGACCTTGGTCCAGTCAAAAGAAATCGACCCATCCAACCCCTCACCACCGTGCCCTTGTACAACGTTATTACTTCTTTAACCCCTAAAGGTTTAATCTTAATATCTGACTTTATATGTTTACCGAAGAGCAGGAAATGCTTCTTCTTCAAATTCGAATTAACAAGCTCTGAAAACTCCATCTCGTATGGCGTGAAATAATAAGTTTTTTTCCTACCGTCAGGTGTTAGGAGCGTGCTGTAAACTGTTAGTGGAGAAAGCATACGTATTTCCAGCCAGCTTTTTTTCAGATCTGGCTTTGCAGGGAAAGCTAACTCGACAACCTTAAGTGTTTGATCACCTAGAACGATAAAACCCCTCTTCATAATCACATTCGCAAGGTCTTCAATAAACTTTTCAATAGGAGAGGAAATATGCAGAGTTAAGTCACCATCGTAGACAAACCGCTTGCCTTTTTTATCTAAATTACAATGCCCTCTAAGCCTTGAAAACGTGAACATTTTAAAGCGTCTCTTGCCGAAAAGGAACCCCTCATTATGTAGGAAATTTGCTAATCTTCGCGAGATATTACTATAAATTGCAGCCTGAATAAGGTAATTATAATTGGTAGGCAAAGCAACCTGTCCCCGTTCTGAACCTCTAAGGGTTAATTGTAATCTCATAGACAGAAACTGCTCCTCGGGCAAAATCTAAATTCTCTTTAAATTCAACTTAAAAGATAAGCTTTAAATTATCTGCCGATGTTTGGAAGTTTAATGTAACAACGAATTAAACAACCTTCTACGGACCTGAAGAATCTATTAAGGACTTAACTGAAAAAGTGCAGCATATCCTTTCTGTGATGTTTATGGAATGTGCTCGGGGAAGATGGAGATCACTGGAACTCCAGTCATAATTGACACGAGCATCTTGGTGGATCTGCTTAGAAACCTGGAAAAGCTGTAACTTTCATAGCTGAATTAGAGCGGAAACAGTTAACGCTTTCAACAACCGTAATTAACGCCCTTGAGCTGTGTTACGGAGCCCATAAATCCGCTAGAAAAGTGCAAAATCTTCCGGCGACAGGGAATCTGCTGGACAGTATAGTTATTCTCAACATGACTTTAAAATCAGTGGAAAAAGCAGCAGAAATTCATGCTGAACTGGAGCCGAAAGGCCAACCTATAGGCATAAGGGACGCTATGATCGGCGCAATAGCCCTGACAAAAGGTTATCTATTAATAACATGAAACACCGCACATATGCAGAAAATCAAAGGTCTCAATTTGATAACAGCCCCTTAAAGGTAGCAAGATGTTTTTCTCGCCGTAAAGCTCCAGTGTAGCCTCAACGGGCAAGTCCTTCTAATCCCCTATCCAGTCTTAGAATTTAATTTTATGCTGAACTTGGATTAAACGTTTAAATGCGTGTTCGCCGCGTTTTAAGCGTAAAGTTTAAAGGTTTATGTGGATGGTTTAGGTTTCGATGCTGTTTAATGAGGGTTAGTTGTGGAAGAGGAAACTCTTGAGGAGCGTAAGGTTAAGGTTCTAGCCAGGCTTAGGGGCTACAGCCTTCTAAGCCGCGAGAAGGTTAAGGACGCCGTGTCCTATGTGGCTGAGGATGCTAAGGAGAAAAAGCGGATCCTCATATGGTGTGTTCCCACGGAAACCGTGGGCATCCCCGTTATAAACAAGATGGCTAAGGCCATGAAGGAGGCCGGTGTGGATTCAGGCATACTTGTTTCCAGCGGCCGCTACACCAACGCGGCTAAGCAGGCTGCCAAGAAGAAGCGCATAGAGCTGCTGCCTAAAACCTTCCCGTCCTTCGACATCTTCAGCCACGTGCTTGTGCCCAAGCATGAAATCCTAACTCCTGAGGAGCGGGAGAAGGTTCTAGCTCAGTACCGGGTTCAGCCCTACCAGCTTCCCCAGATTAAGGCTTCAGACCCCGCGGTTAAGGCCATAGGCGCCAAGCCGGGGGACATCCTGCGCATAACAAGGCAGAGCCCCACAGCAGGAGTTCACATAGCCTACAGGTATGTTGTTGAGGGCTAACCCCACCGCCTAAAGGGGGCTTAAACCCCTAACGCCGATGGAGACCTCAACGGGATCCCCTGGCTTCAAGCTCAGCCTCTCAGCCTTTTCCCCGGAGAAGGCAATCTTAAGCTGGGGCTGCGCCTCCAGCTCCACCGTTAACCTGACAGCGGCATCTTCCCTCTCAACACTCTTCACCCTGCCCCTTAGAATGCATGGGACTTCAGAGAGCACCTCCTCCAGGC
>JAWCTJ010000068.1:0-6903 GCA_038868255.1 Bathyarchaeia archaeon
CAAGCTTTTGACGAAATTAATCGTCTCCCAAGCAGTCTCCTCAGTTTCTCCCGGAAAACCCAAAATTACGCTCGCCACAGTCATCAACCCAACTTCATGAGCAATCTTAAAGGCTTTCCTCGTCTGTTCAATCGTGAACTTCTTGTGCATCTTGTCTATTATCATCTGTGAACCAGACTCCACACCAAACCATACTGCAATACACCCGGCCCTCTTCATTTTCTCCAGCAAAGGCTTGTTTATCATATCAACCCTCGTTTCGCAGTCCCAATGGACATTTAGTTTTCTGCTGATAATTTCATCACATATTTCCTCAGTTCTTTTTTGGTCGACAGTAAAGGCATCATCATAGAATGTGAACTGATCTACACCGAATCTTTTATGGACATATTCAATTTCATCAACAACATTTTTTGGACTTCTCATACGGTATTTACGTCCAAACATCCTAACAGCAGTGCAGAAGTCACACCAATAGACGCATCCACGGCTTGTCATTACAGGAATTATTAACTTTCCAACTTTAACGTATGATTTAAGGTTCAAGAGGTGATGAGCTGGGAAAGGAAGATCATCCAAGTTTTCGATATATGGTCTATCCTCATTTCTGACTATTTTGTCACCATGCCTTATGGTTATCCCCTTAACATCACCCAAATCTTCCTTGTTCTCAAGTTTTCTGAGAAGCTCCATAAAAGTTAGTTCACCCTCTTTCCGGACAATAACATCGAGCTCGGGACACTCATTTAGAGCATTAAGATCCCAGAAAGTAGCGTGACAGCCTCCCAATATCGTAGTGCAGCTAGGTGAACATTCCTTTACAATTTCAGCAACCTTTAATGCTGACTTGTACGTAAGGGTTGCTGAAGTTATCCCGACAACATCAGCTTTCGTCTTTTCAAACACTCTGCGAAAATCTTCATGAGTCAACCGCTCTCCTTGACAGTCTATAATACTTACGTCATATCCGTTCTTTTCACACATAGCACCCAAGTAGCCTAAACTTAAAGGTATGAAAGGCGGATGTTGATGAGCACTTTGGGGATATGGTGGATTGATTAAGACCACATTCATTTAAGTCCCCGTTGATAGTTTTCAACAGAACTTATTATAGATTTCCAATAACCATCGCTAATCAGGCAAGTTAATATAGTAAGTTTCATGTGAAAAACTTTATAATAACGCCCCTCTATTCTGCTCTAAAAAGGATGTGAAAAAATGAGGTTCGGATCTTACTTATTCGAGCCAAAGAAGGTACCAGGGTTCGACTTTGACCTATTCAGAGTGAAGCCTGAAGTCGGAAGGAGACAACCACCACAACCTGACATGTACAGCAATGTTGCTATTTTCGGAGATAATGTAACAGCGCGTAACCATCCTGAGTGGGTTTCTCAGTCAGAGTACGGACCAGGACTGAGAACTAACGAAAGGCAAAACTTCAGATGGGACGTCCTTTGCCACACGGTTCCAGAGTTTAGGGAGGAAATGCTGAACTACATCGAAGAGGTGGATAGACAGTCAATGGGCGTTTGGCTTAACAGCATACACTTTGCAGATTATGGACACTGCATATGTCCCCGCTGCAGGGAGAAATGGCAGAAAAGCGGTCTAAGTTGGCTTGAATGGCGAAAGAAAGAGGTCACTGAATACATAGCCCAAGTTAGGGAGCGCGTGAAAAAGGAGTTAGTCATCGGTTTACTGCCTGATCCGGTGAACTCATATGAGCGCTTTGGTATAGATTTCGATGCTCTTGCACCCTACGCCGACGCCTTTAACGTTGTTATGTTCTCGAAGACTTATGCCACACCATGGTATTGGGAAATGCTTTCCAGGGCTTTCAAAAAGTTGCTGAAAAAACCTGTCTACATAAGCCTATATGTCTACGGACCAGGCGACAATCCTAAGGAGGTCCCATCACCTGAAGAGCTTTTAATGGTGTCTGTACGCTGTGGAAGACAAGGCGTAGATGGAATTTTATATCTGGCTGATAAAGCAAGTCAACTTGTGGACTTCCAGAAGGCGCTTGTGGATAAAGTTGAACTTAGGCAAAGACTGAAGAACTACGGATGCCCAGAGGTGCTGGAACTCGTTGAGAGATGGGAGGATATAGTAGGTTAACCTCCCGCCTTTTTATTCATTAAAAGCAAAAATTTTATGATTCACGTTGAGCCACATCTTCCAAAAAACAAAGTAGAGCGTTTTTCAGAAAAGGATATGAACCAAAATCCATCTTTTCAGCCACCGCAGGAGCCAATACAGGTTTCGGATAACCGAATATTTTAAGAAGGCTTTCTCTAAACTCTTTAGCTAATTCATTAATGTCTCCAAGCTCCTTGGGGATCAAACCCATTTTAATCTCCTCGTCCATCTTTGCTGCCATCATCATAACCAATGCAAAAAAGGGCTTCTTAAATAGATCATATATTCTCAGCTTTACTTTTTTCTCATTAAGTTTTGTTGGGCATATTTTGAGCATTTCGACTATAACATTGTTGATCGGCAATTTCTTTTCAGCAAATCTCTCAAGCACTGAACGCGATGGACGCAGCATACCTTGCTTGATTATGGCACTTTTTACAGCTTCCCGAGTACATGAGCCGACAATCTTGCCAAGCTTAGAGGCTGGTCCTCCAAATCTTAATGTTGCCCCAGCGTTTGTGGACGCTATAGCCAAACTGTCGGTTATTGTCCCTGTAGCCAAATCTCCGGAATATCTACTTCGTATGTCCAGCTCTCTTAATCCAGCAGCTTTAGCTTCAACCGCCGTGATGAAAACCTGCAGCAAACAGCTTTCCGTGGGATGCCCATGTATCAGTATTACAGTATTTATGGTTCCAGCGCTGGAGACGTATGCCTCAATGGGTTCTCCAGCAGTCTCGGCATGAGAGCAGCCTGCAGTTATAATTGCACTTACCTTTAAACCATTCACCTCTCTAGTAACAATGGAAAACTTTCTTACATCAGCTGCAGTTATCATCCCTACCGTATGCTCTGGCGGAATTTTCAGTTTTCGCATCTTTTCGAGAAGGAATTGCTCCGGATCTTTATGAAGGCTCACTTGGTCATAGCCTCTGGGAACTTGAGCATTCAGCAGAAATCTAGCTTTTTTTAACCCACCGTTATGCACAGCTGAGCTAACAACCATAAGATCCAATTCGGATGCCAAAATTAGCGTGTAATCCTCCAAAAAAAGTTCAACATTGCCTCCAAGGGATTTTAGGAATTTCATATCCAATACTCTCCACAGGATAGAATAATAGAGGAGCAATAATCACTCTCTACTAAAGCTTTTTCGCTCCACCTTGATAGCTTTGCTAGGACACAGATTTTCACAAAGGCAACATGTAGTGCATGATACGCTGTCGGATATCTGGGGTTTTCCGTTAGGCCCTACATGGAAAATGCCCCGTGGGCAAATATCAACGCATATTAAATTAGGACAAGAAGTACATTTTTCAAGATCTATGATTACCTTCACATTCATATTCTTCACAACAATTCTTCAGTTGAAAATCTTAAATATATCCATTGCCGAACGTAACCCATGGAAATAGGCGTAGTTACATACGAACCCAAGATCATTAAAGGGTTTGATGTAAACATCTATTATGTAAAAAGAGCAGATGGATCAGTTTTCCAACCAGCGGAGCAAATGTTCAACGATGTTACGTGTTTCTGCGATGCAAAAACTATAAGAAAAAACCCAGGCACTGTAGCAATTTCAAAGGATGGCCCAGCGCTTAGAAATAACAGAAAAGTCAACATGCCATGGGATTATCTGTGCCCTACAGATGAAGGATACAAAAAACAACTTTTGGAGTTAATTGATGACCTTGGCAAAAGAACTAAAGGGGTTATACTCAATCTCTACCATTTCCCTGAAGAGGGATTCTGCACATGCCCCAGATGCCAAAAACTATGGCATAATAGCGGGTTGGAATGGATAAACTGGAGAGTCCAAACCGTAACAGATTTTATAGAAGAAGCTAGGAATAGAGTTAAAGGAACCTTCGCTACAGAAGTATGGCCTGATCCTGTCCTATCAAAGGAAAGATTCGGTGTGGATTTTGGACAACTTGCAGAATATATTGATTTCTTTCATGTTCCACTGTCCGCCAATGACTATACGACGATGTATTGGGTGGATATGTTAACAAGGATATTCACTCGAATTCTGCAAAAACCAGTTTACGTGGAACTAAGTGCTGAGTTACCAAATGAAATGAAACTTGAAGCACTCATGAAGACAATGGCCTATGTCAGTAGACACAACATTAAGGGAATATTCCTTCTGGTTCACGACACCAAAAACGCTGAGCAGGTCTGCGAGTACGCTATATATAATAAGGAATTGCAGAAGTGGTTTGAAACCCATGGATTCTACAAAATGCTAGGAGTTATCGAGAAGTGGAAAGAGTTCTACTGAGTTTTTCTCTGTAGTTTCTAAGCTTTTGAATATCAAGATCTGTTGTCAAGATAAAATCAGACGATACATCTGGCACCTCCTGAATCACCCCCCAAGGGGCAATAACAGCACTTCGCCCACCCCTCGCACCTGAACGCACATTTCCAATCTTAATTATAGATAACCCCTTCTCTGAAGCAATTCTCTCGGATAATGGATGCCCCTTTACGTCTGGATGAGCATATAAAGCAGCTACTGGAAGAAACAATACCTCTGCGCCCATAGATACGGTTTGTTCTACAGCCTCAGAGTTAAAAATGTCAGCACATATTAGGATACCTATATTGCAGAATTCGGTGGAGAAGACAAAAGGTTTTTCTCCTACGCTAAAACCAATTCGCTTCTCAGCGTTTATGAGACTTCTTTTACGATAGCTACCAAGAAGATGCCCATTCCTCCACAATGTGCAAGTATTAAAGTAAGCATTATGACACCCTTCAACTATTGTTCCACCAACTATATAAATGCTGGAGAAAAAGCTGGAAACTTGCTGCAAAAACTGAAGAGTGGGCTTATAGGTTTTTTCGAAAATTTCCTTTGCCGATGGATAGTTTTCAAAAAATCCTGGAACTGAAAAGTATTCAGGCAGTGCTATGAAATTTGGGTTGAACTCTGCAGCCTTCTGAATGCTTTTTCTCGCTGCTGAAAGAGCCGCCTCAAGTGTCTCTCGAGTTTCCATATGTATTAGACTTACACGCAAACTGTTCATCACCATGAATCAGCTTTATATTAGCGGCGACAAAGTAGTTTACTTATCAAAACTTTTAAGTGTATCCACAACTTCCATTAAGCCAACGTTGGACTGGGTATGGGAATGTTCACTGTTTTAGTTCCAGCTGCATTAGTTTTCCTTTTTCTTGCTTTTATCGGCATAAGCAGACCTCGTAAAATGAAGCTTTCAACATGGTGTTGGATCTACATAGCAATTGCATTGTCTTTCGATTTTTTCGCAACCTTAGCAGTGATACTTAACAGTGAGCAACTGATGGAAATTTTAGTCGGGGTTGCGGCTGGATCCGCTACAAGCTTAGCGTACCATGTTTGGAAAGACATGAAAGAAATCGGAGAAGAACATGATCACCACTTAGTTGGAAAGACTGGAGGATAATTTTTCTTTTAATTCGTTCAGATACTTCAAATGCTGATAAGCAGTTTTATATTTTGTCAGTAAGGCTTAATAAGGTTGGTCGAAAGCCTAATTCAAAGAATTCGAGGAAGTGGAAGAATTGATTGAAAGGAAGTTGATAATGCTTCCAGGACCCACTAACGTTCCTGAAAGGGTACTATATGCGATGATCCAGCCTATAATAAACCATAGAGGAGTGGAGTTCCATGATCTTTACGCTGAAATTGAGGAGAATCTAAAGTATGTATTTCAAACCAAAAATGATGTTTTTGTCCTATCCGCTTCTGGAACTGGTGGTGTTGAGTGCGCAGTTAGCAATCTGATCAGTCATGGAGAAAAAGTAATAGTTCCGATTTTTGGGGTTTTCAGCAAGCGATTAGCTGAAACGGTTAGACGTAGGGGAGGAATCCCGATAGAGCTGAATTTTCCCCTAGGAACGGCGCCCAAAGCCTCTGCTATAAGAGATGTTGCTGAAAAAGAGTCGGATGCAAAAGCTATATTTATTGTGTATAACGAAACTTCAACAGGAGTTGTTGTCCGTGAGCTCCCGGAAATCGCAAGAATAGCTGAAGAGAATCATATGCTTATTGGAGTTGACGCGGTTTCAGTGCTTGGAGGTGACAAACTTCCAGTTGATGAATGGAAAATTGATGTCTGCGTGACTGGGAGTCAGAAATGCCTGTTTTGTCCACCTGGGCTGTCTATGATTTCCGTGAGCCCCAAAGCATGGGATAAGATTGAAAAGACGAGTAATAAGCCAATGTATTTTGATTTATCATTAATTAGGGAGTATGCCGCTAAGAAGGAGACACCATTTACCCCTGCAATTCCGCTTTTTTACGCATTAAACGAAGCTCTTAAAATGATTAAAGAGGAAGGATTGGAAAGAAGCATCAAAAGACATAGTAAATGCGCAGAAGTCTTCTATAATGCAATAGAGGCTTATGGAATGACCGCCTTTCCAAAAGAAAAGGAGAACCGCTCAAACACGGTGATCGCAGTAAACGTTCCTGAAGGAATAAACGAAAATCTTGTGCGCAGCATAATGCGGGACAAATACGGCGTGGTGATCGCCAGCGGAATGAGTGAACTAAAGGGGAAGATCTTTAGAATAGGGATTATGGGAAGGGTCACACAGGCAGAAATTATGATGACTTTAAGCGCGCTTGGAAATGCATTGAAGGAAACAGGATACAGCGTAAACCTTGAGGCGGGGGTTGAAGCAGCAAACAAGATCTTTCAATGAATCTTAAGCGCTGATTCTAGAGTTTAACGCATTCGTGACATTTATATTCGCAAGCACTTTCAAGTT
>JAWCTJ010000069.1:0-6727 GCA_038868255.1 Bathyarchaeia archaeon
TCGCGTAGTCCATGGAGTTAGAGACCATCGCTGCAACATTGGAGTTTATAGCCTCAGAAATTATTTCAGTCAAATTATCGGAGTACTCCTCGTCTGAGAGATGAATGTGGACGTCAATGTATCGGGTAGTACTCATTCAGATCCTCTTTGAAAGAGCATAGGTGTACATGGCTTTTAATGATTCCGCTTTTTCAGCATTCTCAGAACGTCGAAATTTTGAAGATAAAACACAATAAACGTTAAATATAGCCTTAAATATTAAAAGAAGCCACGGAGGACTCTTTATGGCTGATTTGGAGTTAGCAATCGCTCCCATGCATAGGTTATGTAAGAAAGCTGGTGCCGAAAGAGTAAGTGAAGCAGCTGCTAGAGAACTTGCAAAGGCATTAGAGGAAATAGGGATAAAAATAGCCAAAGAAGCCCTTGACTTTGCCATGCATACGGGTAGGAAGACCCTGAAAGCTGAAGACATCGAAATTGCAGCTAAAAAAGTTATGGGCAGATAGACCTAAAAGGAAAACCCATCTTTTCTTTTTCATTCAGACTCAGCCTCTCGTAACGAATATAAGCATGACCAAATAGTTTAGGTCTGTACTGAATTTGGAGATGAATAGCTGTGGGCGGAAAGAAAAAGCTATCGTTGAAGCAGATGGAGAAAATGCAGGCGAAGGAGGAAGAGAAAAAGAAGAAGGAAAAAGAGAAGGAAAAGGGAGCGGAAAAAGAGAAGAAACCCGCAGGGATATTCATAGACATAGGTGACGAAAAAAAGCTTGTCGAAGAGTTAAGAAAAATGCGTGTTTTAACACCATATGCGGTGGCTTCACGCTTTAACATAAGGATAAGCGCCGCAAAGGACCTCCTTGAACAGCTTGAGCATAAAGGACTAGTGCATTTTGTTTCAGGGAATCATGATCTAAAAATATATCGCACTGCATAAACGCGATTTCGAGAATATCTTTATCATTTTTAAGTATGCTTCTTGTAGGCCATTAAGGTGATTTGATTTTGAAATTTCCGGAAAGACTTGTTACCGACGAGGAAATTCAAAAAGCTGAGGAGTTTCTAAAGCGTGGCTATAGACACCGCCTAAAGGTTAAAGGAAGCGAGGAATTTAAGAGAAAGGTAAAAGAAGCCATTAAATTCATCAGAGATGCAGGTTTCTATGAGTACCTCACCACGTACATCAAGGAAATCATGGAGATCGATGGTTTCACTCAACTTCGTGAGGCTGAGGCTAAGATCTGGGCTAACAAGTATGCAGTGCAAAATCCAGTGGACGCAGCCAGCCTATTTATACAGAAGGCCCATCATATGAAAGAGTACCTTGAGGGCAAGCTTTATTATGGTGGTGACGCTGAGAGACGCTCAGTGGAAAAGCGTATTGAATTTCTTAAAGCCTTGAAAAATAAAAGTCGAAGTGAAAAAGTGATTGAAGAATGCGAAAGGCTATTGAGAAGCTGGGATGAAAGCGTTTACTTGTAATCTTTCTCCACCTTAATTATCATTCCACTCCTTACTTTATTGAATAGATCAAGGTTTTTTGTAACTTTACCGACAACGTTAACTGGACTGTAAGGTTGCGAGTCACCGTAGAATACACAGAGGGCGCTGCCCATAGGCCAGAATGCTATTGTACCTTTCTCCACTGTATTTTTAGCTTTCTCTTCACCCATACGCAATGGAATCTCAAAGTAAACTTCCTCCTTCCAGAGGGCAGCTCTGCCTTCTATAGGGAGCTTTCGGAGAATCATGTCCACAGTTCTCGGTGCCAGGTGACGGGCAAGTTCGCCCTCAGCCTCCCCTAAACCTTCTATTAGAAATTTTATCTTTACTCTAGAAATTGGTTCCTCAGTTCCCATCGATTCAGCTTCCTAATTGATAAATTCAGCTAATCATTTAGCAGGTGGAAAACCTATATTGATGAGCGCATATTTTACTGTTACTACGCATGTAAAAACATTTCAGGCTATACAGTCTCGTGGATCTTCTGGCTTATGAAATCTATCTGTTCAGGGGTTACTCCAGGGTGAACTGGAAGTGAGAAGACCTGCTTAGAAGCCTTCTCCGTTTCTGAAAGTCTAAACACTCCGAATTTTCTATAGTAGGGCATAAGGTGTATGGGACATGCATAGTAGACCTCCGCGCCTATCCCCTCATTTCTTAATCTTTCAACTAGAGCATTTCGTCTGACTGCATCTGCCTCTTTAAGTCTAACCGTATATAGATACCAGCTGCTCTTGCAGTTCTCAGGCTCGATGGGAAGCTGCAGGATGCTTTCAAGATCCGATAGGTTTTTAGTAAGCCTTTCAGCGTTCTCTCTTCTACTTGACAGGAACCTGGGTAATTTTTCCAGCTGCGCCAGTCCTATGGCGGCCTGTATTTCAGGCATGCGATAATTATGCCCCAATACTACTGATTTGTACTTTTCCATCTCTCCATGGCACCTGAAAAGTCTAAGCTTTTCAGCGAATTCCTTATTGTTAGTCGTCACCATTCCCCCTTCACCTGTAGTTATATTTTTGCTTGCGTAGAAGCTCCAGCAGGCCATATCTGCATATGCGCCAGCGGGTTTTCCATAATAAACTGCACCATGGGCTTGAGCAGCATCCTCAATAACCGTTAGCCCGTATCTATCAGCTATTTCCCTGATTGGCTTTAAATCCGCTGGTAAGCCGTAGAGGTCCACGGCTATTATTGCCCTTGTTTTCTTTGTTACTGCTTCTTCGACTTTTTCCGGGGAAATGTTATATGTTATAGGGTCTATGTCTACGAAGATCGGTTTGGCTCCGGCTAGCGCAACAACTTCAGCTGTAGCCACGAAGGTGAAGCTTGGAAGAATCACTTCATCTCCAAGGCTTACTCCAGCTGCAAGAATCGCTGCGTGCAAAGCTGAAGTTCCGCTGTTAACTGCCAGAGCATATTTTGTGTCGACTAACTTTGCAAATTCTTCTTCAAAACGCCTAACCATGGGTCCAGCTCCCAGTGCATGAGTTAGAATGCCGCTTTTTAGAACCTTTACAGCGGCCTCAATTTCTTCTTCGCCTATTTGCGGGACGTTTATAGGAATCAACACTCATCACTTGCTTAACTAAAATGTTTATAGCCTTAATAGGATTGCTATTCAATGGGCATAAGCCGTTCCATATTGAAGTCAATTATGACATTGATTTTGCGTCTGCGGAATTCATCATCGAGATTTGAGTCGCCCGTATCTACTCTCAAACTCTTTAAGTTTTCAATCTTGTTTTTTGTCGCGATCACGGTTATGTTATCCAATCCTACTTGGCGAATTACCCTAGAGCTTATTTGCTGGTTTCCCCTTCCAAATATGAAGCCTTGTCCGCCTATTGGAGTGACTATTATATGGGCTTTCTTGCCGCGAGTAGCCTCCAATATTTGACTTTCATTCACATCCTTTGCAATCATTTTCTTATTGACGAAGAGGTCAACTCCCAGGAGAGTTTTACTGGCATCAAGAAGATCGGCGATAGTTCTGGTTGTTGTACCGGGTCCAATGATATAAACCACATCCGGTTCCATGTTTTCTATTATGTATATGGCTATAGCCGCCATGTTTCGAAGTTCACTTTCAGTTATTGGGCTTGAAATCTTTACTCCTTGGATAAGTAAGGGTTCATATGGTATAAGCATATACCCATAAAGCTCGGCTGAAACCCGTCCCTGCCTGAATTCTTCTTCATCAATGTCCATAACCTCTGCTTCCCTTAACGGCAACCCTTCAAAAAGGAACTTAACAGCTATCTTAGCCGCCGCCTCAGGAGTCAATCCAAAGACGGCGCTGTGCATCTTAACCCCTGTGGGAACACCTAAAACGGGAATGCCCAAGTCAACGGCCTTCAACACATCACGTGCTGTCCCGTCTCCGCCGCAGAACACCAGAAGCTCCGCTCCCATTTTCTTGATTTCCTCCGCAATACGCACAGTGTCCTCGGCGCTAGTCAACTCCTTTCTTTCACCGATAACTACACATGAGAAATTGCATTTCTTAGCTTCGTCTTCCCCCATGGCTCCAGCCCCTACAAACAGCCTAATTCGATCTTTGAATGGCAGAAGCTCTGACAGAAACTTTTCAGCTCTCATGGGAGCTATAGGCTTAGCTCCCATATCTATGGCCTTTCTCAGAACCTCAATTCCATCTGTTCCCTTGAGTCCTACAGCACCACCCATCCCAGCTATAGGATTAACTATGAATCCCATTTTTCTTGCTGAATTAATTTCAAACAAAGTCTCACTTACATCGCAGGGTGATGATAAACTGGATAAAAAGAATAGAAATAGGGAAGTTATCCAATATACTTCTTCTTAACATCATCGAGCCAGGGATATAGTTTTCTGAGCCGCTGCATGGCTTCTTCAACTTTTTCAGCAGGGTATTCGTAAGGCTGCAGTTTGCCGCTGAGGAAGTCGGCGTAAGCCTGCATATCAAAGTGTCCGTGCCCACATAAATTAAACAGGATGACTTTTTCCTCTCCGGTTTTTTTACATTTTAGCGCCTCGTCCACGGCGGCCTTTATGGCGTGTGCCGGTTCTGGAGCGGGGATAATGCCTTCTGTTTGTATGAATAGCTTCGCAGCTTCGAATACTTCTACCTGATTGTAGGCAACTGTTTTTAAATGTCCCGTTGATGCTAGGAGACTTATGGTTGGCGCTATCCCGTGATAGCGCAGACCCCCTGCATGAATCGGTGGAGGTATGTAATCATGACCAAGCGTATGCATTGGGACAAGAGGTGTTATCCGCGCAGTATCTCCATGGTCAAACGTGTATTCGCCCTTTGTCACTGAGGGGCAGGCGGTAGGTTCCACCGCAAGGAAGCTAACATCTTTTGGAGCCTTCCTGGAAACCTTGTCATAGTAGAAAGGCCAGAAAAGCCCTGAGAAACTACTTCCTCCACCGATGCATCCTATAACTATATCAGGATAGTCCCCAGCTATTTCCATCTGTTTTTTGGATTCGAGACCTATTACTGTCTGATGTAGAAGCACATGGTTGAAGACGCTTCCTATCCCGTAATTAGTATCCTCATGGACTAAAGCATCTTCGACTGCTTCGCTAATAGCTATGCCGAGGCTGCCAGGGTTATCAGGGTCTTCTTTAAGGATTTTCCTTCCAGCTTCTGTCTTGTCGCTTGGGCTTGGGTATACTTCAGCTCCAAATGACTCCATCATGATTCTTCGGTAGGGCTTCTGCTGGTAGCTAACCTTAACCATATATACTGTGCATCTTAAGCCAAACACCATGCAGCCGAAGGACAATGCTGAACCCCATTGGCCAGCTCCTGTCTCCGTGGCAAGCCTTTCGATGCCTTCCTTCATGTTGTAGTAAGCTTGAGCCACCGCAGTGTTTGGCTTGTGGCTTCCAGTTGGGCTGACACCCTCATACTTGTAATATATTTTAGCAGGTGTGCCTAGAGCTTTCTCGAGACGTAGGGCTCGGATCAACGGAGTGGGACGCCACATTCGATATACATCGCGCACTTCATCAGGGATATCTATCCATCTCTCTCGGCTGAATTCTTGCGCCAAGATTTGCTTTGGAAAGATCTTAGGAGCCACTCCTCCTCCAGGCTCCTTTGTCTGCGGGTCTATGAATGGTGGAAGCGGCTTTGGCAGGTCAGGGAGGATGCAGTACCACTGTTTTGGCAATTCATCCTCATCTAAAATTATTCTTGTTGAAGGCATAGTTTCACGCTCAGTATTGCTGAAATCGAGCACAAACGCAATATTTAAGTCTTTTGAGTATATTTCAGTACATTTAAGATTTGACGTGCGCGCAGAAGTGGATCAAAACAAGCTTAATTAAACTCGATGTAGAAGGGATACTTGAAGGAGAATAGGATGTGGAGTAATATTAAGAAACATTTTGAGGATTATCCTGAAAGGCTTAAGGTTGCTCGCGTTCTGGTGGAGAATGGGCTCAGCGTCAGGAATGGAAAAATTTTCTTAAATGATATTGAAATTCCGCCTATACGCATTGCAAGAATAGCGGATGTTGATAGGCGGACGGTAACTGAAACCATAGCTACAATACAGAGAACACAAGAGCTGCGTCTGATTTTCGAGAGTCTAAGATCCGCGGGACACTCGCTTAAGGAGGTTGCAAGGCACTTAAATTTTGGCGTTGTGGAAATAACGCCTGATGATGCGAGGACACCTGGAATCTTGGCTAAAGCCGCCACCATACTGGCCAACAACGGTCTAAGCATAAGACAAGCCATAGTTGATGATCCTGAACTTTCTCCAGAGCCAAAGTTAACCCTGATAGTGGAAAGGAAAATTCCGGGAGAGCTCATCCCCGAGTTTCTTAAAGTAAAAGGCGTCGCGAAGGTTTCAATCTACTAGCAGTTTTTACAGTTATAGCAGAAGGTTGTCGAAGTGTGTTATTATCCATTTTTCTTCATGTTTTTCAATATGCATTTTAACCCCTGTCGCCTGCTTTAGTGGCCATTAACTCGTTCCATTAGAGAGACAAATATGCTTCCTTATGGAGTTGTTTTAACCCATGAATGATGGGTTCGCTGTCCAACTTTGTGCTTGTTCCATCCATACACATACCTGCTTAGAACCGCTACTTTAACCTCTAAATAAGCATGTTACAACACTGAAGGCTTCAAGAATTCCATGCGCCTTATGCACACTAGCTGCTCGCTGGTTAGCCCTTCACTGTTCAGGCTTATTACGATCTCGCTGGCTTCTTCCGCGTCAAC
>JAWCTJ010000070.1:0-6718 GCA_038868255.1 Bathyarchaeia archaeon
TTCCTATGTAATTGGTGCTCCTATGCAGGCGCAGACTTGGCTGGAGTAAGCAGAATCCAATATCCACCGAACATTAGAATAATTCGTGTAATGTGCAGTGGCAGAATTGACCCCATATTCATTCTCGAAGCTTTGAAGGATGGCGCCGATGGAGTGCTTGTTGCTGGATGTCACTTGCCATCAGACTGCCACTATATTAGTGGGAACTTCAAAGCTTTAAGAAGGATAACTCTATTAAAGAAAGTTCTAAAAGATTTGGGAATTGAACCCGAACGTGTGCGGTTGGAATGGGTTTCCGCAAGCGAAGGAGACAGATTCGCCGCTATCGTTCGGGATATGGTTGAACAGATAAAAAAGCTTGGACCAAACCCATTGAAAATGGGAGGAAAAAGGAATGAGTGAAACACAAGAATATGTTCCAAGCGTTATAAAAGCTGAAGAAATGAAACCAAAATTCAAGTATGAAATTAGCAAGAAGCATGGCGCAGAAAGATTAATGCTTTGCTTCCAATGTGGAACCTGCACTGCTGACTGCCCAATTTCAAGATTCAGTGACTTCTACAGACCGAGAAAAATAGCGAGAATGGTGCAGTTGGGACTGAAAGATAGGCTTTTGTCAGATGAAGCCCTTTGGCTATGCTCATCATGTTTCACATGCGTCGACCACTGTCCACAAGGCGTGGAAATCGCTGGCATTGTGAGGGTTTTACGAAATCTTTCAGTGAAAGAAAGGGGCATCATGCCATTAGTTTACAGAGAACTTGCCTCCAATCTTTTGAAAGGAGGATACGTATACGAAATTGTGGAGTCACGCCACAAAAAACGGGCAGAACTTGGACTTCCACCATTGCCAAAGCCAAATCTTGAAGAAATTGCCAAAATCTTCGAAATTACTGGCTCCTCAAAAATGCTTGAAAATGTGAAAACTTTTGAGAAGGTGAAAAGCTAAATGCCAAAATACCTGATATTTTTGGGATGCGTCATCCCCTACAGACTTTCAAGCTACGAAATTTCTGCAAGAAAAGTCCTTGATAAGTTAGGCGTTGAATTGGTTGAGATGCCAACGTATAACTGTTGCGGGTATCCCATGGACGCAATAAACCACGATTTAATGCTAACCTTGGCGGCACGAAACCTCTGCGTAGCAGAACAGCAGAACCTAAACATTTTAACCCTCTGCAATGGCTGCTTCTGCAGTTTGAATGAAACAAACAAAATGTTGAAAGAAGACAAAAGACTGAGGGAAGAAGTGAACGCTTATTTAAAGGAAATAGGCATGGAATTCAAAGGCACAATAGAAGTTAAACATCTCATATACGTACTTTCAGAGGACTTAGGCTTCGAGAAAATAAAGGATGCCGTTGTAAAACCTCTAAGCAAGCTTAAGGTGGCTCAGCACAGCGGATGCCACGTGGTCAGGCCTGCAAAGTATGTTGGACGAGATGATCCTGAACACCCTCAGACACTGAAGAACCTGATTAGGCTTACAGGCGCCGAATGCCTGGACTATGTGGACGAAGCTGAATGCTGCGGAAATCCGATCATCGGAGTTAATGAGGAAGTGCCCTTCAGCATGGCTAAGGAAAAACTTGACCATGTACGCGCCGCGGGGGCTCAGGCGCTTGTAACAATATGTCCGTTCTGTCACATCATGTTTGACCTTAATCAGCCTAGGATAGAACGGGCATTCAATGAGAAGTACGGGCTTCCGGTGCTTCATTATACTCAGCTTCTAGGCCTAGCCATGGGCTTCACCCCTGAGGAACTTGCAATGAATGAGCTGCGGGTTAAACCCGTGGAAATTTTAAAATTAATAGGGTGAAAGGCGTTATGTCGAAGGAAAAATTGAAAATAGCCTTCTATTGGGCGGCAAGCTGCGGAGGCTGCGAAATAGCAGTCCTAGACATAAACGAGAAAATCCTAGACGTGGTGCAGATCGCGGACATAGTCTTCTGGCCCGTAGCAATGGACGTTAAATACGGAGACGTTGAGAAAATGCCTGACAAGTACATAGATATCTGCTTCTTCAATGGCGGAATCCGAAACAGCGAGCAGGAGCACATGGCGAAACTTCTGAGGCAAAAATCAAAATTGCTTGTGGCTTACGGTGCATGTGCCCACCTAGGCGGGGTCCCGGGACTTGCAAACTTGTCTAACAAAAAAGAAATCTTCGAAAAAGTTTACCTTTCAACGCCCTCAACCGTAAATTCTGAAGGAACAGTGCCTCAGACGAGAACAAAAGTTAATGAGGGTGAACTGGAAATTCCCGAGTTTTATGACACCGTAAGAACGTTGGATCAAACAGTGGATGTTGACTATTACGTGCCCGGCTGTCCACCCGCTGTGGAACGCACATTATACGCCATAGAAGCCCTTACAAGGGATCCGCTGCCGCCAAAGGGCGCGGTGCTGGCCCCGCCGAAATCCGTATGCGACGAGTGCCCAAGAAAGAAAGAAAGCAAGAAAATCTCAAGGATTTACCGGGTCTACGAGAAAATTCCTGAGCCTGAAAAATGTCTACTCGAGCAAGGCTTCATCTGCATGGGACCCGCAACCCGTGGAGGATGCAGTGCAAGATGCTTAAAGGCAAACATGCCGTGCACTGGCTGTGGAGGCCCCTGTCCTAACTCTCCTGAGCAGGGCGCCGCAATGATAAGCGCCTTGGCCTCAATACTTGGGTTGGAGGAGGAGAAGGAGATGTACACCGAGGAAAAAGTGGAAAAACTCGTAGATCAGATAAAGGATCCCATAGGAACATTCTACATGTACGCGTTACCCGCATCAATACTTAGGAGGAAGGTGACTCGTCAATGAAGGAGATAATAATCGATCCAATAACTAGGCTTGAGGGACACGGTAAAATAGCCATATTCCTAAACGACGCCGGAGAGGTTGAAAACGCCTACCTACAAGTTCCAGAACTTAGGGGTTTCGAGAGATTCTGTATCGGAAGAAAAGCTGAGGACATGCCTCTGCTTACAAGCAGAATCTGCGGTGTCTGTCCCGTAGCCCATCACATGGCTGGAACCAAAGCATTGGACGCTGCATTCAATGTTGAACCCCCTGAACCAGCTAAAAAACTACGTGAGCTGATGTACTGTGGATACTACATTTACGACCACACGCTTCACTTCTACTATCTGGGTGGGCCGGACTTCATCGTCGGCCCCAAAGCTCCCGCCGAGAAGCGGAATGTCCTCGGAGTCATCGAGAAGGCAGGCCTAGACATCGCCAAGGAAGTGATAAAGCATAGGGCATATGGCCAAAAGATAACTGAAATCATAGGCGGCAAAGCCACCCATCCGGTGTGCGGGCTTCCAGGCGGAGTTTCAAAGCCCCTAAGCGAGGAGGAGCGGCGGGAAATAGAGAAAATGGCGACATCAGCTGTAAACTTCGCCCAGCTAACGCTGAAAATCTTCCACGACCTGGTTCTTGGAAACACGGAATACGTTGACTTGATAAAAAGTGACGCTTACACGTTGCACACCTACTACATGGGGCTTGTAGACGAGAATAACAAGGTTAACCTATACGATGGCAAAATAAGGGTTGTAGATCCTTTGGGGAGAGAATTTGCAAAGTTCGAGGCTAAGGACTATTTAGATCATATCGCTGAGCATGTGGAACCATGGACCTACGTGAAGCTTCCATACCTTAAAAAGATAGGCTGGAAAGGCTTTATCGATGGTTCTGACAGTGGAATATACCGTGTTGGCCCCCTCGCAAGGCTTAACGCATCCGACGGCATGGCTACACCCTTAGCTCAGGCAGAATACGAGTTAATGTATAAAACATTAGGCGGAAAACCTGTACACTCCACCCTTGCCTTCCATTGGGCCAGGCTCATAGAACTGTTGTACGCTGCTGAACGCGCTGTAGAACTCATTAAAGACCCTGAGATAACCAGCACTAACATCCGCAACAAACCCGGTGAGCCCGGAGAAGGAGTGGGCGTGGTTGAGGCTGCCAGGGGAACACTGATACATCACTATATGCTGGATAAGGATGCTCTGGTTAAAGATGTAAACCTCATCGTCGCCACCGTTAATAACGCCCCATCCATTAACATGTCAGTGAGAAACGCGGCTAAGGGGCTTATCCACGGCGGAAACGTGGATCCTGGACTGCTTAACATGGTGGAGATGGCCTTCAGGGCGTATGACCCCTGCTTTGGATGTGCCACCCACTTTGCAGTGGGCCAGATGCCATTAACCTTGGAGATCTACGGCTCCGATGGAAAACTCTTAAAAACCGTTCAAAGATAAGCTCCCCCTCTTTATTTTATGGCGAATTTTTTGGGAAATTCAACACGTATAATTAAGGAAAAACTGAAGTTATGGCTTTCTGATGCGGAAAGAGTTGCAGTTGCAGGTATTGGTAACCCGATACGCATGGACGACTTTGTAGGTGTAAGGGTTGTTCAGATCCTGCGGGGCAAAGTTTCCGATAAAGTGCTTCTAATAGAATGTGAATCTGTTCCCGAAAGTTACATTCAACAGATAATCGATTTCAATCCGACCCATGTACTGCTGATTGACGCGGCATTGCTGGGACTGAATCCAGGTGAACCTGAATTTCTAAGCCCAAAGGAACTTACGGTTTTTCCAGCTTACTCGACGCATATTCTCCCGCTTAGGGTTTTCTGCGAGTATCTGGCCAAAACAACGAAGGCAAAAATAGGGCTTCTCCTAATACAGCCCAAGCAGACAGATTTCGGCGAGGGCTTAACCCCTGAAGTTGAGGCCTCAGCGGTGGAGCTTTCAAGTATTTTATTGTCAAGGCTTCCAAAATAAATTTGAAACAAAAAAGGGAAATTAGGATGTGGGAGTAACCTTCATAGCCTCTACAAGAAGCTTCTTTGTAGCTGAGATCCGTGATTTCTGAGCTAGGACGTCAGGCGTCACCACGTCTAACGCTTCCTCTGGGCACCATTTAACGCATTGAGGCCCGTCAGGCTGGTCTTTACAGAGGTCGCATACAAAAACAACCTTCCTGTCAGGATGCAGCATTATAGCCCCATAGTCGCATGCTTCAATACACCATCCGCATCCGTTGCATTTGTCTTCATCCACCAGTATCGTGCCGTCCTCTTCCGATTGTCTAAGTGCGTCTCTTGGGCAGGCTGCCACGCATGGGGGGTCTTCGCAGCGTCTGCAGGTTAAAGAAACGTTGACTAGAGGGTTCAGCCTTACAACCCTTATCCTGGACTTCAGCGGATTAAATGCCTTTTCCTTTGTCCATGCGCAAATGTACTCGCAGACTTGGCATCCTACACATTTGTCCGGGTCAACTGAAACGAACTTTCTTTCATGAATCTTAACCATGTTCTTTTACCCTCCCATTAGGCTTTTTTGATCTTGGCTTCAACTATTGGAATCAGGTCCTCCATGCCCAGCTCCTTCAGCTTCTCCGGTGTTGGCACACCATCCTTAGTCCATCCTCTGACTTCATAGTAGTCGTCCAGCATCAGGTCCAGCTCTTCCTGTTTAACATAGGCTCCCTTTGATGGGCCTTCGTCTGGAACCGGGTAATTCATAACCTTATATGGCAGCGTATCATCCTTCCTGCCTAGGCCTTCTCTGACGTTTATAACTCTTGCAAGGTTGTTTATTCTCTCTCCTTTGCGGCGCATTTCATCAGGTGTTGTCTCTATACCTGTGACGAGGCTATACACTTTAGCTAGGTCCTCAATTTCCTTGTAGTATGTGCCCCTTGAGAACTTACATACGATTAGCGAGTCGATTATTGTGTATATGTCCTCAAGGTCTTTAACAGCCTTAGCTCTGCCTTTCTCGTATGTTAGCCTGTTGTATTTGCCTTTCACGTCGAAGGCGTAGGCTCCGTGCCTGTTGTGGTCTGCTCCCCTGAAGGATACGGCGAATCCCAGAGCCGCCGTTTTGAGGCATCTTAGGTCATATCCTGTTACCTCAACGCCCTTGATGTGTTGAGCCAGTTTCTCCGCGCCCTTACCTATCTTTTCAGCTGCAATTTTTACGCCCTCGGCTAGTATGTCGCCTATGCCTTCGCGTTTGCCTATTTTCTCGAGAAGTTTCACTAGAGCTTCATGGTTACCGAATTTAGCTTCTATCCCATCCATTTCCTTCGGGGTTAGTATGCCGTTTTCGTAGCAGTCCATGGCGAAGCCAACTATTACGCCCGCGCTTATGGAGTCTATGCCATAGTAGTTGCAGATTTCAGATCCCTTTATTATGGCGTCCAACCTGTCCACTCCACAGTAGGGTCCCATGGCCCAGAGGGGCTCGTATTCAACTCTTGCCATGGCTCCCTTGTAGGGGCCTTCCTTCACAACGCAGACGTGCTCGCATCTCATGGCGCATGAGCTGCAGCCTATGATCTTCGCCACGTACCTCTCGTTTAGCAGTTCACCGCTGACTTTTTCTGCGCCTTCGAAGTGTGCATTATTATAGTTCCGCGTGGGCATGCAGTGAAGTGCGTTATGCACTAGAACGTTTTCAGGTGTACCCAGCGTCCGATACTTTTTGGTGGCTGGGCCTTTCATTCTCTCGTGAAATTCCTTCACAAATTCTAGGAACTGGTCTGGCTTGGCTACCCCGACATCTCTGGTTCCACGCACCGCAATGGCCTTCAGATTCTTTGAGCCCATAACGGCGCCGAGTCCTGTTCTGCCAGCAGCCCTTGATTTTTCATTTATTATGCAGGCTATTCGAACAAGCTTCTCTCCCGCCGGGCCTATGGC
>JAWCTJ010000071.1:0-6718 GCA_038868255.1 Bathyarchaeia archaeon
TTGACAAGGCGCTTAAGAGGAGAAGTGTTGCGGAAAGGGTTATCGAGAAAATAGCTAAGAGTTCGTTGGACAGACTCCTTAAAAGTGTTGCAACAAAGATAGAAGAAAGACTAAACAACAGGAATAAGAATGATGCAACAAGTATGCCCCCAGAAAGCAACCTTAATGCGAAGATGCCCCTCTCTGTTCTCGACTCATAATCAAGTTTTAAGAATATCTTATATCCAGTTAGCAAGGCGACGAAGAGAGAATCTTACTGCTGATGGCACTTGCTCATAAAATTTCATAGGAGCGGAAGCCTCAAAGTAGGATAATATGAGATAAACTAAACAGAAAACTGGTAACCAAACCTTTAATGAAGTTATAAAAGATCCTCTCCTCCTACGATCTTTACTATTAATGCCTGTATGGCTTTCTACCATGAAAATGTCTCGCTTCAGAAAATGAGTGCCGTCTACGCCTTGTCATCCAATTCACTCATCCCTAAAAATTAGCTCTCACCAATATAATTAACCATATCTTCATTAATTCTTTTTTTGGTACAGGTATGGTGGGGGATAAGGGGTGTTTAGGGTTTAGGTTTGGGGATAAAATTTTAAATGATGATTTGAGTATTAAGTACATATTGTGAAGTTATAATGTCTAAGTTGATGAAAGGGATAGTTATTGGATCCTTAATTGCGGCATTTATTTCCACGTTTTCTGTGACTCTATACTGCTCGGTGTTCCTAAGTACACAAGTTTCACGTTCAAATACGTTGTTATACACCAAACTCGCTGAGCTAGAAAGATTAAGTGAGAAGGGAATCATACCGGACATATCTGTTAGAAAATCTTTATATGAAATTACTGGGAGTGTGGTTCAACTTTGGGATTTTTATGATCTTGTGAAGGTTATTCAAGAAAAAGCGTCTTATTATAGAGTTATTGGGAGGAGTTTAGATGTTCTTTATCAAGAAAGCCATTATGTTTTTCCCTTCAAATTTATACCTGCAAAAGTATGGGTTGTCATTGATCAAACAACGTACGTATTCATTTTTCTATAGTCCACTGGTCCGATACTCTTAAGTATATTTTTAAAGACAAAATGTAATCCAATATTAAACTAATGAAATTTTAGGTGGTATTTAGAGTGAACAAATTTGGTAAGAAAAAATGCGGAAGCATGAAGGTTGTCTGTGGAGTTTTAATCGCCCTGCTTGTGATCTTTGCTTTCTTTACAACGTACTTATACATTCAAAAAGAGACTCTTGAAGATCAAGTAGCTGTTCTTAAAAGCCAAGTTTCTAGCCTTGAATTTGAAAAAAATAATCTTAACGTCATAATAGAAAACTTAGAGTCTCAACGAGCTGACTTGTGGAATGAGCTTGAAAGCCTGAGAGGTGAAGTTCGATCTCTTCAGGATGCGAAGAGCTCTTTGGAAGCACAAGTTTCAGATCTGAGAAAGGAGAATGAGTTACTAAGGTCTCAAACGGAACCCTTAAGAGAAATCGTAAACATGCAAAAGTCAGATAGGCTTGTAAACGAAACCTTAGTTTTCGTACCTAATGCACAAAAAACTTGGGGGACGTTCAATGTTAATTATTGCGGAATGCTTCTCGTGAGAGTGCAAATGATTCCTGAGCCAGGCTTTGCAGATGTTCCAATAATCACTATAGGAGTTGACTTATCCTCAAAGCTGTATATTAATAGACAAGGGACTCTTAACCTCACCCCTGGAGCAGGGGAATACTACTATACAAGCACAGCACTCTTCCCAATTGCGGATTTAACTTTTCCAATAAGTTTTAGTGTAACAGTCAGAAACAATTCACCGTACACGATTAGATTGTCGGTAACAATAACCTTTGTCTATTGATCAATATTCTATCCATATTTCCATTTTTTCTCTTTAAGTATTTGAAACATCTAACTTGTGATCTCTAGCTATTCCGGCAATATTAACTAAAACAAAAAACAAATTCTAGTTTAACGATAGATGCTTCCAATTTCTTTAGATATTGTGAGCTTTGTGTTAGTGGTGGTTTGCACTCCTTAATCCTTTTAAACCTCTTGCCTACTTTAAATAACAGGTGTTATCAAATACTATTCGGTGTTTTATATGATAGACGATGAAAAACGAACAATAGCTACTAATGATAATTTCAACGTTGATAATATTAAAGAGCAACTATACGTGGGTTCAAATCCCACCCCGCCGCTTCAGAATCAGCGCCCTGAATGTTTCCGCTTATCTTTTTGTTTTTCACGCATACTTTCCTGTCAGAATCTGCGTCTGTTAATCTAAGCTTAAGCCCTGCTCTCCGAATTCGCTTATAAATAGAGTTCCTCGTTAATAGATCATGGTTACGTGTTATCCTCTGGGTTAGCTCATTTGAGTAGAAGCTTATGAAGGCTTTCTTACTTTTCCTAATGAATGTTCTGCTAAACTTGTCCCTTATAAGGGCCGAAATTAACAAAAAACTCGTCTCATAAATGGGACATCATCGTTTTAAAGTCCATGTATATCCGGAAAAGAGGGAGTTTTCGCCATGCCTTGGAAGCCTCAGCCTTAAACATTCTTAACTCAGGTGACATAGAATTTAGTTTCCGCTTGGGGGATCTTGGCGGAATACCTTAGCCGCTGACGTGATCAGCCGATTTTCTTGACGCCCCAGTGAAGCTCTTTCACGGTGAGACCTGCATTTTTTCCCATACGATGCTTACTGAGACGTCGAATTTGGTTACTGAGATGTTCATGTCCTCCAGACCTTTTCTCAGGTTGTATATGCATGTCCCAACATCATCCTTGTCACACAGTATGGTGACGAGGAGATCATGAGCTCCATAGGTTCTCCATAGGAACTTAACTTGATGTTGAAACTTTAAGAATGAAATGGCCTTTTCAATGTCCTTTGGGCTCAAGTTTAGCCCTATCACCACGGCTGAGAAGCCTATTTTGCTGAAGTCTGGGAGCGCCATAATTCTTTTCCTTATGACGCCCATTTCCTCGAGCTTGGCGATTCTTCTGTATACCGTGTTTCGGCTGACTTTACATCGCTCAGCAAGATCGTCGTAGGAGTAGGCGCCCTCACATATGTGCCTCAGGATTTTTATGTCAAGCTTATCTATTCCGTCCGTTGGCATATATACCGCCTATATAGATTTTTGGATTGGAATATTCCGCATAAGCTGGAGATTAATAAATATTTACCATGGCGTGGTGACGATTGCACATGGAAGACGGTTGATTGTGAACTTTTGTAACCATGAGTTAGTGATAACCAAAAGGTGATGCTAATACTATTCACGGGTGAAGTGGATGGCGCAGCAGTTAGTCGTTGTTGAAAAGAAACCTGCAGTAAAGGATGAGTTGGTGGGTCTTAGGAGGTTCATATGCTCAAATGGGCACACTCATAAGGTAGCCGTAGCCAGGTATGCGGATGGTTCAGTGTGGGTTTTATGTCCATACTTCGGCTACATGAGTTCAACGCCTGGATGCAAAATAAGGCATGCACGCTGCAGGTTCTTCAAATCAACCTAAACTTAGGTTCCCGGCAATTTCCGGGTACTGCTCCTTAATTTTCTGATCCGCCATCTTAGCTATCATGGCGTTTGATACAAACACATGTCTAACGCCCAACAGTTCAGCTAGCTCCGCCTGCTTCTGATCTTGAGTTATGAGGATCAGATCGTGCTTCTTGGCATATTCCACAATTTCCTTGTCTTTGGCTCCCTGCAGGTTCGCATCATGCACCGTAATAACCTTCCATCCCAGGATTTCAAAGTATTCCTTAAGCCCCGAGAACATTTCATCAAGCAGCAGCTTCATACAACTCCCACAAAATAACATTTGAGAAATAAAGTTTTATAAGCGAGTTGGTCATATTGGAAGGGCGTGCATGGGCTGACTAAGGCTGTCTACAGCGGCTTTAGCGGCTTTTGCACATATAGCCAATAGGAGTTGAGAGTAGAATGTCAGATAGGCAAATGCACAAGGCAACATGCGCGGACTGTGGAGCCGAGTGCGAAGTTCCCTTCGTGCCGGATCCAAACAGGCCAGTATATTGCCGGGACTGCTACATGAAGAGAAGAAGGCAGAGACGCAGGTACTAAACATAAAGTACGTCACGTTTTACAGTTCTAATCCTTTTTTCTAAGCCCCTTTCATCATCCCCCTTTAAGATGGTCTTTAAACTTTTAAGCCTAGAGTAGGCAATAGGAATGCAGAATCAGGGAAGGCTTATGCTACCAAATGGGTTGTTTAAGGCGTTTGTGCTTGGCGCTGTTCAAGGCGCGGCGGAGTGGCTTCCAATATCCAGCACCGGACACCTGAGGATTGTCGAAAAGGCCCTAGGGGTGGAGGCGCCGCTTCTTCTGGATGTAAGCCTACATGCGGCAACATTAGCCGTGACGCTACTGTACTTTAGAAGCGACATCAAAAGGCTCCTATCAGCCCTTCTAACGCTTGATTTTAAAAGTGAATATGGAAAGCTTATACCATTAATCGTGGTGGGAACGGTGCCCACGACCATTATCGGGTTAGCATCCGTCGTCTTCCTACAAGATCTCTTCTATGACTTTTCAGCCATAGCAATGTTTTTCCTTGCATGCGGTATCGTATTATATGCCTCAAGAGTTGGCGGAGAACATGGAAGCAGCATCAGCTACTTTGAGGCCTTCATAATTGGAGCTGTTCAAGGGTTGGCTGTTCTTCCAGGGCTCTCAAGAAGCGGTTTAACAATGGCTACAGCATTGCTGCTGGGCATAAGCAGGGAAAAAGCCTTCAAATTCTCGTTCCTACTTTCAATTCCAGCCGTAATTGGAGCCTTCGGGCTTACCCTATACACTGGCTATGGAGAGCTTGCATCTTCTGTTCTAAGCTTGCCTGATTTGCTTGTGGGAGCCGCTGCGGCCTTCGTCATGGGATTCTTCGCAATTAGAATTCTATGGAAAACCGTTTATAGGAGGCTGTTCCATTATTTCGCCTTTTACTGCTGGATTCTCGGAGCCTTTTTACTTGCTTCTTCAGCATGTGGATTTTTCTAGCCATTTAGGTTTTCCAGATAGAAAATCTGTCAAGTGCTTTGCGAAATCGCTGTTTTCCAGGTAGATCTCAGCTATCTCGCCGTTAACGAGGATTTTCATGTTTTTAGCTATTGCTTGCGAGATTTCCTTTGCCACCCCTATGGCTCGCCCGCCATCCATAAGCTTTTCCTTTAACAGATCCACAGCATCCACATACCGCCTCTTGAGCAGTACAACCCAACGTTCATCCTCAATGTACGGTCCTGAAACCATAAGTGAATTAGCCAAATATTTAGATAGGAAGTTCTCACATTCTTTTTCCTTCTCGACGGGTGGACCTAGATGCTTTCTAACAAGGGGTAATCTTTGGCTTTCAAGCTCAAAAAGCAGAACATTAAGCCCTTTCTCATCGCTCCAGACAGTATGCCTTAAAAGCCTAAAGCCGTTGAGCTCCAGAAGCCTGGCTATGGCACGCTGCGACTTATATAGTTGGCCCCAGAGGACATCAGGCGCAGCATCAATTCCCTCGAAGATGATGAAGATCATGTGGGAACCTCTTCTCTCGATTGTTTCCACAAGTTTGTCCGCTGGGAGAGGCATGGTCTCTGGAGGATAAAAGAAGTTTAGGCTTGGATTCTTTAAAAAAGCCCTAGAGGCAACTATGAGGGTGAAAAGTTTTTGAGGTTGCACAGCTGAGGCTACATTCCTTCCCTTATCCACAGGATCCACAATGACAAGCGGTTCCGGGAAGAGCAAATCAAGCTCGTCTAGGCTGTCGCCATAGTGTTTCTTTACGTCTATCACCAAGCGTTTCCTGTATTGAGCGAAGGCTTTCAGTAAATTGATAAAGGATCCATAATGCAGTATTAGAAGCTCGCATAGGTATCCGCTGAATCCACCGGTCTTTATCTCCGCGCCGTATACGCCTATTCCCTTCATGAACCTCTTTAGGAGGCGCACCTCATTACGCATCTTCCAACTTAAGTGATTATTCACGTAATCCGTGTGGTATGGTGTTCGGTCGGTTGCGCTGAGCCACTCACCGGGCACAGTCATGTAGCAGGGTACAACATTGACTCTTACATCGTCGACAAAGGCTTCAAGATAAGGATGCTCCGCAAAGCGCTCCACTTGCCGGTAACCTTCAAGGGCTTTTCTCGCTATTTTCAGGGCGGTTTCGCCTAGGCTCTGACGAGGTATAGAAGTGGGCAAACGCATGAAAATATCTATGTCAGGCTCTTCCCTAAGCCAAGTATCCTTAGCCACGGAGCCCTCTACGCGCACAAGAGCCTCAACGCCAAAATCCTTTGCAACGGAGGCAACCCTCTCCTTAAGTCTCTCCGCCAAGGCCTCTATTTTCCCACGGTCCTCTTCATTAGGGGTTATCCTCTTAAGAACTTGATTGCATATTTCAGCTATTTCTACCTGCATATCTGACACTTCAAGCCTGCGGGCAGTACTCCTTCAAAGTTGAGTATATGGGCCCCCTTGGAGTTAGATCGCTTCGCTTTAGTCTTAAGCAGTTAGCTCTAACAACCCCGAAGTCGTAGGCTCTGTTCTCCTCAAGGCACCTGGTAAGCTGCGTTTTGTTTCTTCCAGACCTTACACGGGCTATAGTTAGGTGAGGACTGAAGCCCTTTTGATCAGGAGGAAATCCTAAACTACGCAGATAAGGCTCCAGCTGAGTGAATATGCTCCGCAGCTGAACAGA
>JAWCTJ010000072.1:0-6706 GCA_038868255.1 Bathyarchaeia archaeon
GTCCCTGTCAAGCTCAGGAATTCCGAGACTGATTATTCTCATGGTTGACCCCCCGCTAAAGCTTCGGCATAAACAGCAACTCCATAATGGGTTACGAATACTGCTGATACAAGCCCGCCCTCAGGGATCTCAGGAAACCCGTATGGAACACTTAGGAATATTGTGGCTTCTTCTCCGGGATTTATATACGGATGCGAGACTGGATCAAATGTGTAGCTTGTATTTGAAACTCTAACTTCAAGAACTTGGTAGTTTTCAATTGGATATGAAAGCCACTTTGATCCGTTGCTGTAGGACAGTATTATTGTGTTCCAGCTGAAGCCATTTTGCCTTTCTAAGAAGATGACCTTTGACCCAACATTTTTCACCTTTAATGTGCATGATGTGGTGTTAGCTGAATCTATTGAAAGCTGAAGCGCTACTTCAGACCTTTCCCTTTCAAGACGCAGATGCGCACCCGCGGCATAGGAGACCTCCCTAAACCCCTGGAAAATCGTAACGAGCAGGGTGGAGGCTAAGGCGAACATGACTATTAGGATGATGGATGATGTTATTGTGACGGAGAAGCCCATTAAATCACCTCACGTAGGAGGAGCTGAGAAGAGGTAGCTGCTTCCAACGCCTTTGTAAGGTACGATTTTTGCCTCAAAAATTATCCCGCTGACGCTTGTTTTAGGGTAGGCCCTTATAGTGGCGGTTTCACGGGGCTCCCAGACTCCATCTCCATTAGCGTCGGACAAGCTGAATTGTCCGCTTCCAGGCGCTGCGCTTGAAGAGTATGTGAAAAGCTGAGCTTCACCATATCCTCCTACATAGACATCTAAGAAGGAATAATCTTTTAGTGGAAGGTTTCCAACGTTTTTGACATAGATGACGAAGTGGGGCGGCGTTGTAGAGCTATCCACTGTGGCGTAAACTATCTCAAGCTGCATATTCACCAATCTTTTATAGTCATTCGCATTTTGCATCAGCTCGTTCTGCACAAGATTGCCTGTGTAGAATGCGTAGGCGGAGAATACGCTGGCGAGAACTATTGAGGAAACAACCATCAGGATATGCGTCAGCGTCACAGAATAGCCCATTATTCAACCCTTTCCGCCATCTTAGCCTCCTTCATGATCTTCTCAACTATGGACATCAACCTCCTCAAGTCTTCAGCATTCATAGGCTTTCCAGAGATGGCTGAAACTTCATACATGTTGAGCAGAAACAAACCCTTATCGAAGCCCTTGGATCTGGCTTTTTCAGCTGCAACGGCTAAGGAATAGATCTGTCTGCTAGAGCCTTCAGGGATAAAGCCCAGAAGCTCGTAGGACTGCGCCATCTGCCCCACATCGTCTGAATTGAATCCCAAATCTAAAAGAGACCAAACCCAGTCAAGGTAGGCTGCCCCTGAAGGTTTTAAAATCGGCTCAGACTTCTCAGCTGGCTTATTTACTTCCTCTATAGCTGGCGGCTTGACCTCTAACCGTGGTGCTTCAAGAGGGCTCTCCGGGGCTATTTGTTTCTCTTCAACTTCTAGGCTTTTTTCAGCCTCTTCAGGTTTACCTATAATCAGAGATTTGACGCCTGGGGGAAGCCTTGCATTTTCCAGTTTTTTCAAGTCGCCCTCGCTTGACACTACTCTCAAAAGATTGAACGGGTTTTCAATTTCGCTTACGGCTGACCGTATGTCCACAATTGATTTCTTAAGCTCTCCTATAGCGTTCTTAAGCTCCGTTGAAAGCCTGTCCACATCTGCTCTTATCTGCTGGATCTCCTTTTTCTCGTCCACGGCCTTTTCTCCGCTGTTTCCGCTGCCTGATTTGTTTTCCTCATTCTTTGACATGCTAACAACCCTTGCTAGGCAGTTATTTGACATATGGATTTGGAGTTTGCATTTAAATTATGTGAAGTATGAATCATTATTTGTAAAAATTGCAATTCAGAATCTAAAATATGCAAATATTCTAAATCCGAATCCGAATAAACACGACGCGAAGGCATAAACCCTTATAAATGCCTATAAAGAAATGAACCGTTCACTATTGAAGGAAGATCTGATTGGAACCCATAATCCATTTTGTTGCACCTTTCGTGGCTCTCGTGGCTGCAGGAGTTAAGCCCAAGAAAAGTTTCCTACTTGCACTTCTAGGTTTGATTCCAGACATTGATGCAATCCTCCTGGTTCACAGATCCTTCACCCATTCCATCATAGTCATATTCTTGGTAATGGCGCCTTTAATTGTGGCTGCCTACAGGCTGGGACGCGGGGTTTCCACCAGCCTGCAAGCCTTATTCGTTTTGATTTCCCATGCCATTTTTGACTTCGTCACAGATTATACGCCTATCTTATGGCCTTTGGATTCTAGGGGCTATTGGCTTCACATGGCTTTAATGGTGCACGTCGGTGACGCTGCGAAAACAGCGCTTTACGTTTACCTACTTACTGAGCCATCTTCCTTCTCAAACTTCCAAAACATGGATGCGCCCCTTTTCACCGGTGAAGGACTCATCATATCGGTGGTTCTGGTCTTTCCAGTGTTGCTTAAGCTTCTAAAACCAGCATTATCCGAAATAAAGGATAGGGTTAGGTAAAACGCTAGTTATCTGGGCTTACACAGGATTTCTTTGATTTTTCGCCTTTGCTCCTTCATACCAAATATGGTTTCAAGCTGAAGGAACTGCTGGCTTCTAATGGCCTCCATCACTATGGCCGTGTCCACTCCGCCTCCTTTCTCGTAGCCAAGCATTCCGGTTCCAGCTACGGCTATCACTTCCTCACCTGGCTTAATAAGCCCCGCATCCGTGGCGATTAGGACTATTTCTACGCATACCTTCATGCCTTCGCAGAAACGCCACAGAGTTTTCTGCACGTTCTCTGGAAACTCATACTTTACATCCTGTGCGAAGATGACTTTATGACCTGCATGTTCAAGTTTTTGCAGCAGGTTTGAAGGAAAGCCTGAACCTATTCCCTTTAGGCTGACGACAACAATATTTATCTTGGAACCCTTGAATATTTCTAGGGCTTTTTCTGCTGAATATCCTGTTATAGAGGCTAAGACAACCTTTTTTATGCCCTTTCTCTCAGCGGCTTCCCTCACCAGGCTCAGAGTGGCTTCAGTATTATGTTTTCCTCCAGAATCAAAATACACTATCTTCTCTTCCATTACAACCCCCTCATGCATCGCAATTTTTATGGGATACTATCCTTAAATAGTTAATAAATCCAGTAGCGCAGGATTCGATTCGCTTCACAATAGCGCTAAGATTGTATCGCGATTTATGTTTAACTTTTGATTCATAAATCTTAAATCTTAAAAGGATGCTAATTGTCGAAGCCGTTCATCACACGAAGGAAGCCACATGCCTGAAGAGGTTGAAGTGTTAAGGGTTCCTGAGCATGTTGACCAATATCGAGATATAGACTTGAAGCTTTTGCCCGGCGAGGTTGTTGATGAAATAATCCCGATGTCTCCATTCTCTAAAATTAGGAGTTATGTTCTATGCGGTTTGATGGTTCTTTTTGGGTATTCTCTGTACATGCTTTTCAGCGCCCCGTCAATAACGGTCACGGCGTTAATTCCGCCAGCAGTCATCTTTTTGGCTACATACTTTGTTTGGCACATGGGCATAACTAAGGACTTAAAGAGCTTGGTTCTTAGCATAATAAAATACGTGATTGGGCTTCTACTGATTAGTTACGTGCTTGCCTTCGTGGCTAATTTCTTCTCACCCGTCTTGGGATTGGCTGAATGGTTGGGGCTGGAAGTCCCTGAAACTATGGTTTCGTTTAATCCTGTTGATAATATCAACTTAATACTTGCTTATTTGGCTGGTTTGGCTAATGCCTTCATCATGCCCCTTGCGCCCCACTTACGGCTCGTATCCCTGGTTATTATCGTAAGCTGCTTATTTGCTGCTGTACTGATTTACTTCAGCAGTAAAGGTCAGCTTTACTATTTGACCAACAAGCGCATAGTGGTTAGACGTAAGTTCGGCACTGTGCAGGTGACCACACTTCCGCTTGACGGGCTCGTGGAGGTTACGGCATTTCAAGGATTCTTTGGCAGGCTATTCGGATATGGCGACGTAATGCTTACCATGGTAAGTGGAGGAGGAGCCGTTGAAAGCCTAAAGCCGAAGTCCGCTGAGCCCATCGGAAGCTTCTACGAGGTTAAGCGTAAGTTAGAGGGAGTGAAGGATGTTTGGCAACTTAAGGATAAGATAATAACTTTGAGGGATAAGTATGTCGAGGCAGCCTATCTGGAGAGAATCGAAGGCGAGTTAAAGAGAATAAGAAAAGCGGTGGAGGGGAAAGAAGCACCTGTATTAATTAAGGAAAGCTCAGCAGAAGGACAGGAAAATTCTGAAGCTTAAAGCGTGGTAAATTTTGGGTTATTCAATGTAAGTCAGTTTGTACTAAGCCCTATTGAATACAACCTAACGTGGTGGGAAAAAGAACCAGCCTGAGGGGCCGATCTGAGTTACCTTATTAGTAATTTTGAAGCTGATGTACCTCGTTCCTGGAATATATGTGCCGCCTAAGTAAAGGCCATCTTTAATAGTGCCTGTGTGGCTGCCGCCCACATAGACATCATAAGTGGAGCCAGGTGTGAGATTTGGCATGGAGAATATGATTGATTGGTACCGCTTTGTAGGCTTGAAGGTGAACAATTCTGTTCCATTACTTGTTCGAACACTAATCAAAGTGCCCGCCTGGTTTGGCATCTGGAAATTTAGCATAACGGAATACTGATCTGATAGTTCTCCAAGAGGCAAGGCCATGCCTGAACTTCCCACGGCTATTAGATAGCCCTTAGTTATGTTGAAGGCTACATGGTCCAGAGCGGAATTCATGTCTGATGAGGGGCCATCCACAATTAAAACTCCACCATTCATTAAAACCGCACCGTTTGAGTCTATACCGTCTCCTAGGGCATTAACAAAAATATAACCGCCATTAATGTACAGGTAATAGTCTCCAGAGTAAAGGGAGAACCTGGTGCCTGGCTGTCCCGGTGCAGGAATAACTCCAGAGTCAACGCCCAGATTTATGCCGTCATCGCTTGAAACAACGTGAATTTCTCCATTATTAATTGTTATAACTGGAGCCTCAATTCCTTCAAAGGATTTGAGGATGTCAATTTTTCCATTATTGATCGTTATTGACCTGTCAGCGTGAATGCCATCATCACCCGTTAAAATTGTAAGAGCGCCGTTATTTACTGTTATTGTCCCATCCGAGTGAACCGCATCATCAGCAGAGTCGATTACAAAAACGCCGTTATTTATAATTACGCTAACAGCTCCTTTAATACCCTTGGCAGATTTGCTTTCATTTTTAATGCCCTCGCTTCCTCCACCACATCTCAGGCTGAAGTTTCCACCATAGATCAAAACGCTGGTTTCAGCTTGAATGGCATCCCCGCCGGAAACAATGTCTATTGTTCCGTTCTCAATCGACACAAAGCCCAACGCAGCGTTTATTGAGTTATCAGATTTCAATCCGTCACCGCTCACGTTTAAAGTGAGACGGCCTCCCTTAACAATTAGGTAGTCTTTGCCTCGAATTCCATCATCAACGGAATTCACAAAAACTACGCCACTCATGATAGTTAATCCATCTTTACTTGCTACGCCATCATTGAAATTGCCGGTAACCCTTAACGTGCCTTCACCCATAATTGTCATGTTGGATCGGCTGAAAACTGCAGCGTTTGGCTCATCTGCATTAGGGCTTGCAAAAACATACTTATTTCCATCCACCATGACGTTTTCCGTTCCAGCATCAAGGAAAATAATCACCTCATCCGCATCCAAAACACAGATTGGCGCGTTATTGTAACAGCTGATATGAGCACCACTCAAGATGAGTTTCACTTGGCCCTTATCCTTTGTATTCACGATTATTTGACCGTCATTTAATACGCCCGTTATTTTATATGTGCCTGCAGATCTAATCATTGCTTTATTGCCGCTGATGTAAACAGGGTGGGAAAAACTAGCCTCAATAGAGTCTCCTTTCAAAATTATATCAACAATAATGGAGCTGTCCCATGAATCCTTTCCAAAATCTCCAGGGGAATTCAAAACATTAATGTTTCCGCCATTTACTTCTACAGAACCACCGCCGCGGATAGTATCATCTCCCGTTAAGAGAGTAAATGATCCTCCTGTAATCATGACAGCCCCATCTGAATGAATCGCGTCATCAGCAGAGTCGATCCTGAAGGCCCCACCGGTTATCTTAACGCTAATGGCTGCCTTAATACCCTTGGCAGAATCGTTTCTGCCTATAATGCCGAGACAGCCGCCGCCAGAAAATATGTTAAAGGTTCCGCCAGTTATCAAAACATCCTTTTCAGCTTGAAGGGCGTCTCCAACAGATTTAATGTTTATCTCTCCATTCTTAATTGCAAGGCTTCCCAGGGCATCTATTCCATCATCGCCTGAAATAATGTTTATAATTCCATCATTAATGGTTACGGATGCGCCTTCAAGGCCTTCGAAGGATTTTGTAATGCTGATGTTTCCACCATTAACTTCTATGGAACCATCGGCGTGAACTGCATCATCTCTTGTCATGAGGATTAATTTACCTCCATTAATTATTATGTTTCCATTTGAGTGAATTGCATCATCCGCCGAATCAATCAGGAAATTCCCGCTGTTTATCCTAACGCTGGCAACTCCTTTGATGCCCTTTGCAGATAAGTCAGAG
>JAWCTJ010000073.1:0-6680 GCA_038868255.1 Bathyarchaeia archaeon
GCTGCTTTCTTCACGCAACGAAGAATTCCTCAAGCTTCTTATGGATTCTAAAGGCCTGTGCATTCCGCATTTTAGGACATTACTTAAAATGTTAGAAGGTGTAATGCACCACCAAAATAAAGACGTGATTAACGCCATTTTCAAGGTTGAAGAGAAATGCTTCTACAGACTGAAATCAGAGCTTTCAGAATATATTAGGAGGCAGAGCTACGAGTTTTCAAAAAAAGACCGCAGAGCAGCCGAGGATGTATTATTGAGAAGCATCCAAAAGATCGTTGGAAGAAGGGGAGGATCCCAGTAAATGTTTAACTTTTGGAAAAAGTGGACCAGTCATTAGACCGTTCAGTACATGAAAATTTCAGGGCTTACATGGCCCAGAACAAGTCAGTAGGCAATAACGCTTACCTTCAGGGGCAGGTCTTACCCCCTATAAACTTGCCATATTTATAATGGTGGGGCTGCCCGGATTTGAACCGGGGTCTAGAGCGCCCGAGGCTCCAAGCCTAGGCCAAGCTAGCCGACAGCCCCCTTGCCATCTTGGTATTTGATTTTTGGTTTGGGTAATAAGGGTTATCTTTCCAAAATGCTACTTTGTCTGTGAGGCCCGATAGGCATTGTCAAGCCAGCAGCGAACCAAGGGAATCAGAGTATTAAAGGCTGTTTCATCACCCGTAAGAATCGGCATTCTAAGCCTGCTTTTTGACCGCGGGCCGCTATCATACACTGAACTTATGAATATGCTGAAGATGAATCCCAGCAGGGATGCTGGACGATTCGCCTATCACCTGAAATTTCTGCTTAAGGCGGACCTCGTTGAGGTAGATGTGGAATCTAAAAAATACCGGCTGACAGAGCTTGGCAAAATGGTGATTAACATAGCTGAAGAGATTGAGAAAAAGGGTCTAAGAGCCCAGAAAATCCTCGTCCGCACCTCCCGCTACTCGCTGGAGGAGTTCGACATTAACAGAATTGCAAATTCCCTCATAAAGGAGGCAAGCATGCCCGCTGACCTAGCTCAGAAGGTTGCGAAGGAGACTGAAAAACGCCTTCTAAAGTCAAGGACAAAATACCTCACCGCCCCGCTGATAAGGGAGGTTGTGAACGCTGTCCTAATAGAAAGGGGACTTGAGGAATACCGTCACAAGCTTACACGTCTTGGGCTGCCGGTTCATGACGTGACAGCGCTTATGCTGGGCAACAGGGAACCTGGCGGAAAACTCTCCATCTACGAGGAGGCGGGCAGAACAGTTTTTGAGGAATATACGCTTCTGAACGTGCTTCCAAGAGATGTATCCGACGCTCATCTTTCAGGAACCATACACCTTCATGGGCTAGGATGCTGGATGCTGAAGCCCAGCGAGGTGATTCATGATTTAAGATTCTTCCTCAATGGTGGACTTAACCTGGAATCCGCGGGGCATTTGCCAAGCTTTCCCCCTCCGAAATCCTTCGAAGCCGCGCTCACCTTAATCCATAATGTTTGTCTCCACTCCGCCAGGGAGGTTGATGGAGCCCAAACCCTCGCGTACTTCAACGTATTCCTTGCACCCTACCTCAGGGGGGTTGAAAGGGACAGGGCTAAAGAGGCGCTGAGACTCTTCATACTGAATTTAAGCCATCACGTGGAGGCTTCGATAGATCTGGAGCCTAAAACTCCAGGCTTCATGGAGAACCTTCCCCTTGCAGGAAGCTCCGAAGCCATGGGCTGTTACGGAGATTTCGCCGAGGAGAGTCAGCTGCTGGCAAAACTCATCCTTGAGGTCATCGATGAAGAAAGCACCATGATGCCTCTTAGGAATCCAAGGGTTACTGTGAAAATGCGGGGGGAATCCAGCCTAGACAACAGCGTCATGGAGGTGCTTATGCAAGCTCACAGCTTAGCCTCTCAAGGGTGCGCCGCATACTTTGCAAACATAAGCAAAGAAGACATGGGTCATCCTGTATTCTCCACTTTCGGATGTAAGCTTGACGCAAGCCCTGAGGGAGACTGGGAGGTGGACACTTTAAGAACAGCCGTATTGGGCTACGTGACCGTTAATGTTCCAAGATGCGCCTACGAAAGTGATGGAACATCGAAATTCTATGAGAACCTTAAGAACAGGCTTGAAACCGCAGCTCAGGCTCTGGACATAAAATATAGGGGGTTGATTAACGGAGGGCGGAGGCTGCTTCCCTTCCTCACACAGGCGTCCGGCAACGACCGCTACCTTAGAATGGAAAACTCAGCACTGGTGATAAACCTTGCAGGAATAATAGAGTCAGCTGAGCATCTTCATGGGGGAAGTTGGCGCATGGATGACGATGTGCAGGGCTTCGCCCTTGAAACAATAAAGCTGGCCTCAGAGTTTATGGAAAAAGCTGGCAGAAGAGGGATTCCCCGTATTTTCCTATCTATTTTGCCGCTTTCAGAAGCCCTTGAGAGGCTGGCAAGGCTTGATATTGAACGTTATGGTGTTTCAAGGGTTAAATTCCAGGGAACAAAGGAAAACCCGCATTACTCAACCCTTAGCACAATAACCCTTAGCGAAATCGAAAGTCCTTCTAAGGCGCTGATTATGGAAAGGGAAATTCGCAAGCTGCTAAGCGGGGGAAGCCTAGCCGTGATTGACCTGGGCGAGGCTCATTATGATCCATCGGAGCTTCTCTCCATCAGCAGAAGGCTTATGATGGATTACGGCTTGAAACTGTTCACGTATTATAGGCATTTAACATACTGCCAGAACTGCAGAAAAAGCTGGTTTGGGCTGCTGCGTAAGTGTCCATCATGTGGAAATGTAAGCTCCCTCACGCAGGTTTATAGGCAACTGGCAACTTAGCATTTCGGCGCTATTTAACCGCTCCCAGAATCAGCGCTAGAAGCGCCATTCTGGTTACTATGCCATTCCATACCTGCTGGAAGTAGCGGGCATGCGGTGTCGCATCCACTTCCGGCGGGATCTCGTCGGTGCGTGGGAGGGGATGAAGGATTATCAGCTCAGGCTTAGCTTTCCATAGCAGGTCAACGTCCACCCTGTATGAGCCCTTAACCTTCATGTACTCCGCGGGGTCTGGGAAGCGTTCCTTCTGTATCCGGGTAACATATAACACGTCCACGATGGGCATTATCTTCTCAAGATTTGATTCTTCAACCACAGGTATCTTCTCGCTGATCGTCATAAGCACTTCCCTCCGCATCCTCAGAGACTCAGGCGAAACTAGGTACAGCTCCACATCATAATAGGATAATGCGTACGCAAGCGAGTGTACTGTTCGCCCGTACCTGAGGTCTCCGAGGAGGGCTATCCTTAAACCGTCAATTCTGCCCTTCTCCTTCTTAATCGTGTAGAGGTCCAGCAGTGCCTGGGTAGGATGCTCCTCAGCCCCGCTTCCACCGTTGATTATGGGAACTCTTGAGCGTTCAGCCGCAAGCCGTGCAGCTCCCTCAAGGGGATGCCTCAGGGCTATGACGTCCGCGTAGTTCTCAACAGTGCGTATGGTGTCAACCAGGTTTTCACCTTTCCTTACTGAGGCTATTTCAGCCTCTGCGAAGCCTATTGTGGAGCCTCCAAGCTTATGCATGGCTGCCTCGAAGCTTAGCCTAGTCCGGGTGCTGGGCTCAAAAAATAGTGTTGCAAGGATTTTGCCGTTAAGCATGCTTGAGCCCTTAACGGCCAGGGGCTCCATGGCCTCGGCAACTTCAAGGATGTAATCTATCTCATCCCTTTTAAAGTCCCGGATGGATATTATATCTCTACCTTCAAACTCCACTGGCCCACCAACAAAGCTTTCATGTAAACCCGTAAATAACACTTTTCACTAACAGCTTAAGGCACATATTGGTGAAAGCCTTTTATTTCAGCTGAGGCAAGCCTTCACTGGATGGGTGGAGCCTCATGAGCGAGACTATGCTTTATGTTTCCAAGATCAAAGATGGCACAGTTATAGATCACATTACAGGCGGCCATGCCCTTGACGTTATTAAAATCCTCGGGATAACAGGCAGGGAGAACAGGGTGATCACCATAGCCATAAATGTCCCAAGCAAAAGATACAGGTTTAAGGATATAGTTAAGATTGAGGGTAGGGAAATAAACCCGCAGGAAGTGCATAAGATCGCCCTTATAGCTCCGCATGCAACCATAAACATAATCAGAGACTATCATGTAGCTGAGAAGCAGAGGGTTAAACTTCCAAGGGTTATAGAGAACATACTGAAATGCGCGAACCCCGCATGCATCACAAACAGCAACGAACCGGTGAGGCCGAAATTCTATGTGGAAAAGGAGGAGCCCCTCCTGCTTAAGTGCCACTACTGCGGCTACATGATGGAGAAAAGCGACGTGCTTAAGCAGTTTTAGAGGAGTCAGCCCCGGACACAACACTTTTATATTAAGATTCAATATTCATTTTTCAGCCCCAAACACACGGTGCAACAAATGGACATGGCATTATTAACCGTCACCATCGTCTGGGCGGCATTCATGATTTATCTCATATGGTACTATGCCAAGGCAAAACACTATGCTCCTCTAAGCATAGAAGAAGCTCAGCTCCTCTGGAAAATTCATAAGCAGAGGGACAACTGTAACTCCAAAACCTGGAGCGAAATACATAGAAGCGGAAAAATGGTTGGCTTCAGATGCGGCTGCGGCTACAAGCACATACAGAAGCGCCCGGTGAAAACGCCTACTCCGCAAATAAATTTCACAACGCTATATATTGATCAGGCTCAAGAGGCGCCGCGGCAGTAGCCCTTTACTCCACCACCACTACCTTTCTTTACCCCAAAGCATGCCTGTTCACAAATTTTTTATACTCTTAACAGAATTATTTGCGAAGGACCATACATGAATGTTATAGAGGCTATTAAGACCCGACGATCCATAAGGAAGTATAAAGATGCCCCAGTTGAGGAAGACAAGCTTCTAGCCGTTTTGGAGGCAGCCCGATGGGCGCCATCATGGGCCAACACCCAATGCTGGGAATTCATCATAGTTAAAAACCCTGAAACAAAAAGGAAGCTGGCTGAAACCCTTACATCCTGGAACCCTGCAAGGGACGCTGTTCAAAACGCGCCCATAGTTATAGCGGCATGTGCGAAAATTGGGGTTTCAGGCTTCCGAGATGGGAAACCCGTAACTGACAAGGGAGACTTCTACATGTTCGACCTGGCACTGGCAATTCAAAACCTGACGCTTGCAGCCCACAGCCTGGGACTTGGCGCAGTTCAAGTAGGCGCCTTCGACGCATTAAAGGCTGCGGAAATACTTAAGGTGCCGGGGAACGTGAAGCTTGTAGAGCTTATCCCGCTGGGCTATCCGGCGGAAGATGGCAGGCCGCCTAAAAGGAAGGAGCTTAAAGAGTTCGTTTACCTAGAAGAATATGGCCGCAGAATCAATCCATAAAATTTGAGGGTATATGCATGAAGTATCTTAACGCTAAGGCTTTTGCTCTGATCGTATGCATGAGCGCCCTTGGAAACGCGTTGGGTTTTCTGGGCATAAGGCTTCCTTCAGCTCCAGGCACAAATGTTGAATTCCATCTTTCAGCCCTGCCTGCGCTGCTGGTAACCATATCCATTAACCCGGCGGCTGGGGCGATAACTGGGCTGCTCAGCGTTATAATTTCGACACTGCGCATCGGAAACATTTTCATCCCCTTCGGCAACGCATTGCTTGCAGCTATTGCAGGTCTGCTCCATGGAAGGTTTAGGCTTTCCCCGCCGGTGTGCGGAGCCCTCGCAGTGATTCCCTACGCGCCGTATATTTGGCTTGCATGCACTGTTTACGGGGTTCCATCTCCCGTAATATCCTTCATAATTGTGAAGGCCCTTATTGAACTGCTTATCTCAGGCATAATAGTGGAGCTTGTGCTTTCAAGAAGAGAAATTAGAAATTTCTTTTCAAGCTTCAGAACGTAATGGTTATTAGCTCGCCGCACTTCATCATGATCGCGAATGGTGAACTTCAAAGGTGTCGTTTGAAATTCAGGAATTGCCGGACATTATAAAAGTAGTTGTATTGTTGGCTTTAAGGGAAAAGTCGCAGATGCGCAAAAGCCTTCTTAAAAAGCGCATTGACAGGATCCATGGCGGACGCGTCCGCATCGAGGTGCAGGATCTTGAAGAAGCCGTGAAGGAGTTAGCCTCAGAGGGACTTATCATCGACAACGGCGAAGCCGTAAGATTGACGGCTGAGGGGAAGAAGGTGGCTAAGGAATGGGAGAACCTTCTCCTAAAGAAGGATCCCATAATTGAAGTTGTAGCAGGCCTCGTAGACGGGTCAATAACCGGGCTTGTCGTTGTACTCTCAGCTTTAGCTGCAGGTTTGGCTTTCAGGGCGATAGCCTTCGCATCCCTTCTAACCCTAACCGCCGTGGCCATAACCAACTTTTCAAGCTTCCTACTCGGAGGCATCACTGAGGACCTGGCGGACATGAGGACGCTGCAGGCCCTAATGAAGTTTAGTCTAAGCGACATCCCTGACAAGGACGAGAGGGATAAGTCGCTAAGGCTCCTAAAGAACTTGTTCGCCATACTTAACAGGGAGGTGGGTAGGGCTAACTTGCACGCGGCGCTCATATGCAGCGTGACAACATTCCTGGCAGGAAGCATACCTATAACGGCATACCTAGTCCTTCCTGAGCCGATAAACGCCATAATAGCCCTCTCCATAGTCGGCGCCGTGGTGGGCATTTTCCTC
>JAWCTJ010000074.1:0-6589 GCA_038868255.1 Bathyarchaeia archaeon
ATACCGAAGCATAGGACTCGGCACAAAAATCGTCAAGGAAACACTGCCCTTAGCCGGAACACCCTACGTGGAGACATTAGCCGTCATGGCAAAATACAACCCCTTCTTCGAAAAGGCTGGAATGCAGAAAATCGCCGAAACAAAACCCAACAGGCACTTGCAAGAAGCCATAGAAAAGCTAAATGCGTTAGGCTTCAAGCCCATCATGCTTCAAAGCCTAAAACACAACATCGAAAAAATCATGAAAGTCGGAAAAGAAATAGTCATAGAAATCCTAGCAGAACTCTCAGAGAAAGGCGGCATCCCAAGAAAAAGGATAATAGCCACAAGCAAAGCCTACCCAAACCACGGGGAATTCGTGGAGAAACTCAAAAAACTCAACGTCGAAGAACTGGCTGAAGCACTAAAACGGTTAAGCTTCCTAGCCCAAACAAAAGTCTACCTCTTCTTGAGCCCACAGCCAAAATCCATATCCAAAATCCACAAAACCTTTTTGAAAACACAAGATAGGCTTAATCAGCACTGGTGCCAGAATTGAAAGCCGAATCAGCCATACTAATCGCAGTGGCCATATGCATATTCCTATCCTTCTACTTTTCACTCTTATCCTTCATGACAGCAGAAGACGTGATAAAGAGGCAATTCGTTTTAATGGCCGTGTATTCCATTCTTTCCAGTATAATAATTTTCGGCTGCCTACTAACATACCTCATAATTAGGAAAGCTTTCACAAAGACAGCCTAAAAGGGTAAAGAATCCAAAGGAGACAGCAGCCAAGGCGCATAAAGCTTCACCACAACCAACACAAGGAAGGCGAACAACGGCACAGTGATATTATCATCTATCGGATTTGATTCAAAATGCTCCACAAAAGAAGCAACAGCACCCGCGAGAGCCCCAGCTAACCCCAGGACCACAGCGCCCACAGGTATGGAGAAGGCCGCCATTGCAAGGTTTCCCACCCAAGCCTTCGTCCTTCTCTTGTATATGGTGTTGCGCACAATCCCTGTTAAAGCATCCCCAACAGACATGAAGAGCACCGGCAGCACTCCAAACCAAAAGTTTCCGCCAGAAACAAGCCAGCCCAGAGTTATTATAATCCCCCACATGACACAGAAAGAAACCTCATAGGCGTTTTCCCTCACCTGGAACCAATACATCAGCCTGCCCCTCCTATGTGGCAGATAAAGGAAAACAGCGAGAAGAAAAGCCATAGCCAAGGGAAAAATTGGCGTCTCGAAAATGCATGGAACAAGAGACGCCACAAGACCCCCAGTAAAAATGTGGATGATTTTCCGATTATAATAGACGGCAACATTATGCTGAAAACCACGCCCAACCATCAAACCATAAAGCATCCGAGTCAAAAACACAGCAACAAAAATAACCCAAACGAAAAGAAAAACCGTCGCGGCAACCTCTCGAAGGGAAACCGTAAACAACATAACAGACACAAAATAAGGATAAACGCCAAAACAACTTAAGTCTTTGCATCTTAAAATCAAAGGCGTACTTTAGTTGAGCATCTTAAGACGGGCACTTTACCTAAATTTAACACCCCATACTTTTCTCTTAGAATCTTTCCGAGGTATATCCCATCAACTAATGCCCGCAACATATTTTTACGCACGTGATAACTTGCTCTTGAAATAAACAGCCTTCTTAGAACATTCAAGAAGACCAGCTGCTTCTTTCTACTATTAGTCATTTCTAATAGAGCTATACGGTTTCTGAGACTATAATACTGAAGCCCAACTTGCTCAGCGAATTTTTTTAGCGTCGCCTTTCTGTAATGTTCTCCTGTTATCAAGGGTAAAACCACACATTCGTAGCCATGATTCCACATCATTAAAGAAAGGAATGCATCCTCCAGAAAATACAAGAATCCAGCAGTAATATACATGATATTGTCTGATTTCAGTGAATGAACAATTGCGTCCACTCGATATAAAGGCATCGTGCCTTCAACAAAAGAAACGTGAAAAGGCTTGCGAAATATACCTGCTGGTTTTCCAATAAATGGTGCGTGTACTTTTACAAATTCGTCTATAAACATTCCAGCGCTATCTATTTTTCCATCACTTCCCAAACGCAAAATTAGACCTTGCACAGCACCCACATTTTCATGACTCTCCATAAAGGAGACCAGTTTCTTTAGATAGTCTTTACGAGGTATAGCATCGTTATTTACAATGGCAACATACTCGGATGTCGGATCTTTAGCCCTATACGCAAAATTAGCGCCACCCGCAAAGCCCAAGTTTTTGTTCAATTTTAGGACATGAGTTCTTGAAGGATTTTCATTCTTTTTTTTATAACTTTTTATATGCTTCTCAATAACCCTGAGACTGCCATCGGTTGAACCATTATCCACTATTATAAGCTCATAGTTTGGATATTCTAAACGCAATAGCGCACTCAAGGACTTTTTGATAATGTCTATCACATGAATACTATTATAATTAATCCAGAAGACCGAGACTTTTGGCTCCAACGAAGACACCTTTATTTTGATGTGCACGAATTATTCATGTTACTTCCCGATTCCAACACGTATTTTATGATCAATTCTTCCTTTAATTTTCTTACAGCATCCTTGATTTGGAGAGGCTTGTTGTATAGATTTTTCATGGCTTTACTTACGTCTAATGATGAATCTTTAGGTCTACTCGCTTTCCATTTTAATTCACACATAGCTATCGGTCTTATTAATTCATGATTTAAGTTAAATTCTTCCGCTATTAGCTTTGCAAATTCATATCTGTTCATTCTTGTCGCCCCTGCTAAATGGTAGATACCTGTAAGTCTCCTCTCAAGTACTTCAAGAAGCATATCTGCTAGATTCGTGTTCAGCGTTGGGGAGACCCACTGGTCCATCACCACGTTTATTGATTCGTTTTTCCTAAGTTTTTCTATAACCCACAGTGCGAAGTTCGATTTACCTGAAAGTGGTTTTATTCCATAAATAACGCTAGGTCTCGCTATGCAGAACTCGTTCAGTTTATCAATAACCTCCTCTTCTCCTTTCAATTTTGTCAAGCCGTAGTAATTTATTGGTTCCGGCTCATCTGTCTCTTTATACATCCCCTTATCTCCTTTGAACACGTAGTCAGTTGATATATAGATCAAGAAAACTCCACGTTGTTTACACAGATCAACAAGATTTCTTGTGCCTTCAACATTTATGTTCCATGCAAGTTCCTTATCCATCTCACATTTGTCTACATCAGTTAACGCGACGGTATGAACAACTATTTCTGGACTAGCTATCTTGAAAGCTTTCTCCACAGCAGTCCTATTACGGATATCAAACTTTATTGGAAAGCCATAGTTTGGTTTATGCATAAAATAACCGGAGTAAACCTTGTAGCCCACGCTAGCAGCTTTCTCTGCCATTTTTGAGCCCAGAAGGCCGCTAGCCCCGGTTATGAGTATGCTCATAACGACTACCACTTAAGCTTCCATGGAGTTGAGTGGAGAATCTTCCCTGAAATTATGGGCCGCCACCACCATTCATTATTGACATACCACTCCACTGTCCTCCGTAAGCTTTCATGGAACGAATGTTTAGGTTTCCATCCCATCTCTCTTTTAATCTTTGTCGCATCTATACTATATCTCACATCATGCCCAGGTCTATCTTCAACGAACTCTATTAAATTGTCACTCTTACCCATTATGGCAAGGATCATCTTTACAACTTCTATGTTCTCAAACTCATTCCCGGCGGAAATGTTATATATTTCACCGGATCCCCCGCCTTTTAAAAGCAGATCTATTGCTTCGCATGTATCCATGACGTAGAGCCAATCTCTAACGTTTTTACCAGTCCCGTAGATTGGGACTTTTTGCCCCAACTTAACCCTTATAATCGTTTTAGGTATTAGCTTCTCGGGGAATTGGTACGGACCAAAATTATTTGTCGGCCTAGCTATGACAATGTCCAAGTTAAAAGTTCTGTGGTAAGCTAGGCAAATCATGTCAGCAGCAGCCTTAGTTGCTGAATAGGGTGATGATGGATTAAGCCTATCACTTTCTTTAAATGAACCATCTAAGATCTCGCCGTAAACTTCATCAGTACTTATCTGGATAATCCTGACGCTCTTCCGCGCTTTCCTAACAGCCTCAAGAATGCTTAACACGCCATCAACATTACTCCTAAAAAATAAGTGTGGATCTGCTATGCTTCTATCCACGTGTGTTTCAGCTGCAAAATTTACTATCGCATCAACATCTTCTACAAGCCGCTGTATTAAAGTGTAATCAGCTATATCACCTTTAACGAATTTATATCTCTCTGTATTTACTCCGCTTAAATTCTTAAAATTAGAACCATATGAGAGGTTATCAACATTGATTATCTGAGCATCCGGGTATTTTTCAAGCATGTACCTAATGAAATTTGAGCCTATAAAACCGTATCCACCGGTAACAAGTAATTTCATTGTTTTCACCTGTGCGGTGGGTAGAACCAATCCCACGGCTTACCCACTCTTGGGTCGTCCATTCTTCCATTGATTTTAATGGGCATTATTAATGGATCATTCCATGGTCTTCTTTCTTCATCAGGATTTGCGTAATCATAGAGTTTATTTACAAAATATATGAGGAAGGCCGGCTTATAGCCTATCACCTTGAACCCGTGCCAATAGTGACCAGGAATTCTCAATACTTGCATTCTGTCTTCACTTAAAATTACTTCTACCAAATCTCCTCTCGTCGATGATTTTTTCTCATCATCATAAGCGCACACTTTAATGGAACCTTTCAATACCAAAAAGTAGTCCGTTTGACCATGCCTATGCCTATGCCAAGCCCTAACTACGCCCGGATAAGTCACGGATAAATTCGCCTGAAGTATCGAATCCTCGCCAAGAAGCTCCTTCCAGTCGCTACGCATTATTTCGATGAACGCCCCGCGCTCATCTGGAGAAAGCAGTAAATCGACCAGTTTAATTCCTGAAAGCGAAAGCTCCTTGACCTCGCCTATTAAGGGCATAGCGGCTCACATAGCTGCATAGTTGCTTAGACCATAAATGACTTTTGGAAAATCGTTTATATTTCGACTTCAGAATAATCTCCAACATTAAGCTTTACAGTTCCCTTTCCTCTAATGTTTTTAATTACTTTCACATTTTTACCAACAAGGCTCTCTTCCAGTCTATTTATGCCTTTTACTATCGCGTTCTCGAGGATTACACAGCACTCAACCGAGCTTTCCACTATTTGTGCACCATTACCTATGCTTGTATATGGTCCTATGAAAGAATCTTGAATTAGACAATTTTCTCCGATGACTGCAGGTCCCCTAATAATGCTATTGACTATTTTCGCGGTTTCTCCTATAGATACTCTCCCATCAACTCTTGAGTTTATGAGTTCCCCCTTTACGTCCCTCTTCGTTCGTTCATCTAAGATTAATGCATTAGCATACAAAATATCATCCTTTTTCCCAGTGTCGAGCCACCATCCTCTAACAATATTGTAGCCCACTGTATATCCCTTCTCAATCATCATGTGAATAGCGTCGGTTATCTCTAGTTCACCTCTCCAGCTAGGTTTAAGCTCTCTTATAACGTCAAAAACCACCGGCTTAAAGAAATATACCCCAACTAAGGCGTATTTGCTTGGTGGAATTTTGGGTTTTTCAACTAGACCTACAAGTTTACCATTTTCATCGAATTTTGCCACACCAAACCTAGTTGGGTCTTCGACCTCCTTAAGGAGTACGTAAGCATCATAGTCTCCATCAAAAAACTCCTTAACATACATTTTGATGCCATTCTGTAATAAATTGTCTCCAAGATAAACTACAAATTCACTTTCTCCAATAAATTCCCTACACAAGCCTACTGCATGGGCTATTCCAAGCGGCTTACTCTGATGGATGTAAGTGATATTTACGCCGAATTCAGATCCATCTCCATAATATTCTCTAACCATTTCTGGGTAAATGTTCCCCAGAACTATGGCTATATCCTTAATGCCAGAATCCCGAATATCCTCTAGCACATATTGACTGATAGGCTTATTTGCAATTGGAATAAGTTGCTTCGGTCCGCTGAAGGTCAAGGGTCTAAGCCGAGTACCAGCACCACCATGCAGAATTACACCCTTCATGGTGTTTCTCCTCATAGATCAACTTTGCAAAGGTTGTAATACTTATCATTAAAGGGAGCAAATCGGTGTAAATTTTTGGATAATACTATAGATAAAGATTCTCATTTAGGATGGGCCGGGCCGTATGCAATTAAAAAATTAAGTGAGTCCTTTTTTCACAGCTTTCTTATTTTTCCTGGTTCTGGCTGGTATATTTGGCCTTGTTGTGTTAGGCGCCATATGGCTGTTTCTACAGCCGCCTTTTCCAGGCCTTCCTCTTCATAAGCCCGTTTAACGACTTCTTCTATTGGGATTGTTTGGTTTGGAAGGTTTTCCATTAGCCATTTCATGGCTTGGCTTAGGCCTTTCGTCTGTATTGTTTGTGGTCTCCAGAGCTCTTTTTTGGGCATAGCCACCTCTGCTTGTGCTTGAAGTGTTTGGGTGTTTATTGGGGCTTGCCGTGTTTGGGGCTGGTAGTCCAGTAGGGTTA
>JAWCTJ010000075.1:0-6455 GCA_038868255.1 Bathyarchaeia archaeon
CCTTAACGTTCCATCCCTGAAAAAACTTATAATGATGAACGGTATGTAAAGGGGAAACAGCTTGACCATTAACCCGCCGTTCTCCTGTAGTTCAGGCCAGAAACGCGAAAGCGGAGGAGACTGAAAAATGGCGGGAATCCAGCCGAAAACCTCGCTAAAACGATCCCAGTACCATAATCCAAAAAACAAGCTCATACAACATGCTAGAAGCGTGATCAGAAACAATCGGGATTCACGGCGTCTTAACGCGTAATAGATGAGCGTTAACATGAAAAGGACGGCGATCAACTCATGGGTTATCAAGGTCAGCATGGATAGTGTGAAAAACGCTATTCTCCCAGCATCAAGGCGGGTTGGTTCGCTTACGTATAGTGTTTTACTCATGGACAGCGTCAACAGCAATAAGGCTACCCCAAGGGCGAGCTTATGCATGTCCCAGGAAATTCTAAGCATAGCAACCGAGATGGTTAAATTAATCGAAGCCAAAAGGGCGTGGTAGTCCCTCCACCCTAAATGTCTATTTGCAAATTTGAAAATTGAAAAACCTAATAGGCAGTATACTAACGTGGGAAGAAACTTCATGGCGACCATCAAGTCAACACCTAAAACGTGCAAGAGACCTATTATAACTATGAACAATCTGAAGGGCTGCGGGTGGGCGGCGAAATCCTTGGCCATGGCTAGATATAATGGTGTGTCAAATCCTATGGGGTACGGAAACATCATCTCCGGAATGAACCTTATTAGGGCCGGAATCAATGCTGAAAGAAGCGTGTAGAGGCTGTGCTCTCTAATTTTCAGCGCAATTCGTTTCAAGTATAATCACTTTATCGTTGATGTATACGATTTTGTGGGTTTTCAGGAGATGCTGATATTTTGGGGTTGTTAGGACTACACTGCCGGAAACACGGGGAACCACGATGTATGAGATGCCATATTCTTTTATAAGCTGGTTCCTATTAACGATTAGGGTTTCCTTGAAGTTTTCATTTCCCATGCAACCGATGGCCAACACCTCTAAAAGGGCTTTGGGAGGATTAAAAGAAAGCTTTACGTTTCTTCCCTCATTCTGAATGTTGAAGGAGTTGGTGTTCAATATAACCTCACCTATGTCCATATGTATCCTCACCTGCGACCCTATAATTTCAATGAGGGATAGAGCTCTTTCATGGCTTACGTTAACGTTTATGCTGACGGCACGGCCAACGTCAGGGATATCATAACACATCCTCACGAGGTTTTTGTCCAATGTTATGGTTTTGGTAAAGTTTTTCTCCACGCCGCTCTCAACCCAAACATACATGGACTTTATAGTAGGGTCTTCATAGTCTATGTGAAGGGTTGATGTCCAATTTTTCATGTACGTGGCCAATGGCCCATCATCCACTATAAGCGCCTCTTTATATTCACCTCCGCTCCAGAGACAAATCAGTGGGGAAAAGTGGATGTCTGTTTGATCAAGTATCCGTAAATATTTGTTTCTAGCTTCAGCGGAGGCCAAAAGCACGGAGGATGCTGCATAGAATCTTTCAAGCTGTCCCTTTATGAACAGGAATTTTGGCTCCATAAAGAGCATGGTTTTCCGTGAGGCATAGCCCTCTATCCACCGTCCCATATGCTCGTCCGCAACGAAAACAGCGTTTACAGGCGTATTGCGGGATATCCAATTTAGGGCTGAAAGTTTCTCATAGTCCCCGTATGGATCCATTGAGCTATACCATTCGTTCATGTTCGCCATTGTAACGGTGCCCGTTAACAACGTTGCAAGGGCAACGATGACTGAAAGCGCCAACGCCAGAAACGAAGCAGAATCCCTCTTTGCAAGTTTTTGGAGGGAGCGTTCCTTTAAAGCGAAGGGTGCAGCCACCATCAGCGGTATTGACTGCGTAAAGAAGAAGAATATCCTGTTGTAATCTACTGCCACACCTAAAAGGTATCCCTGGGTTGCAATCGCGGGAAACAGCGTCCAAGCCAGAAACAAAGCTTGTGTTTCTCTCCCTAAAAGGCTGCGACTTTTCAGGACTAATATGAATATCAGTACAGCGATCAGCAACACTAACGCTGGGAACTTTACCGTCCATAAAAAGGCATCTACCAAGTTCACCCTCAGGGAATAATATGCCGCCTCGTTGAACACTACAAACTGGGAGGGGTAGGCGAGGAGAAGCCTATACACTGCCGACGTAATCAAGTCTGCGGCGAGGCTGTATATTGGAAACCTTATTCCAGATGTTTCCCTCATAATTATGAGCAGCATGGTCCATGAGATCATAACTCCCATGTGAACTATTGAGGTGATGTGATGCGCCAAGGGCACCATCACGCTGGTCAACATCATGAGGGAGACGTTCTTAGCTTGAGGAGTGTTCATCGCTGAAACTGTGAAGTATATGTTTGATGCCAGGAGCAAAAAGCCCAGCAGGTTAGGGTATCCACCCCAGCCGAGCATTTCAGCATGCATGGGCATGAGCGCGGAAGTGTAGGCTGCAACAATCCCGCCGATCCTTGAGGCTGTAATCTTTTTGGCAATGAAATATGTGGGGATGGGTTGAAGTGCAAAAAGCACGGTTCCCAGAAGCTTTAGGGCGTTTAGTGGTCCGATGAGTGCTTTTAACGGTATTAACATTAGGAAGAGGAGCGGCGGATACTGTAGCACACCCTGATCCCACATTGTTTGAAGCCACATTTCGTAGGCCGGGCTTTTAAGGCCTAAGGATGATGCAAGATAAGCCTCAAGAGCATTCGCGTACTTCAGCCACTCTCCAGGATCGCTCCACCACGGCATCGTCCTCCTTGAAAGGAAAAACCAGGCATAGGATAGTGGAAGGAGCACTGACCCTGCAAGTAGGATCCCAAATAGCTTATGCCCGGTTTTCTCATTTAAATGCATGTTTACTTCTCCACGCTAAATATTATGAGTTTGCTATTTTCGTACGCCAATTTCATCCGCGGATCCTCAACAAACCTCACGTAATCATCTTTATTTTTAGATAAAATTATGTGGGAGACGTTGTACTTGCGTATTAACTCGTCCGAGAACGCTGCAACTAAGCGTGTATTCCACCAGTTTTTCCTCGAATTTAAGAAGGTTAGGTTTAGATGGGCTTCTATGGTGTTGTTGGAGGGGCTGAAAGTGCAGAGAATCCTCTGCTGCCCCCATCTATTGTCCCTTCCGACAGTGGTGTTGCCGTTTACCTCAAGCGCCACTTGAATCCCGTCCACGGTGAAGTGCAGCTTTCCACCGTAAAACCTTGGATTTGAAAGGGTGCATTCATAGGGCACCCACAGGGGCAGCTCTGCTTCAATAAGCCCAGCTTCGATTACCGGCCTTATCACATATGTTATTTGAAGTTCGGCTGACTCATTTCTTAACGTTACGACCTTTGTTATGTTCAAAGACTTTGAAATGTATGTTAACGAGAAGGCCGCATACTCGTCGTCCATGCTTAACCATTTCACACCTTCAATCTTAGCCCTGTATGGGGATTCTATCCAAAGGCTTCCTGCGAAGGTGAATTTTGTCTCAACGGTTCCGTCTACAAGGTAAAGCACGTTCCGATAGTCTGGTCCACTCGACACGCCAATCCAAGGCGTGTGAGAACTATGGTAGGGCGCATCATCCCACACTCTAATGTACTGGTTCAGTAGCAGAATGTTTGAGTGTAAAATTGTGTTTGAGGCGATGTACCTTTCAAGCTCACCCTTTATGAATATCTGGTATGGCTCAAGCTCCAAAAGCGTTCTCCGTTGACCATAGCCTTCAACCCACCTTCCCAAGCTGGAGTCGGCGACAAAAACAGCGTCGCATGGCGTGTTATGCCTTATCCAGTCTAAGGCTTCAAGCTTCTCCTCAACACCGTACGCGTAATCCTGTAGGTAATGATAGTATTCATTAACCTTAAAGGGCATTGCTAAACCCACAATTAAATTTGAGGACAGGGTTAGGAGCATTAAAGAGGCCAAAAGCATACCTTCAACCTTAAACGTTGACACATGCTTCTCTGCATTGTAGGTTAAGTCGCCGGGCTTTAATGGCATTAGAATGGCTGAGGAGAGGGATATCAGTGCTGGTACAGCGAAGGATGGAAACCTTCTGAAGTCTAATGCGATTCCAAGGAAGTGTGCCTGCGTGAAGAGGAATGGGAAAACAGCTAAAACCATTAGGACCAAGAGCTCCCGCTTTTTCCCGGATAGGTAAAGTATGAATGTCCCCGTCATCGCAGTTATGAGTAGGAGGGCAGCCGCAAACTGATCCTTGAATATCCACCAGAAGGCCTCGGCATCGAAGGGCCTCGTAGCCAAGGAAGCATAATTGTAAGTTATGAACTGGAATTCCCCTGCGAGGAATCGCCACAGTATGAAGGCCACAAGGGCAGTGATGATCGGAATCACAACTTTAACCGATTTCTGACTTATGGAGCCTAGGCTTACGCATTCGTATACGGCCAGCACTAGCACTGCCATGCATACTGCTGAGTACACTATGGTGGTTAGATGGTGGGTGAGTATTATTAGGGCTGAGATTAAAGTAGCATATGCACAGCTTGCCCAAGTTCCTTCTCTCAAAGTTCTCAGCAGATAGTAAATTCCAAACAATAGTAAGGCTTGAGCCAATAGGTTAGCGTATCCGCCCCAACCATACATCTCAGAGAAAATAGGGTGAAATGCCAGAAGCCACACGGCAACCACCGCTGAAGTTGTCTTTCCAGTTACATACTTAACTAGAGGGTAAATGGACAAATTCATCACTGACACTAGCAAAATACCTAAAAACTTTACTGAAGACAGCGGGTTTGATGTTGCAGCGATGAGCAGGGCCAGTATGGCGTTAAAGAGCGGCGGATACTGCAGCGGCGTCTGGTTCCATAGGGGATAGGTGTTTCCGAGAAGCGCGTAAGCTTCCTTTAACCTTATCGCGGGGTCATCCATAGGCGGGAAGGGATTAGGGCCAAAAATCGACGTGTACAGTAAACCATTCACCAATGTTGGAGTTGCAATCGCCGCGTATTTTAAAATCTTCTGATTCCAAGTCATGGAGTAGCCTTATAAACCGTTAGTTTGGCGTTTTCAAACTGCGACTTAAATAGGTCTACGTCGAGGCCGAATTTATCCATGAACTCTCTCTTAACGGCTATGGGTATTACGGCGTATCCAACATTATGTTTTATTACCAGCTCCCTCGCAGACACAGAGACCACTTCATCCTTCATCCAAGAAACGGGCCTGACGTCCAAGGCTCTGATGAGAATCTCAGCGTAAATTCTGTTTTCTATGGGTTTAAAAACCGCGTGGACCCTTGGCTGTGACCACTTTTCATCAAATCCAAATTTTAATTCGGCCAAATCACCGCGGAATTCTATCTCGTAGCTTCCACTGTCAAGTTGTAGGCTGAATGTATTGCCCGAAACCTCGGTGAACCCCAGCTTCCTCTCCCATGGAATCCACAGCTTCACCGTGAACATTTTTAACACGGACTCCTCGGACGTTATCTTATAGGTTATGAGGGTACTTGCTGACTTGTTCAAAGATATGCTTTTAAATATCTTTACTCCATCCTCAAGCAGGTAAAAATGCTGCAGTACTGCTTGTTCTCCGCTCCTTATGACCCACGAGGTATTCTTTTCGAGGTACATGTAAAAGTCCGGCGCCACAGTCACCCCTTTATACTCATAAGTTACTGTTGCATGATTTTCATCTAAATAGAGAAAGTCCGTATATTTCTCGCCGTCCGATGAAGCGATAACGGGGGATCGCTGCGGCGCCACCGTCTCCCAGTCTCTTAACCGAATGAACCTGTTTCGGATTTCATAGTTAGCGTTGAGGATTGTGTCCGCATCATAGCATTGTAGGAAGTATCCAATGTTGGAGGGGGAGCTGGCGGTTGGAATGTTGGTGATAACTGGACGTCCAGTGTAAGAACTAATCCATGTGCCGAGGGGGTGTTCCGCTAAGATCACGGCGTCCCTTGGAGAATAGGTGCAAATCCAGTTGAGAGCCTCCACCAGATCATTGCTTCCATACCTCTCGAAGTATACTCCGGTGGAAGCGCCCACATCGTTAACAATAACATATGACTGGATTATAACCGAAGACAATAGCAAAACATACAGCAGGATGCCTGCAGCCCTACCGACATCCAGCTCAACATGATACTCATCAAGCTCCCTGCTGATGTGCAACGCCTTATGTAGGCACGTAGATAAAAGTGTGGAGGAAAGTACCGCTATTGGAATGGAAGGGTATAGAAGAATCATGGGGGGATGCATCACCATAGGGACAAGCGTTGAGGAGAAAAGCCACGAAGGCAACAGTGAAAGAGATCTGTGATGACGGAGCAAGAATAAACCTGCGATCCCCAATGGAATTCCAATCATTAGTAGAAGCGGAGAGGTGGAGGGCTCAAAGGTTTGAACTTCGGCAAACATGAAAGAAGTCAGAGAAGTTAATGAGAGGAG
>JAWCTJ010000076.1:0-6370 GCA_038868255.1 Bathyarchaeia archaeon
AAACAAAAGCTAACATTGGCGTTAATTCTAACATGCATTCTCATTGAAACAATACTTGCATACGACATTGTCAGGGGCTCTTCTGAAACATTAGCGCTTTGGCATATGGATGAAATCTACACGTCGGAAGCATCTGGGAAAGATACCTTCGCAATTTTAGGCGGAAATCCGCCTCCAACACTTGTTGAAGGAAAATTCGGCAAAGCACTAAGTTTTGATGGTGAAAATTTTTTGTACGTTCAGATGACCCCAAGCCTATACGCTCCTGAAGAAGTCACCCTTGAAGCATGGATTTACATTAACTCGTTTAAAGACGTAGAGTATAATAACATCATAGCTATAGCCTATCGAGCTGGTTTAGAGTGGCAATCAGTAACACGAATATGCGGAATAGCCCTAAAGCCAAGTCAACATCCCGGAAAAGGCTTCCTTAGAGGTTATGTTTACACGGATAGAGAGCACTTTAATGAAATAATGACCACAGAGCCGCTTATACCCTCAAATAAGTGGATTCATGTAGCGTTCACACGCAGTTTGTCTACTGGAATGCACTTATACGTCGACGGAAAGGAGGTTGATGTCAAAGTCACACAAGGTGTGCGGAATCCAAGAGGCAACATAATTATGGGAACGGAAATCTTTTTTGGACACGATGCTGAGATCATCATAGATGAACCGAGGATGTGTGATGTCGCCTTGGATCCGTCGCAATTACTCTTAAAGGGCACGTTGGAGCTTGCAGTGTCCCGCACAGAAATAGACATCGGGTCGAACATGCTGCTGGCAATAACGATAGCAGCTGTGGCTTTTGCAGCCGCATGGCTTCTACGCAGGGTTATACAGACATGGGGGATGAGCTCAAGATCTAAAGAATGAATTGAACGAGAAAAGATGTCGCTTAACCATGCTATCATGAAATTACCCGTAAATTATTAATTTTTTAGTTAATTATGGAAACGCAGTGAAAGTGTTTCCATGGTTGATATTAGGCTTAAACTTTTTGAAATACTGCTGAGACAAAAAATCCTAGGAGAGGGACTCAAGGGAAAATATCTAACACCGCAAGTTGTGTCATACTCAGTTACAAGAGCATGTAACCTTAAATGTCCACACTGCCATGCTGATGCTCAAAATGCTGAACCTAACGAACTTACATTAGAAGAGGCCAAGTCAGCGGTAGATGAAATGGCTGTCTTAGAAAGTGAGGTATTAATCTTTAGCGGGGGGGAGCCTCTTTTAAGGAAGAATTTTGTGCTAAAATTGGCAGAATATTGTAGCGACTTTGGGATAATAACTGCAATGCTAACTAACGGCACACTCATTGATTCTAAAACAGCTTTAGAACTTAAAGATGCTGGAATGCTTGCTGTTGGAATACCCATAGATTTTGCTACACCGAAGCAACATGATGAATTTCGAGGTGTGCCAGGAGCTTTTAATAAGGCCGTTAAAGCCATTAAAGCATGTCTTGATGCTGATTTAAAAGTCGTAGTTACAACCATGGCGTTAAGAGAGAACATCTATGAAATACCTAAGCTGATTAACTTATTTGATGAATTAGGTGTTGATAACGTTGTTCTTTATGATTTCTTGCCTATTGGTCGTGGAAGAGAACTTGCCAGCGTTGGCATGTCACAAGAACAATGGACTGAAATGCTGGACTACATTCGCAAAATACAGGAGGAAATGGGCATTTTATTTCTAGTTTCAGGTGGAGAACCTCTCTATCCAGGTTTAATATTAGAGCTGCACAAACAATGGGAAACAAGTCCCCCTGACAAGTTTCTCAGACCGTTTTTGATCCATTCAAGGGTAGGATGCCACGCTGCTATCCACTACTTCAGTCTACGATCTAACGGGGATGTTTACCCATGCCCCTTCATGCATATAAGCGCTGGCAACATTAGGGAGCATAGTCTCACGGAAATCTGGTATAACTCGAAACTGTTCACAACGCTAAGACAGAGATCATTACTTAAGGGAAAATGCGGGAGCTGCGCATACCGTGAAAATTGCGGAGGATGCAGAGCTAGAGCCTATATCCAAACAGGCGATTATATGGAGTCAGATCCCAATTGCCCACTAGAGTTACTTTCGAAAAAGCGCATCAATTTATCCTCTATAGAATGTTTTGGATTATGCGTAGGATGATTGAAAAAGGTAACCTTTAACCAATTCCTCATTAATTGATCACTTGAGGCTGAAAAACCTTATATAAAATCAGCAGACATCCCAATAAACAAGGTTGAAACGTGGGAGTTTGACTGGAGATGTCCAAACCAAAAGAATATTCGCAAATGACAAAGGACAAATTGATGACTTACACATTCTTCGCGCTGGCAATCCTCGCAGCGGTCACGTCTGCCTTGTGGTGGCCCGTCACATGTAAAGAATGGTCTTTAGGGCTTACTTTGGTGGCATCCTGCATCATCGCAGTGATAGTTGCAGTGGTCCTCGACTACCTTCTCTCCATGGTAATGAAGGACAAAGGCCCACGCAACACAATGTCGGCAGCAGTTTTCGGCTTGATCGTTGCACTATCATATTCCCTTGGAATACCAGCCATGGCAAATGTTGAGGTTCTGCCGCTTGCAGCGCCAGAAGCCTTCACATACGTCGCTGTGATATCCGCGGTTGGATTGGTCATCTTTAAGAAGCTCCAAGGTCTCTTGGGTAGAAAGTATGTGAATCCTGCTGCAGCAGCGAAGCTCCTTGTTCTCCTCCCGTTCCTATACTACGTTTTAATACCATCGGATCATGTGAGCTACATACCGACAATGGCAGCACCTCTAAACTATGATGGCTTGAACTCCTTCGCAAGTTACTTACAATCATGCTTTGGAAATCCAACCCTCCTTATGGAGGGCGCCTATGCTCTTCCGCCCTCACCCTCTGACTTGTTCTGGACTATGTTTGTTGGAAAGTATCACGGATGGCCTGGCGGTGCTTCAAGCCTTGCAGTGATCATCGTTGGAATATGCTTTTTCATAATAGCCCGTAAATATGTCAAGTGGAAGATTACATTATCGTATCTAATAACTACGACAATAATGTCGCTAATTATGACCGGAGTATATGGTGGAGATGCAGTTCTTAGACTTATGTTCCACGTGTTCGCCGGAAGCTCAATCTTCTTAGCCTTCTTCATGGCGACTGATCCAGCAACTACGCCGTTAACCAAACGTGGACAATGCATCTTCGGCATAGGGCTCGGCGTTTTAACAGTTCTTATGCAGACTTACATGAATTTCCTCGGAGGCTCAATACTGGCTTTGATCATAATGAATTTAACCTCGCCAATGTTGGACAAAGTTGGAATACAAAAGCCCAGCGAGACAAAAGTGGAGAAAAAGCTTCCAAAGGCCCAAACATTTGAAACAATAAAAACATATCAGTGCATGCGATGCGGTGCATGTATGGTAGCCTGCACTCACAATCTAAGCCCAGCTTTAATAATGGAAGCCTTTAACAAAGGGAACACTGAAGCTCTGACAAAGCTAAGGGCAGATCTCTGTGATGGTTGCGGAAACTGCACATTCGTATGTCCCTCAAGGATAGATGTTAGGAACTTCACGTTAAGAGCTAAAGCCTCCTTGCGCACAAGAAGCTGACATGCGCCAAAATACCCCCTCCATTTTTATTGAAACCTAAAATCATCCATATTGTCCATATGCGGAAATCTTAACAGAAACCTTCGAATCCTTCGCTGTTGATTTTGCGTCAACAACTAAAGCGAGAATTGCATGCCTAGTTGGCCAAATTTCCAACCATTCCTCGTTTCCCAGCCAGAGGCTTTCAGATTTGTTAAATCTTATCTCAAGATGCTTTGAATAGTTGCCATCAATGAACTTCAATCTAAGCCGCACGTAGACAACCTCACCTTCAGAGAAGTTGCCCTCGACCTGCAATTTAACATTCAAAGATGAAATTGCCAAGGAAAGATGGGGAATAGCTCCAATCTCATAGGCATTACTGTAACTGTTGCCCAGTCCGACTGGAATGTTCACGTCAACAACTTTGAAAGAGCCACCAGCAGCATACACCCATTTGCCATGCGGATTGAAAATGCATCCGCTTAGATTTCCACAAAATACCACGCCGTGCCCTAAGATTGGAGGATCGCAATACTCACCTAACTTCATACCGTAAATGCTTTGTGGATCAATTGCAAAAGACTCAAAAACAACATTCTGCAATATAGTGTTAAGCATGCTTCCCTCAACAAAAATTCCAGTTTGATTGAATTCTGAAACAGCACCCATCCAAAATCTTGCATTTTGAATCAAACCTTCATTAAAGTCTGCGTTTGGCTCAACATGTACACCAATAGCGCCTTCATTTCTCAATTCGAAGTAACATTGTTTTATTTCAGTATTCGCATAAGATTTTGTCCCATTATTTTCGGGCGTTTTAAAAACTATGCCTCTTCTTAAGGGATCTATGAAGTAACAATGTTCGATAGCCGTACACTCAGTCCAGCCATTAGAATTTATCACGGTTATGCCATCAACAGGGTTTATGAATATGCAGTCCCTTATTATTGTCATAAAGGAATTCTCTATTATTAAACCCCCATTCGCTATTGTTAAGCCCTCTATCTGATTATGTTTGGAGTTTTCCCATGATTCCCCACGTATAATTATCGTGTGACCATTTAGATTTAACTTCGCCCCATTACTCAGAATTTTCACGCTTGCAAGGTTCTCCAATAAAATGTCGCCAGTCACATTGTATTCAGCTCTCTGTATGAACACTCTCAAATTGTCCTTTCTCAGCATGTAATTTATGATCTGTGTAAAATTTTGTCCAGTAAAGTCAAGTTTGCCGCTAACACCATTCTTAACTTTTATTATACCATCATCCATGTAGACTACATAATCGTAATCTTCAGTGTAACTAACATCTCTAAAAAGCAGATATTGATTTATGTTCCAGAAGATGGAGCTTGTAGCAATTGCGATTAAGAAAATCGCGACGTATTTCGCGAAGTCTTTAAGTTTGGCCAAGAGCACCACCAACATCTTTGCGATTAAGCATTAACAGCTTTATTTAATATTAAGCCTTAAATTTTATTAGGAGTAGGTGAGAAAAAATTTATATCGAGAGAAAGAAGTTCAATTAGCCAACGGGATAAAAATGAATCGAAATAAAGCTCCCTTGTTCATGGTTACATGGCGATGTACAAGAAGATGCGAAGGAAATTGTCTTTACTGCAGTTTTAATCCGGAATTTAATCCGAAAGCAGGCATCGAATCAGAGGTTAACACAAAAGAGGCGTACCGCATAGTGGATCAAGTTTACGAGTTCGGATCTCCATGGTTTGGGATCAGTGGAGGAGAACCGCTGGTAAGAGAGGATATCTTCGACGTCATTGCCTATGCCAGAAGCGTAGGCTTCGAAGTTAGCCTAATAACCAGCGGCCTCACCTTTGACGAAAAGAGATACAACGGACTTGTAAGAAACGAAGTGCACACAGCGGTCAGCATAGATGGCCCCAGGGAAGCAAATGATAAAGTTCGAGGTCCAGGAAGCTATGACAAAGCGGTTAACGTAATGAAGAAGCTATCTGAAGCAAACATACTTGATTGCATAGTAGTTACACTGACAAAGTATAATTATAAATACCCAGAACATGTCGTAGAATTAGCCGCGCAGTACAAAGCTCGGATGGTTGTATTTCACAACTTGGTACCAGTGGGGAGAGCACGGGTTAACGTCAACGAGCTGGCTCCTTCGCCTGAAGAATATGAGTGGACATTCAACCAAATCTATGATTTATCAAAGGAATACGAAGGTAAAGTGCATGTCAATGTTTACGCACCTTTCTACGCCAGAATCGTCCGTCAGAAGAATCCTGTTGACTTTTGGGATTGGTTTATGAACAAGTACCTTGGAAAATGCAACATAGGAGGAAATTACATAAGTATAACCGAAAATGGCGATTTTAGACCATGCGGCTTCAACGAAGGATATAGACTGGGGAACATAAGAAATAAAACCTTAACACAATGCTGGGAAGAACTTCAACGATCAGAGCTTCACCTTAAGCTCAGAGACAAAAGTAACCTTAAAGGTAAATGTGGAGTATGCGAATATAGAGAAATATGCGGTGGCTGCAGAACAAGGGCGGAATTTTACACAGGAGACCTATTCGCGTCTGACCCAGCATGCGCATATGTGCCAAAAGTTCTGAGGGAAAACTCGACAAGAAGATAAAAATACTTTCTCTAATTTACCCTTTTAATTTGTTTATTTTAGCATTAGCGAACTCCCATGCAACATTAATTCGCCATATGTCACCCAACTTTGTTAGTTTTATTTCCTTGTCGGTGACTTCAATAAGTTCTTTTCTCTGAAGTTTCTCTATCAC
>JAWCTJ010000077.1:0-6366 GCA_038868255.1 Bathyarchaeia archaeon
TGTTACTTGGTTTGCCAGGGGCTTTACTGCTGCTTTTGGGTGTTCTCGTGGTGTTTAATTTGGTTCACTACTACCTACTGGCCTTTATTATTGTTTTAGGGCTTTTCCTGTTCATTAAAGGATTCGGGGTTGACAGGGCCGTTAAAAGGTTTTATGTATGGGTGAAGGAGTATTCTCCGCCTCCGATGACGGTTCAAATTTCTATATTTACAACTCTTGCTGGGATCTTATGCATAGGGACAGGAATTTATCTTGGTTGGGATATGGCTTCAACTGTGAATATGAATTGGGAAAATTGGGTTAGTCTAATGCCCACCGTCGCTGGGCTGTTTCTCAGACATTCAAAGGACCTAGTAATCGTGGGGATTTGTGTAGCGCTGATTGGAAGAGCTATCCGCTGGTATTTTGAGAGGGATGCTAAGTTGCTACGTAACCTTGCATCCATAGTTCTGATCGGATGGAGTAGACAGATTTTAGAAGCCACCTCCAACCTCTTGATTAACCCCAGTATGGGTTATGAAGTTTTAATTTTCTCCATAGTTATTGGTATACTGCTTGGAATAGCCTCATTCTTAGTGATCCTTGTGGTTCACAGGTCAGTTAAAGGATTCTTCAAGGAGGAAAAGGAGCGTGTCGAAGAACTCGAAGAGAGTTAAGATAGCGGTGATCGGGGGGTCAGGATTCGAGAAATTCTTTGAAGGGATAAAACAAATACGCATAGGCACACCTTATGGTGTTCCGCCACCACTAATTATGGGCAGAATCGGCGAGAAGGATATAGTTTTTCTCCCAAGACACGGACCAGATCATTCTATACCGCCACATAGGGTGAATTATAGGGCGAACATCTACGGGCTCCATTCGATAGGTGTGGAGCGCATAATAGCCATAAACGCCGTTGGCGCCATAAACCCTAATTTCAAACCAGGTGATCTTGTAATGCCCCATGACTTCGCTGACTTCACTAAAATGCGTCCCACAACATTCTATGATGAGGCTCCTGTTAACCATGTAGACGTCACTCAACCTTACTGCCCCGAGATTCGTAAGCTGATGTCCAAGATTTCGAAGGATAGTGGCATCCCCTTATGGGACACTGCCGTACTTGTTTGCACAGAGGGTCCCCGATTTGAAACAGCAGCCGAGATTGAAATGTTTAGAAGGCTTGGCTTCGACATTGTCGGGATGAGCGGCGTTCCAGAGGTAGTCCTAGCTAGGGAACTTGGAATATGCTATGCATCCCTTTGTTTTGTGACGAACATGGCTGCAGGCATGCAAGAGCGTCTAACACCTTCAGAAGTCGCTGAAGTATCAAAGCAGGTCATGCCAAAAGTAAGGCAAATTTTAATTGATACTATTTTGGCTTTACCATTAGAGCGTACTGGTAAATGTCCATGTGCTAATGCGCCTGAATATGCGAGGTTTAAATAGTGCTTAAGACGTTGCTCTCGATAATAGGTGCTTATAAGCTGTATGAGAAGTGGCTTCTGCACCAGCTTAAGAATAATTCTAAGCCGGAGCACGTGGCTATAATCCTCGATGGAAACAGACGCTGGGCAATGGAGAAGGATTTAGATCCCTGGTTTGGACATGAAAAAGGCGCTGATAAAGTTGAGCAACTTCTAGACTGGTGTGCCAAAATTGGCGTAAAGACCGTAACAATATATGCATTCTCCACGGAGAACTTCCGCCGCCCAAAAAATGAAGTTGAAGAAATTATGCGCATAGCTGCTGAAAGGCTCCAAAAGATCTTAACAGACGAGAGAATCCATAGAAATAAGGTTCATGTCAAGGTTATAGGCAGAATAAACCTACTTCCAGAGCATTTGCAGAAGCTCATTGCCGAGGTAGAAAATGCGACGGCGAAATATGAAGATTATTACTTAAACATCGCCTTTGCTTATGGTGGAAGAGCAGAAATAGTTGATGCTGCAAAAAGGATTGCCGACAAGGTCCGTAACAACGAGTTAAGCCCTGAGGATGTGGATGAGTCTTTATTCGAAAAGTTTCTATACACCTCTCACCTGCCTAAGCAGGAGCCTGACCTGATAATTAGGACGTCTGGAGAGGAGAGGCTTAGTGGCTTCCTGCTTTGGCAGTCCGCCTATAGTGAACTTTGCTTCCTTGATGTTTACTGGCCAGACTTTAGGTTCATAGATCTCCTCAGGGCTATTAGAACCTTTCAAAAGCGGAAAAGACGGTTCGGTGCCTAACTATGCTCTCTTTTTCGCGCTTACGATGGATATTACATCTCCATCTTTAAGCACGTAATCTTCGCCGATTCTTTTCTTCTCTCTGGCCTCTATTGCATATATGAAGCTCTCTCCCAACTCGGTGTGGATCAGGTAGGCGAGTTCTCTAGCAGTGGTTCCATAGGGCACAAGATATGCGTCAGGCAGAATTCTCCCATCATGATCTGTTAGGTGTTCGTGATCTTCAACTGGGTAGACTGTTATCATGTTTAAAAGCTTGAAGTATGCTATGTTTAGGGCGTCCTGCACTCCTGTCGAGCCCCACTTAACCAGTATTTTCTCCTTTATGGCTTCTAGAGCCTTTATCTGGCCTGATGTTAGCTTTTCTGGATTATTTATTTTAAAGTTACAGTCGCCAGGTCTATAATCTATTAACTTTTTCTCAGCAGCCCTTCTCAACGCTAACTCGTAATCCGCACAGCATGGAATCACAGGGTAATTCAACTGCTTCAATCGCTCATAGTTTTCCTCAGACTGCGGGATATCCATCTTGTTTGCTACTATCAACATAGGTTTGGACACTTGCCTAAGGGTATTCACAAACCTTAGAAAATCCTCCTCATTCCATAATGTAGGTTTCTCAGCGTTAAGTCCAGTTTTCCTTATAGCCTCAATTATATGGGCGCGTCTTATCGCCAGTCCACTGAATCTTTCCTCTAACATCGTAACTAGATCTTTCCCCCCTGACTCGGCTGTTCTGGCGATTTTAGGCCAGTCCTTTCTTAGAATATTCGCCATCCACATGGTAATCTCATTTTCCAAGAATTTCACGTCCTCCAAAGGATCGTGTTCACCGGGATTACACAGTCTTCCCTCAATATCTGTTCCACCTGACGCATCCACGATGTGTAATAAAGCATCAGCCTTTCTTATTTCATCTAAAAACTGATTACCCAGACCCCTCCCCTGCCATGCTCCAGGTACAAGCCCTGCGCAGTCAATCAATTCCACAGGTATAAGCCTAACACCCTCTATGCATATTGAGTTCACAGGGTTATCTTTAACATTGAATTCCCTGCATATACATGGCACTCTAACGTAACCTACCCCGCGGTTCGGCTTTTTTGTTGTGAAAGGATAGTTCGCAATTTCAGCTGGCGCCAAAGTAGCCGCACAAAAGAAGGTGGATTTTCCAACGTTCGGCTTTCCAACTATACCCAATAATCGCGAATAAGACTTTTGCATTAAATTCACGCACAATTAGTTTTGTAATGAAGCTGCTATATGCCTTATGCTTTCGCATTCGAAGGTTTACTCAGAAAGTTTTCTAGTTTTTCTAAAACAATGTTGGGTGTAACATCTCTATTCTGGAAGGTGATACTTAAAATTTCTACATCGCTTCGGCCCTTTATGGACTCTATAAGACTGTCCTTAGCCTTCCAGTGGACGATACCGATTAAGGGCTTACCGCTTTCCAACGCCGCCTTAATTGCCACCCTGAATTTTTCAGAGAATAGCTCCATAGGACCTATCTCGTCCACAGCTATGATATTGCATCTCTCAATGGCTTTCATTATCGCTTGTACTCCGATATCTTCCAAGTCGTTTAGATTTACTCGGTATTTTCCCACTTTGGGCCCGCTTTTATGGTTTACGTGAGCAAGCCAGCCGCGCCTGTTTTCAGCTATATCCAGAATTTCAAACCCTACCCTGATATCGCCTTGGCGTGCCTCGCGGCTAATCATGCCTCCTACACTGTAGCCTTTAGCCTTAAGTTTCTCAATAACCCTTAGCAAAGCTGTTGTTTTGCCCACGCCTGGGCTGCCGGTTAAGAGGAAAATACGTTTTTGCAAGTAGTTCCCTCTTTGTTTACAAACTACACGATGTTAGCGTTTTCTGGATAGTAGAACTTTAAACCCTTTTTCTCAAAAACCTCCATAACTTTAGTATTTATAATTATATCCAGGTCTCTTATAACTTGTTCATTGCATCCTTCTATTTCAATAGATATTCCCAAAGGAATGAATGCGCAGCATGAAACTGAGTACTTATAAACTTTAACGTGGCATCCTTCAGGGATTCTTTCATTCATCAAGCAGGCTTTAATTTCCTCAACTAATTGATCAACGTCCCCATTTTTAAGTCCAATTAATGGGAAATCTCTTCTCTTTAACATTATGTGTTCCACTGGTCATTAATGTATCATAAGCATAATATTATTTTGCGTTTCAAATTTTAAACCAGAAGTCTAATATTCACTTGAGGTTTCTTTTTCTGTGATATTGGGACTTATTAAGGTGGAGTACATGACTTCTGGCAAAGCACAGGAAAGGAAATTCTCTTTTATTGAAAAGCAGCTTGGCGAATGGATAATGCGTAAACATCCTAAAGTTTTCCGCCTGTCCCTCATTCTTATAATTGTATTATTCCTTATCCTGGTGTCGTTGCGGTTTTCTATGGGAGGTGTTGGCGAGTGGATTCAGATTGAACCTGCAGTGGTTCTAAGTGCGAGCATACAACTCTTCACAATCATGAATCCAATCAGCGCAATACCTACTTTTCTTATCTATACCGGTGGGCTTGATGGTGAAATGAGGCGGAAAATAACAAGCACCATCGTCCTCATGGTAATGGCTCTGCTTCTAACATTTTCCCTTTTTGGAACGATTATATTATCTGCTCTAAATGTTTCTATTACAAGTTTCAGGCTTGGCGGCGGTATTCTATTACTCGTACTTGCCGTAGACATGCTTGGTGGGATGTCAAGATCAAAAACCATAGATACAAGTCAAGTGGCTGTTGTGCCTCTAGCTACACCGCTTCTTGTAGGGCCTGGAACTATGACAACTGTTATGGTACTCTCTAACTCCTGTCCCATAGTAAATGTGCTTTTAGGGGCTCTAACAGCAACAATAGGCGTATACCTAACTTTACGTTTTGCACCAGTCCTTGTTTCCGCCATTGGCAATAATGGCATTCAGGCTATCAGCCGCATAATGGCTGTGATTCTTGCAGCTGTAGCTTCGCAGATGATACATTCCGCCCTATTAGAGTGGGGTATAGCAAGGGCATGACTTCTAAAAAGCCGCCGCTTTCAAGCTTTCCTTTAGAGATTGCTCAGGAAGGTGAAGTTGAGGTCTACGTTCCAAGACTTGAATTTTTCAAGAGGCGACCGCAAGATTATGCGCCGTGTATGGCACCGGTTTTCTACAATCCCGCTATGGAGCTGAACCGTGATATTGCAGTTCTTGCTCTTCAAGCCTATCAAAGGATAGTCAATCGGGAAATTATCGTGTGTGAACCTTTTGCTGGATGTGGGATAAGGGGCATACGTTTTGGAAGAGAAGTTGAGGGTGTGAAGACCGTGGTCATGAGTGACATTAGCTGGAAGGCCTACCGTCTCATGAAATATAACATCACATTTAGTGGACTTGGGGAACGTGTAATCGTGAAGAGGGCTGATGCTAACCTGCTGCTGGCTCGTCACAGTGGACCACATAAGCGGTTCGACGCTATAGACATTGATCCATTCGGCTCACCCGCCCCATTCTTGGACTCATCAATAAAAGCACTTCGTAACGGCGGACTAATTGCCCTAACAGCAACGGATATGGCGCCATTATGCGGTGTGCATGTGAAAGCTTGTCTTCGAAAGTACGGTGGTAGATCCATGCGCACTGAGTACTGCCACGAGTTAGCTGTTAGGCTTTTAATGGGATCGTTGGCAACGACCGCCGCACGGTACGAAATGGGCATGAAACCTCTCTTCAGTCATTGCACCGATCATTATGTACGAGTTTATGCGGTTCTGGAACATGGAGCAGAGGTAGCTGATGAGACGCTTAGTCAAATGGGCTATGTACTTCACTGCTTTAGCTGCTTCCACAGGGAAACCATACACGAAAGCACCCTTCTCCAGCATGGAATAAGGTGTCCGGAGTGCGGTTCAAAAATGGATTATGCAGGTCCACTCTGGCTTGGATACCTATGGGACCGAGGATTTCACGCCCTGATGATTAAAGAGGCTGGACGTAAAACTCTTGGATGTATGAAACGTGTAATGCAAATTTTGAGGCTGGTCGGGGAAGAAATGGATGCTCCTCCAACTTACTTTGTGCTTGACAAGTTGTGCGACAATTTAGGATTGCCTGTTCCATCAAAAGCTAAGATCATC
>JAWCTJ010000078.1:0-6201 GCA_038868255.1 Bathyarchaeia archaeon
GTTGCGAATAGGCCTTGGTTTATCACCATGAAGGCGAAGGTGCCGGCGATGATGACGAAGGCAATGAGGATTATAGCAGCCTCAAGACCCACCATACCACGCTTGCATTTTGCTAGTTTGTTGATTGCCTTTTTCATTTTTCATCTTCCTCTTTCCGTGCTGGGTTTTTGTTAATGCCTTGTGCTTATATTAAGGGTTATGAAATGATAATTTAGATTGGTAGAATTGCTAATTTTGATTCAGAAATCGACATAAAACTTTGATTCAAATTCGAATTCGGAATAGAAAATCACTTGAAGAAAATTATGGAAATGTATGGCAAAAATTGGAAGAGGAAGATGGGAAGCGAAGCTTGCGGTGCTAGCCTAGATCTATGTAGGCGTTTTTGGACATCCCGCCTGGGGCTGTGCGCACTACGGATAGCGCTGCGCCCTTGGCTCCTTTCACCTCAACCTTTACAACCTCATAGTCAGCCAGCGTGTGGCGTGCTCCAGGCACTCCGGATACGGTGCTGTTCAAGTGTATCACCAGGAAGGCCTTCTCCGTCGGCTCGAGACAAGTGTCTCCGTCGTCGTTGTACATGGCGAACATGGCCATATCCGTCTCGTTCATGCGGTACAATCGGCTCAGGTTCAGCATTAGTATATCGCAGTCAGCTGATGCATTTAACATGGGGCCGTTATATATGTTTAGTAGTGTGGCGTTTGGCAGATATACCGAAACCACCAGCGTGCCGTTTTTCAGGTCTATTTCGCCTCTTCCCGCTGAGAGCTTTACGGGGATTATTAGCCATTCTATTTGGGCTTGGTTGTTCGTTTTTGCGGATATGGAGCCGTCAAGCTGCAGTGCGCATAACGACTCCTCAAGTCCTGACTGCATGACCTCCTTGGTTTTCTGTGTGGTGTAGAAGCCCATGTTGATAACCACATAGCTGAGGGCTGCAGCGATTATGATGAAGGCTATTAGGACTATGGCTGCTTCCACGCCCACTATGGCTTTTTTATTCTTTCCAAACCGCCTCCACATTCCAAATCACCCCTATAATATTGGCACGTAGGAGTTCGCAGGCATTGATTCAGGTATTGTGATCTCGAGGGTTAAAGTGGCGCTTTTCTCCAGTCTAACCTCTATGTTTATTTGTGAACGGGCATAAGCCACATCAGCCTCTGCCAGCGTAATTATCAGGAAGCCTCTCTCGTTGGTGTCCAGCGCCTCATCCCCGTTGCTGTGGGCTATGGCCAAAACAGCCCCTGTAAGCAGAGATCGCTTGTTGTTTCCAACGAAGTATGTTCCATTAATGTACACATCCCGCGGTTCACCATCTTTAGTTTCGTTGGCCCATCTATAGGCTACGAAATCGTCGAACATTCTGCCCGTAGGGTCATAGGTACTATCGTCGGTGTAGTAGTGCCGCGGATCGGGCTCTGTGCCATTGGGATAGCCCGTGTATAGTACGCCAAGGTACATGTTTGCCCATGCTTTTTGACCAATCTTCATCGACATCACTGTTTGATTTCTTCCAACTGCAACGAACTTAACGCCAAAAGCCTTCACAGGAATTATTATCACATCCACGGATTTGCCATCAGGGGTGGTTCTGACGAATATCGTTCCATCCACGGTCAAGGGTGTGCTTGCCTGCTTTAGGCCTTCCTGGATGACCACTTTGCCTCTCTCAGTTGCATATAAGCCCTGATTCACAACCATGAAGCTGAAGGCAGCGGCTATGATGACGAAGGCTATGAGCACTATGGCTGCCTCTAGACCTATTATTGCACGTTTTTGCTGCGCAACAGCCTTTAATAGGCCTCGGCGAGTTCTCAGTGCAACGTTTGGGATTTTCTGGTTGCATGATGGACAAGTCACCATCTGAAGTCTGGACCTGGTGTGCCACTCGTATCCGCATTTAGGGCAATGTATGTTTGGCTTGTCTCCCCCCATCATCCCACCACCACTGCTACTTACTCCACCACCACCTCCACCAGAATAATAGCGAATCGCAAGACTTAATAAACATTATTTATAATACAGAATCCGAATATAAACTCAGAATATGAATCCAAAATACATAGCTGAAATCCACATTTACATCATTGACCAAAACGCTTGATAGAAAAATAAAGGTGTCCTATGCCGTGGGGAATGTTAGCTCAAAGGTGGGCATGCTGCTCAAGATTGTCTGTACGAAGTAGTTTGCCACCATCCATGTCACGCCGCTGGCTATGAGGAGAATTCCGAGGTTTAGGAGGAAGGTTCCCCAATATCCGGCGGATACCTCTTTAATTGTCATAGCATTCGCCACAGCGAGGGTGAATATCAGTATTGTGTTGCCCATTTGAACTATGGGCATGGGTATGGAGTTAAACCCGAAGTATGGCAGGGTAATCAAGTATTGAGACATGAAGCCCACAAGAACCTCTGTAACCACGAGCAGCACAACGGTCAGCGGCTGCATCACCATGACTATCATTTGGAATCCCTTGGTAACTACGTCTCGAGCCTTCCTGAATTCGATAAGCTTGACAACTCTGTTTCCAAGAGCGTTGCCCACCTCAAGCGGGTTAGCTCCCCTTGCCACTGCATCTAAGAATATCCTGTTACACACATGCACCTGATAGGACGCAGCCTCTGAAGAGAAACTATCCATAGTTTGAGCGTTTCCTATACCTAGTCTAAGCCGGTTCCAAGCGTTTTTCACAAGGCCTTTTAAAGGTCCAAGCTCAAGGCCCAGAACATAGGAGAAAGCTGCCTTCAAATCCAGCGTGGACGCCATGTTTTCGCCTATTGCCTTTAGAAATGCAGGATATTCCCTGTCAATTCTGTTAACGTGTCTCTCAAGCATGTAGCCGAAAAATCCAGGCAACATCATTCCTAAACCCAGTATTATGAAGGCTATAGGTGCACCTGCGGATACATACAACATTATGGCAAGCGCTATAGATGGAAACACCAGGGCGAAGAAGCTCAGTCTCATGAGGATGTATTGTCTCGGCGGATACTTTCCAATATAGATTATGTTTTCCCTTGGGGAGGCTGACCTGAACAAGAAGTACATCATAACGATGGAAAAGCCTGAAATGAAGTATCCGAACACTATGGCGTTGGGGTCTATCATGAATATGGCCATTATGGCAATGGTCATTATGAGAAAGACAGTTATGCTTTGGAAAGACGCGAAGATGCCTCCAAGGGTTTTAAGCGCTTCAATGGACCGCGTATAGTAGCCTGAATACTCCTCAATAAGCATGGAAGCCTCAATCTCAAGATAACCCCTAGGCTTGACGCTTGAGAGGACGCTTGTAAGTCTGATAAGTATGTCTTTGAGTGGCGGCCTAAGGCTCTCAGCTACGTGGGCTGTTGCCTTCGTGAAGCCATATCCGAAGTCCTTGGCGAGGCGGAAAATTTTCTCGAAAATTTTGCTGTAGAACCCATACTCCTTACTTTCCGCAATGGTTCTTACAAGATCATCAGGTGAGGTTTCACCCATGGATAGGCTATACATGTGGAACACGGCGGTTGTAAGGGTGAGATCCACCTTTTTCGGGCCGGCTTTATGTGAAACACGCCCGATTATGAGGGATATTCCAAACCCCACTCCAAAACAAAGCGCCGCCTCCAAGAACATGCCTAAGATGAGGTAGTAGGCTGCGAACAAGGCTGACGGGATAAGCAGAAGCGTCTGGGGTTTAGGCTTCCTCTGGCTATTGGAGTTCTTCACTCCCATGGAGCCCTGCCTTCCTTAATCTTCTCATGAACCTCCCAAACGCCCTTATCTCGCACGGCTATGGAGGTTTTCCATAGGTCGCTGTACGAAGGATATTTTTCTGAAAGGAACCTGAGGATATCAGCCCTTGCCATCATTTCATCATAAAGCTCTTTGAGGCGCTCCCGTCCCCATCCTCTGAAGGTTAACACCTTTGTCTCAAGGTGGAAGCTGGATCCCGTGAAGCGTATCTTATCCTGGTCGAAGTCATATAGGAAAACGGGGAGGTAGTTCAGCCTTCCCTCGTCAGGCTCGTAGCCTATGATCTCGTTCACCGAGGTAACCCTTCTTATGAAGCGTTTACCACGCTCCATCCTCGCTTGGAAAATCGTAAGGTTTAATCCGTCTATGTGGGACTTGGGCACGTTGATAGGGTAGGATGTAAGCCTCTGGAAGAGTTGGCCCAGGTTTCCCGCGTGTATTGTGGATATGACGGGATGTCCTGTTTCAATAGCTTGGAAGGCTATGCGGCCCTCCTCACCTCTGATCTCGCCCACTATTATGTAGTCGGGTCTCTGTCTAAGCGCGGCTTTCAAAAGGTCGAACATTGTTACCGGGGAGCCCGTGTGCATCCTTGTTACTTCTCTGACCCAGTTCTTGTGGAAGAGGTTTATCTCCGGAGTCTCTTCTATACTCACGATTTTTGCGTCCGAGCTTATGAAGGCCATCAGGGCGTTTAGGGTTGTGGTTTTGCCTGAGGCGGTTTCCCCGCAGACCATGGCAGATATGCCTACTTCAAAAAGCATCCATATGTATGCGCCGAGCTCTGGGGACAGCGTGTTCCAGCGGATTAGCTGTGGAACCGAGATTGGCTCCTTTGGGAACTTTCTTATGGTGAAGTTGCTTCCGCGCAGGCTTATGTCTTCTCCGAAAACTATGTTGAACCTTGAGCCGTCTGGAAGATGTATGTCTATTATGGGGTTTGTGTAGCTTAGAACTTTCCCGTATCTTTCAGCTATGTTCCTTAGAACACGGTTAATCTCTTCCTTTGATACGTAAGTGTTGCTTTCAAGATAGCCGAACATTTTATGGTAGACGAATATTCTTCCCTCACCTGGGATGCTTATGTCCTCAAGCCATGGATCTGCCAGAAACCCGTCCACAAAGCCATGTCCAACCTTCTCCCTTAAAAAGTGATAGAGAAGCGATGTTTTGTCAATGTCTTCTGGAATTTTGACTAGCTTCTTACGTATTGTCTGCCAGAATAGGGATGCCAAAATTTTGTCCCGCTCACCCTGATAATCCTTGTTCTCCACAAGTCTTGCTACCGCTGCTTCAATTTCGTCCAGAATCTCCCTAGGCGGCTTTTCAGGCTCTATTAGGTTGTATCGGCCTATCTCGCCTCCGGCATCGATGTGCACGTAAATTCCCAAGCCGATGGGATAAAGTATGTTTGTGGATTTTTCCTCCAGGTCTGGACTGACAACATATTTAGGCTTCTCCTTTAGCCCCTCAAGGTAAGTTGCCAAGTAAGGGTGTTCCTTTAAAGCCTCTTCAAGTGTTTTGCATATGTCCTTTTTGAAGGGCCAAATATCCTCCTCCTCTTCTACAGTCGCCCCCCTTTTCGGCAAGGATATCTTAAAATTCGGAATCTTGGGTTTAACGGGCACTTTAAATTTTTGAAGCATGACACCCACCTCTAGATTTTCACGCCGCCAAGGGGCATAACCCTGAGTCCCACATGAGGGTTGATCTCAAGGGTTATGGCGCTTTTTCTCTCGCCGCTTACACCCCAAAGTTTGACAATTCTCAATATTTTGACATCTATTCCTGAAACACTCGCATTTTTCAGCACAAAGTAGACGTCTGAGCTTGCCCTGAGCTTCATTATGTTGTCTTCTGAGAGGAATTCAGGATGGAACGTTGTGATCACGCTTTTCTCATCTGAAACCAGGTTTTTCATCCTAGTTACGAACGTTAGGAACTCTGGAGCAGGTGTGTTCACAGTAAGCACGCTGAGGCTATCGATGATAACTGCGTCGTAATGCTTCTTCTTTAGTTCGAGGAAGGTTGATGCCACCCTGAGGAAGAAGGAGCTCATGAAGTCAGTCCATCTTCCTCCTTCAATGTGAAGTGGGTAAACGTTGAGTTTCCCGGAAAGGTAATAGCTGTCCACATCAAGCTTCACAGACCTCATCATCGCAAGATATTCCTTGACCGTGGCCTCGCTGGAAATCACATAAACTCTTAGGCCTTCTCTAAGCATGGAGGCAGCTATCTGCTGGATAAATATTGTTTTTCCTGAGCCATATTCACCCTCTATGGAGATTAGGCTGGGATGAGGCACTCCGCCGCCCAAGTCCCTGTCAAGTTCAGGAATTCCGAGACTGATTATTCTCATGGTTGACCCCCCGCTAAAGCTTCGGCATAAACAGCAACTCCATAATGGGTTACGAATACTGCTGATACAAGCCCGCCCTCAGGGATCTCAGGAAACC
>JAWCTJ010000079.1:0-6172 GCA_038868255.1 Bathyarchaeia archaeon
CAGATAAAAGCACTGTTAGGTTAACTTATAAGCTAACCGCCTAAGGCGGTTAAGCTCCTACTTCTGCTTTTCTGGATTCAGTAGAGAGAAAATCTTGTGGATAGTTAATATCCACCTTAAATATGCGTTTAATGATGCCCTAAGCGCAACGGTGTCTCTGGCTTCAACAGTCAAAAAAAGCGAGTTGCCCTCAATTTTTATCTCGGCTTCGTAGCGGTTTGTAGGTGGCCTTTCCATTTCAGGAGTTAACGCCCTACTTATTACATTCAGCTCTTCTTCTGATGTGAACTTCAGATGTACTGTCGCCTTGGCCTTCATACTAAATTTCCCATATCAGATGGGATATTATCATCCTTGGGCCTGTTTCTCTTTTTTCTGCTGTAAACATAAATGTAACAATTATGCAGCCTGTCTGATCGATCTTCATCCTCATTAGGGCGTCATACATGCCCTTTTTGGCCTCTTCCTGTGAGGCCACTGGAAGATCGAAAAAATTCTTTAATGCGTTTTTAAGATTCCCAATCTCCCCTGTAGAATTATTTAATTCTTCAATCGCGAGGGTTCTTATCCTTCTACCCCTGATCAGCGCCCCTGGGATTTCACGCCTCAGCTTTACTCCACGTAGGTATATCAAGGGTGGGATTGGCTGGAGTTTCCCAAAATCCAGTTTGAATAGTTCTATTTTCCCTGGACCGCCTTTCCACCTGTTTATTATAACAACCTTTTCAGCTTTAACCTCTAGGGCTTTCTCTGCAATTTCATCTTTGCTCATTTTCCCGCGGTTTACACGTAAAACGCCTGGAATAACGTGGGAAAGGTCCCTGCAAAGCGTCCTTACGGACCTTGTGGGTCTCCGCGAAGTCGTTAGAAGTATCAATTTTAAGCCTTATTCTTCTTCTGTCGCGCTGGCCTCTACGGTTGAGCCCTTAGCTGCCCGCCTCGCAACGGTTCCGATTTTTGTCGTCGGCGTGTATGCTCCGCCTGTGAAGGTGAAGCCGCATTTCCCGCATTTCCAGATTCCAACGCTTACCCTTTTCACCCTTGCCAGCCCGCACTGGGGGCATTTGTGCTTCTTTTTCATTTCAGTCATTATTTTGATGTAGCGTTTTCTTACTGTTGCACCGTAGCGGGCGCCTAAGCCCCTTGTCGGTCCGACCTTTTTGGTTCTCTTACCCATTATGACTTCACCCACCCTAACTTTTTCCTAATTTCCTGAGCTTTATCCCTAGCTATCTGTGCAGCTTCCATAATTTGCTTTGTGGTGAAGTATCCGCTGCCACCCTTCTGGACAGCGCATATCCTTCCTTGATCGTCAGTTGTTATCGTTAACCGTGCATCCATAACCTGCTCCTCCTCCAGCCACGGGTCCGCCACGAGTTTATCGTTTATTTTTGCAAAGGTGATTGCTATAGGATGTGTCTGCAGCTGAAGCGGGGTGTATCCGGGCTTGATTTTAACTTCGCCTTCTTGTACCTCGTAGTTGAAGATCTTCGTGTTCTTAAGTGCTGCCAGAGCTGCTAGGGCGGAAGCGTCTATCAAGTTTCCATCATGGTTGAGCACGTAAATGTCAACAAACAATACAAAAACTTTCTTCCCGGGTTCTATGCAGAGCTTCGGCAGATCAATGGCCTTTGATTCCCTTATGCCCCTGTCCACCACCCTTGCAAGTTCTATTGAGTTTTCGTCAGGCGGTCCGGGCTCAAAAGTTGGGGAGGCAAGCGGCACAAGCTCAGCGTTAACCGTGAGGACTCCGTCGTTTGGCGTATCTTGAAAAGGCTGTCCAACCTCAACCTTAACCCCAACCATAACCTCAGTTTTTCCAAGGAGCACTTTGGCTGAGCCTTCCGCCTTCTCGATAATGCCCTGTTCAACCTTTATATCGCGATAGTCATATAGGTCTCTTCCATCTAGGCGTTTCCCCTTTGATATTAGCTGTGCAATCTGTTTCTGCTTGACTCGAACAACTATCGACATTACTCTTCACTCTCCCTAATGCTAACGTATTTAGCTCTTAAGGCTTCCTTCTGCATGGCGTAAATCTTCTTGCATCCATCAATGGCCAAATTGACGGCCTTTTCAAATTCCTCAAGTGTCAGTATGCCGTCCATCTGAAGCAGCGTTATAACTCCAAGGTTCGGCATGTAAGCCACCGGCAAATCCGCAGATCCCACCTTGTCTTCAGTGTCCATCAGATCTAGGACAATGGTGTCGTCAACTTTACCGGCTGAGCATGCGGCTACCAGGTCCCGCATGGGAATGCCCGCGTCGGCTAACGCTAAAGAGGCGACAGTTATGCTTGCGCATCTTGTTCCCCCGTCAGCCTGCAAAACCTCGATGAAAACGTCTATGGCGGTTCGAGGGTAATACTCCATGAATATTGAGGGTTCAAGGGCTTCCCTAACAACCTTAGAAAGTTCTATTTCTCTGCGTGAAGGCGCAGGCGACTTTCTCTCCTGAACAGAGAAGGGCGCCATGTGGTAGCGGCATCGCAGAACCATCCTGTCCGGCAGGGCCAAATGCTTAGGATGCAGTTCTTTAGGTCCGTAAACTGCTGCTAGAATTTTGTTTTTGCCCTGTTCAATGTAGGCTGAACCATCCGCGTTTGAAAGCACGCCTACCTCAATCTTTATAGGTCTTAATTCATCAGGTTTTCTCCCATCAATTCTTAAGCCGTTCTTATCGATTAGAGTTTCAGGCTTTTGACTCATTAGAAACACCTCCTCTCTTAGCCTTCTCCTTCTTTATCATCTGAGTTATACGGTCAGTTAACCCTGAAATGTGAGATTCCTGTTCAATCTTGTTAATGGCCATCATCGCCAACTCCTCGTCCTCCAAGGTTTTTCCCGTGATTAATATAACTCCGTTCTGCCCCAGGACGATTTGGCATCCTGTTTCCTGCTTTATCATGGATATCATGGAGCCCTTCTTCCCTATAACCCTAGGTATCTTCGTCGGGGTTATCCTCACTATCTGTCCACGGGTTATCTTCCCCATGCCTGGTTCACTTACACCTAATTGCGGGTTTTGGGTTCTGTCGTATGACGTGATCTTCGCAACAATCAAGTCGCCGACATCTAAAACTTCCGTGAGGTCGTTCCTCTGCGGCTTGAAGGGCCTGTTTAAAACTTCGCTTGCCCTTAAAATTGCTTGGTAGGGCGCGTTTATGTCCACAACCCACCCGCCAAAACCAACTTCAACAACAGTTCCTATCACAGTGTCTCCGACTTTCGGTATGTAGAATGCTCTTAGGGCAACCACGTTGATCTTCTTATCCTCATACTCGACAAGCCCTATCCTTGCAGCGTAAACCCTACTATTCTCTTTATACGTGTTCTCCCCTGCTATGTAATCGCCCTCAGCGAGCAAATCTCCAGGCGTTACAAGCTGCCTTCTCTCAAAAAATATTGGCATAAATCCTCACCAAACCTAAATCAAGTAACCATTATGAAATAACTTTAGCCTCTGCGTTTCCCCTCGTAACATTACCTATCTTCTCCAGAAAAGGTCCATACAGCCCCGCCGGCATTTCAAGAACACCTTGCCAGGAACCATCAGCGCGCCATTCCTCATGCTTTATTGCTCCGAAAGCCTTCAGCGTACTATAAGCCTTGGCGGCGTACTCAGCTGGAATATGTACGCTGACTGATATCTGCTCTATCTTTAGAGGTAGAATTTGCCTCAGCAATTTTATAACTTCTCTAGCCTGTTCTTCAGTTGGCTTGAAGGGGTCTATCGGATAGTGAATCTGCTGCATGGCCTGCTCAATGCGCATGGGCGGATGGGGCAGATTGGTTTTTGGATCAACACAGTTCTTGGATATGAAAGCTATTATCTGTCTACGCTTATCCTCAATCATCTTTCGACGCTGCTCGGTTGTAAGCTGCAGCGTTCCCTTCTTTAGGATTATATCTGCGATTTTAAGCGGATCCGTTGTTCCGAAGTTTTTACGTAGGGTCTCCTCGGAAACCTTCGCTCCCTTATTTGCATCGGAGAATATGGTTTCTGTAACCAGGACCTCGGACAGGGAAGCCAGCTTGCCTAAACGATAGTCTAAAGCCTTATCAGGCTTAACCAGAATCTCAAAATGTTCCCCGTCTTTTGAGATGCGGGCAACTGTATGTTTTTCTCCCATTTCATATTCACTCAGAAATTCTAGCCCTTCAAACTTTTAACGTATTCCTCTATTCTGTCCTCGCTTAGCATCTCCATCTTCTTTGTTTCTGCTGGAATCACTGCGATCTTTATTCTCGGCTGTAACTGTCTTGCCTCTAATGCTTTTAGGAGACACTTTACTGCAAGCTTTATAGACTCATCCAGGGTTAAGTTTTCACGGTATTCCTCTCGCAGTATCGCCATCGCGGTTTCTCTTCCGGCGCCAACAGCTGTTGCCTTATGCCCCTTATAAGTGCCGCTGGGATGCGTCATGAAGAGGCGGCATCCCGTTTTGTCAACCCCGCCGAATATTAATGAGACACCGAAGGGGCGTACTCCGCCATGCTGCGTATATAGCTGCTTTATATCGCAGATCCGCTTTGTCACAACCTCAACATCTATAGGCTCATCATAGGTAAGCCTGTTACTCTGAGCATAAATCCGTGCCTGATCAATTAAAATGCGGGCGTCAGAGCTTAAACCCACTATAGCTGCGCCCACATGCTCGTCGATCTTAAAAATCTTCCAGGAATAGTCCGCCTCTTCAAGGGGCTCCGTTGTCTCCTCAGCGCCTAAAACAACACCTTCCTGGCATTTTATCCCCAAAATGGTGGCTCCCCGATTAACTAGCTCCATTGCATATTCAACTTGAAAGAGCCTACCGTCAGGTGAGAAAACAGTTATAGCCCGGTCATATGCTCCTGGAGCAGCAAATACTGACATTAAATATCAGCCTCACACTTCAATTTTTGCCCTTTGCAAAACACACATATAATAACTTACTAAAAACCTTTTCCTAATGCTTTTTAAACTTTTCCTTAAACAGTATTCCCTCCGATTTTCTACTCGTCTTCACTCCGCTTCAGCTCCTAATGTAAGCCTATAACAACCTACTGAGTATTCATAGGCTAATTTTCGTCTTGGGCAGTTGCCTGTAATAATTTTGCCTGAATTATCCCAGCTGATATATGTGATTATTTGGGCTGCCAAGGAAGTTAGTGGCTGTAAAATTATTATGGAAATATGTTTCCGCGCGCGTAGGCTTCTACTAGATCACGAGCCGTAATAATGCCAACGAGTTTTCCATTTTCAATTATTGGAAGTCTTCTTATGTGTTTTGTTGCCATGATGGCTGCGGCCTCGCTGACGTTTATCCCTATAGGGGCTGTTATAAGGGGTGATGAACATGCTCTGCCTACTTCCGTTGTCAGCGGCTTGTTAACGGCTAAAAATCTTGTCAGTAAGTCTCTTTCCGTGAATATGCCTATGGGCTCTCCCCGGCTCGTTATTATGACGCTGCCGATGCGGTTTTCACCCATAATCTTCGCTACAGCGTTCACAGGCGTCTTCTCATCAGCCGTTATAACTCTTTTACTCATGAAGTAGTCAGCTTCAAACCACATACGCATGTTTTCCGGGATTTCGAGGAGATGACGCACCAGATCTGAAGCCGTTATGATTCCTACAAGTCTTCCAGATTTGTGTACCCCAAGGCGCCTTATTCGCTTTTCAATCATCTTTCTAGCCGCTTCCTTTATGCTGGATTTGGCTGATATGGTGATGAGTGGGTATGACATGTATTTCTCAATTTTTTCCTCTTTTATGCTAGCTCCACCAACCAGCCAGTCCTTTTCCAAGTCAATCCCGCTGCAGACTGCTTTGCTCAGGAGATCCCTCTCAGTTATTATTCCCACTGGCGTGGCGTACTTAACCACTATTAAACTTCCTATATGCTTCTCCCCCATACTTCTAGCGGCTTCGTACAATGTTTTTTCAGGAGTCACCGTCACCACTTCAGAGGTCATTATATCCTCCACTCTACGGTCATAGGTTTTCTTCACCAAAACTTCAGTCATTTCAACCCCTATCTATACTATGGTGACTTTGGTTAAAAGATTAACTATTAGTGGAATGTATGGGGTAAACTGAAATCCTGTTTTTGGGTTTCCGCGATGGTGTTCTCTAAATTTTACTAGAATTTCCTAGTTTTAAATGAATTGTTTTTATAAGATGTGTGCTC
>JAWCTJ010000080.1:0-5950 GCA_038868255.1 Bathyarchaeia archaeon
TTTTGTTTATCTTTCATATTCATCACCTTAAAGTAATTATCTTTCAGTCCCGTAATTAAGGTTGAGTTTCTATTGAGGCAAAAAGCTATTAATATCTTGATCAAACAAATACTCTCAACTAGAAATGGAGGATTAACAAGATGAGTGAAGGTTTTAAAGCTAGCGATGTAGTATATGCCGTAATAATACCTTGCATAGTAGCATTCTTGATAGTGGCGTTTCCATTCTACTTGGGTCCAGCACTTGATCCCACGTTGCGAGCTATACTGGTTTATGGGCTTGGCGAGGCAATACTAACGATAGGTGTTCCAATACTGTTTGGCCTCCTGTGGAACCAATGGGCTGGTGGCGCTTCAGGATTTCTATTAGGTAGCATTTACGCGTTGTATGTTAATGACGCGTTTGCTGCTGCTCAAGCATTTACGCCAGAGGGTATGGTCGGCGACATTAGCAACCTTGGTTATGTGATATGTGCTATGTTAACGGGTTACATAAGCGGAGCGTTAAACAAGGGTAGTCTCAGCTTCAAACGAATGGTCGTGTCTGCGTTGGTCGGAGGAATTATCGGCGGCCTGTTTCTACTGTGGACGCAGCTGATATCGCCTTTTGGCATGGTCACCGACGTTGGATATAACTTGTTTGTGAACATCCTTCCAAGGATAATATATGGAATCGTAATTCCGATAATTGCAAAGGTGTTCAGCTGGTATGGTCTAATCCTGAGGAAGGCAAGCTAGAATCTTCCCTCTTTTTATTATTTTGTATTCCTGCTCATATATATCAAAGGCTTTTCAGTAAATATAACAAAAAAAGAGTATGGAGCTAATCTTTGCCTTTTATCAGCAGGTATAGGCCTGGAAATATTAATGAGAAGCACCAAAAATCAGGGTTGTGGAAGGGTGATGAAAGCTCCATCCATGTTGTTGGTTCAGCATAGTAGCCGCCTATTGAATAGTATATGGTTAATGTAATTAAGAAGTAAATGCCTAAAGCAAACATTACTGCTCCAAGATGTCTCAAGTTAACTTGATTTGTTTTGCCCTTTATTGACGGCATCAGGGTTTTCAAACCTCCTAATGATATTATGAGTAGTCCAACCACCGTTAAGGCGAAGCTTACAATGTTATGTGGTTTGTATAGTATTTCTATTCCAGGCTGAGCCCTCTCCGGCCAATAAACCAGAGTCATTGCCCAAGCGATTGAGTAATTCAGCCAGAACATGATGAAAAGGTACGTAAGTCCGGTTATCGAACTCCATTTGACGATTTCATCTGATGTACCATGAGAAATTTTAGCCCTCAGCTTAAATAGGCAAGGCGTTATTACGACAACCATCATCAAGCATGAAACACCTGCGATCATGAAAGTAATTATCCAGGGTGGTGAAGGTTCGAAATACCATAACTTCTGAGACGTTGCTATCGGGTAGGCAAAGCCCAAGATCACCGTGGGAATATAGGTTAGATAGTATAAGCCCTCAAAGAGTATTGCTGCGGCTGCTTTACCTTTGATCTTGGAAAGTGCAGCCTCACCATACTTTAGAAATACAACTGCAGAGTAAAGCGCAAATATCGCTGCTATGAAGCGGAATATTATTCCAACAGATCCGCCTAACTCGCTTAAATAAAAGGCGGCTAGCCACCAAGGTTCCTTTATAATTCTTTGATATATTGCTAATTCCTCTACCATACTCAAGCTCCACCGATAAGTTGTATACATCCAGTAGCAGCTAACCGCAAAATAGGCAAGAACAACTAGTACTGCTGAAACTCTGAAGGATGTCTTGCTTAGTATCTTTGATTTTGACTCTTTGCTCATTTTTCTCCCCTAAGTTATATTTTTGATGATGAAAGGGATAAAACTTGTTCTGTTTCTACTTAGCGATAAACCTGGCAGAAAGTTCCTTTAGTATCCATTTCCCCATTGGGGATAGGCTTAAATTTGTGTATTTGGCAAGCAAATAGTTCAGTGTTAACCATGGACAAGTCGGAAAGTGTCTTAGAAAGTGTTTTTTTCAGGTTTTCAGTCATGATTGTAGTGCTTCTGTACTTTGTTTTTGGAAGCTACTGGCTGTATGTAACTTCCAGATACACTCCGCATATAATCTCAGATTTTCCGCGTCTTAGCGAGCTTCTCAGAGAATACTGGTGGATTGTCACGTATTATTCCAGCGAACTTTTCCTCTCAGCTGGTATAGTGCTGCGCTGGATTGCCGGAGTTATTGCTTTGTATGCCGCTTTAATGTTGTTGATGAAAGGAAAAAATGCGCTTTCATTGATTAGGAAAAAAGTCGGTGTAGCAATATTTCTCGAAGGCCTTTACGTATTGACCTATGCTCCATCAGCTTTTCTCGGCTTCGTTTACCCTATAGCCGCAAACATGGGGCTATGGTATTTTGAACCGGCCCCCCCGTGGACTATTGTTCTATTGGTTAACGGCTTAGCCTGCACAGCAATGGTTGTTTTAATTGTTCCACCCATATTTAAGCTGTGGTCGAAGATACATAGTGGTTCAATCAAAGAATTGGCAAGATGGGCTTGTGTAACTGGTGTTGCCTACCTTTTTGCAATGTTCTGGTGGAATTACACCATGGCATGGGTCGCCACGTTGATTTATTGGCCGGAGAGGGCTCAGCCTGGAATAGAAATACTTCATAATCCAGTCGCTGCTGCGAGTTTCGTCCTAACAGCGTTGGGGCTTCTGTTTGTGGCATTATACGCTCTAAAGGTTTTGTCACCTGCAATAAGCGGCAGTTTAGAAAAACTTAAGCTGCAAAAGTTGGGGTATTTAATGTTGTTCTTTAGTTGCTACTTCATCATTATGCTAGTTCTTTATGTGGTTGCCGGAGGATACAGCGCTCAACCGACAACCTGGATGGAGATTATAGGTCCCCATAACCCTGACCTGTGGTGTATATCGTTAATTCTCCCAGCTGCATACCTCATACTAAAATGTGGAAAAAATACTCAGCTACAGGAACCTGCAACATCTAAGGCTTCACGATAAACATTAAGCATTTTTTCCGCGCATTTTTCCCAAGAAAATTTTTCACAAACCAGCTTTCTACCGTTAGAGCCCATCTGATTTCTAAGAGCCTCATTTGAAAGCAACTTTAAAATGGCCTCGGCGATTTCATGAATATCTGGGTAAACAAGTAATCCTGTTTCTCCATTAAGCACAATATCCGAGGTACCTCCTACATTGGATGCAACTACTGGTTTGGCGGTGGCTTGCGCCTCCAAAAGCGTAATACCAAGCCCCTCCTGCAGCGAGGGCAAAACTACAATATCGCTGCAATTATAAAGTTTTGGAAGAACTTCATCATGCACCCTGCCGAGAAATATAAAATTCTCTGAGACTTTATTTTCCTTTGCATATCTAATCAGGCTTTTTTTCAGCGGTCCATCTCCTGCAATAACAAATTTAACGCTTTTCCTTTCTTTCAAGATTTGTTTAGCGGACTTTATGAGAAGGTGTAGCCCTTTTCTCGGTACAAGGTTACCGACGAACAGGATGCAGTCTTCCTGATCCTTCTTCAACCCTAAGTTCCGTTTGAAGTTTTTCGAGGGCTTTTCCGGTTTGAATTTGTTAATATCGACGCCGTTGGGAACTATGCGTATTTTGTTTTCATCTATCTGATAAAGTTGAATTATCCTCTTGAAAGAGTACTTGCTTACTGTTACAACTAACGTGGCATATTCTGCTGTTTCCTTTTCAATCCTTGACAGATGTGAAAGAAGAAATCTGGAAAGTCTTATGCGGGGGTTAAATAAGTGCTCATTGAAGGATTTAAGATACTCATCCGCCAGAACACCATGAATTGTGTGTATAAAAGGCTTGGTGCTCCCTTCTTTTGCAAGGCCCTTCAGGAATCCATATCCGCTGACAGTGTGAGCCTCATAAACATCAGCTTTAATTTTACTACAAAACCTGAAGAGGGTTCTATTGAAGAACCAGTTGTCAACAGGGAAGATTTTATCTGTTGAGAAGCATGGAACTATTACAACTCCCTCAAATCTTGCTGGTTTTTTGAAGCCCGCCTTTGTCCCACTGTAAACCACGGTGTCAACTGTTTCCGCGAGTCTTTTGCCGATCTCAATTATACGGCGTTCCACTCCTCCATTGTAAAGATGCGGAGGTTGTGTATTAAACACTGCAACATGTATTCTCTTCATTCTGTCCGTTGCTCCAGCTACCCCTTTTTATCATCTGGGAATGTAAGAATGCTTTTGATTAACCTCTTGCTACTACTTATAAAATTAGCATGTCCCATATCAATTCTAAGGTTAAACGTTAAGTTCGCTAAACATATTTCAAAGCGTTTGTATATTCTCATTAATGGTTGCCAATAGCAAATTCAAGCATATTTGTTGTCGCCAGCAACTGCTTGTTGCTCTAAAGAATCTTTAAATAATTTGGAAGTATTTTAGCTTGGTAAATTCAATGCCGCGTTTCAGGTGATATTAATTATATGATTTTGCTGATCAACCCTGGGCTGCCTTCAAATTCGCCTTGGGGTTTATCTAAGATGCTTCCGCCATTAGGCTTAACATATGTAGCCGCTGCCCTCGAAAAGGCAGGTTTCGAAGTAAAAATCTTCGACAATTACCTGAACAAGAAGCCAGTGGAACACATTGGACAACTAGCGGAAAAGCTTAACCCGGAGATTGTTGGTATAAGCTGCAATTCCGTCAACTATAAACAGTGCGTGGAAATAGCGCGGGCTATAAAGAAAGCAAATCTCAATTGCAAAGTAATGGTTGGCGGCCCTCACCCATCATGTATGCCTGAAAAGGTGCTGGATAACCCAGAAATAGACTATGCTATTGTTGGTGAAGGTGAACAGGCAGCAACAGAACTAGCACGCTATATCTCCAACGGTAAGGATGTAAATGCAGTAGCTAAGATTCCTGGTGTTGCATATAGATATAAGGGCAAAGTACGCGTTAACCCTCCAGCTTTCATTGATAACTTGGATATTTTGCCATATCCTGCAAGGCACCTTCTGCAGCTAGAATCCTACGACAGACGCATTGAATATTTGGATGTTGAACCAGCAGACGTGATAAACGTGATCAGAGGCTGCCCTTATGACTGCAAATTCTGTGAGACTAAAAAGATATGGGGTTATAAGTGCAGGAGTTTCAGTCCGAGCAGAATAATCGATGAAATCGAACATCTTATGAAAACGTATGGTTCAAAGGGCATTTACTTCATAGGTGATAACTTCACGATATTCAAGGAGAAAACGCTTGAGCTATGCGAGCTGCTCAATAAGCGCAGATTAGATTTGCAATGGTGCTGCGACACTCGGGTAGATCTAATTTCAAAGGAACTTCTCGAAAAGATGAAATCAGCTGGTTGTAAGACCATATGGTTTGGCGTTGAGTCAGGCTCCCCACGTATACTGGAGGAAGTTAATAGAGGCTACACTGTTGAACAAGCAATCAAAGCCTTTAGACTGTGCAGGGAAGTCGGCATAAAAACCGCCTGTTCCTTCATGATCGGCATGCCTAGCGAGACTATTGAGGACATAAACGCTTCATTAAAGCTTGCTAAGAAACTAAACCCTGACTGGTGCCAATTCAACATATACATAGCGTGCCCAGGAAGCAAAATGTATGATGAGGTGGTTGAGAAACGAATGTACAGCCATATGGACGACTTCATAGCCTATGTCAAAACAGAAGAGTTCGATTACACCGAACTTCTTCAAATTCAAAAGAGATTAATGAAAGAGCTTAATAGGTCCCCTAGGCGAATAATCCATGGAATAAAAAGAAGAATCCTAAAAGCGTTGATTAAAGTTTAGACCTTGGAGTAATGCTAAATGCCTAAGGATAAAAAAACAAGAAAAAGTTTGAAAGAATCGATACGGCAGAGACAGGCGCGGATTCAGAAAGCCCTTGAAGCCCATAGGCTTAGAATGGAAAAAACCATGAAACATAGA
>JAWCTJ010000081.1:0-5929 GCA_038868255.1 Bathyarchaeia archaeon
GCGCTAAACTATATATTAAAGTTGTATTTTTAGATATTCTCTTACCTGCTTGAAAAGGCCTTCGTAAACTGGTGACCCTACTATGCCACTTAAAACATTAAAAAAGGAAACGGCTGAAAGCTTAACTCTCGAATGGATTTTACATGTGAAAAATTATAGGCTAACGTTAAATAAGAACTTCTGTGTTGGATGCGAAATATGTAGCCTTGCCTGTCCCAAGGAGGCTATTAAACTTGAAAAGTTGCCGAAAACCCTTAATGGAAAGGCTAGGCATGCAAAAGTTGACATAAACTTGGAAAAATGCAACTTCTGCGGAATATGTGATATAATGTGTCCTTTCGGAGCTATAAAAGTGACAATAAACGGTGAGCATATTCTAAACGTGCTTGAGAAGGAAAGTTTCCCCCAACTCATCCGCGATATTCAAGTTAACTCCGCCAAATGCACTCCTGATTGTGTAGACTGTGAGGAAGGATGTCCGCTAGACCTCATAAAGATAAGTTACATAAAACCTGATGGGAAAGTTGTGGAGGATCTGAAATCGCTAACAACGCTGGAAAGGGAATGGCTGAGGATTGACGTTAACATTGATAAGGAACGCTGTCCATGCTGCAGAATATGCGAGTTTAAGTGTCCCGAGGGATTAATACACGTTCGGAAAACATTCCATGGAAGGATAAAAATAAACCAGGAGAAGTGTCCCGAGGGCTGTAAAGACTGTCTTGACGTTTGCCCCATCACTGGAGCGTTGTACCTATCTGAAGCGGATAAGAAAGTTCATGTCAATGAGCTTTTCTGCGTGTATTGTGGAGCATGTAAGGTTATATGTCCCATAGATGGAGCCCTGGAACTAAAAAGGACAGGGATAATGCATACTCCAGTTCGATCTGGTGCTTGGAATAAAGCCTTAGAAAGGCTTACTTCATCCCTTGAGACTAGTAAGGAGCTTAAAGCTAAAAGTTCTCAGAAAGCTGTGGAGGCCGTTGAGAGAAGACTCAAGTGGAAGGAGGTAGTTGTCTAGATGGCGCAGACATCCCCTCAAACTCAGGAAAAGCCCGAAGAGTTGCGCATCGGCGTGTTCATTTGTCATTGTGGACTAAATATCGCCGGGGTAATTGACATTAAAGAGCTTGTGGAATTCGCAAAAACATTACCCGATGTGGTTTACGTTAAGGATAACCGTTACACATGTGCTGACCCTGGTCAAGAAGAGATTAGAAAAGCCATTAAAGAATACAGATTGAACCGCGTGGTTGTAGCAGCGTGCTCGCCAAGAATGCATGAGGTTACATTTCGCCGCACAGTCTCGGATGTAGGATTAAACCCATACTTATTCGAGATGGCGAACATCCGAGAGTTCTCCTCATGGTGTCACCCGAGCACTCCAAGGGAAGCAACGGAGAAAGCTAAAGACCTCATCAAAATGGCTGTTGCCAAGGCTAGACTCCTCATGCCTCTCCAGACGATAGAAGTTCCAGTGACAAACAAGGCGCTGGTGATTGGCGGCGGCATAGCCGGCATAAACGCCGCCTTGGACTTGGCAGAAATGGGCTTCAAAGTTTACCTGCTGGAAAAAAGTGAAAGTATCGGCGGACGCATGGCGCAGCTGGACAAAACTTTCCCAACCCTTGACTGCTCAATATGCATTGAAGGCCCAAAGATGGTTGATGTTGGGCGTCATCCAAACATCGAGATAATCTCCTATGCAGATCTGATCAGCGTTAGCGGCTACATCGGTAACTTCAGAGTTAAGATACGTAAGAATCCACGATACGTTAAAGAGGAGAACTGCACTGGATGCGGGGAATGTAAGGACGTTTGTCCGATAGAGTATCCCAACGATTGGGATATGGGCTTAGGTGTTAGAAAAGCCATCTCAGTTCCCTTCGACCAAGCAGTTCCACTTTTGTACACGATCAATAAGGACTACTGCATAGAATGCTTTAAATGCGTGGACGCTTGTGGGGAGAGACGTGCCATAGACTTTGAACAGAAGCCTGAGGAGATCGAGCTTGAAGTAGGTGCAATAATAGTTGCTACAGGCTATGATGTTTACTTGCCCTATGATAACTCGCTCTATGGATACGGTAAATATGCTAACGTGATAACTTCTCTGGAGTTTGAGAGGCTCATACTTGCAGCTGGTCCCACAGGGGGAAAAGTTTTAAGGGCTTCTGATGGAAAGAAGCCGCACAGCATTGCCTTCATTCAATGCGTAGGCTCAAGGGACGTTAACAAGTACCCCTATTGCTCCAACTTCTGCTGCATGTACACTCTGAAGCATGTTGTCCAGCTTAAGGAGAAGTATAAGGACGATATTGAAGTTTACGTATTCTACATGGATATGCGTACAAACTTCAAGGGATTTGAGGAGTTCTACCAGCGAGCTAGAGAACTGGGTGTGAACTTTATCCGTGGACGCGTAAGCCGCATCACAGAGATCCCGGAGACTCGGAACCTTATAATACACGCGGAGGACGCCAACCTCGGTATGCCCATAGAGATAGAAGCTGAAATGGTTGTCTTAGCAACAGCCGCAATACCTAAAAAGGGCACAGACGAAGTAGCCCGCATTCTAAACCTCACTAGAGGCGCAGACGGATTCTTCATGGAAAGCCATCCGAAGCTCAAGCCCCTTGACTCGCCTACTGACGGTATATTCCTAGCCGGGGCATGCCAAGGTCCAAAGGATATACCCTACAGTGTTTCACAAGGATGCGGTGCGGCAGCGCGGGCTGCAACAATACTCTCTAAGCAAAAGTGGAAGATAGAACCTATAATCGCCGTTGTGGATCCCAGCAGGTGCAGAAATGTAACCGCTAAATGCGGCATCTGTGCTGAACGCTGTCCATACGGCGCCATCAAGGTTGCGGAGAAACAACCTGCACAGGTAGTTACTGCTATGTGCCATGGATGTGGCACCTGCGTTGCAGAGTGTCCTGCTGATGCTATACAGCAGATGCATTTCACAGATGCGCAGATCCTAGCTCAATTGAGAGCCGCGTTGGAGAAGGATCCAGAAGATAAGATTCTGGCTTTCTTGTGCAACTGGTGCAGCTATGCAGGCGCTGACTTGGCTGGAACCAGCCGTTTTGAATACCCGCCTGTCATACGCCCAATAAGGGTTATGTGCTCCGGGAGAGTTGACCGCGACTTTGTTCTGGAAGCCTTTAGACTTGGAGCAGGCATGGTTCTGGTGGCGGCGTGCCACCTGCCCTATGACTGCCATTACATAAGTGGAAACTGGAAGATGAAGGCTCGAATGGAGGCATTAGCACCAATGCTGCATAAGCTTGGGCTAAGTCCTGAAAGGTTCCGTGTGGAATACGTGTCCGCGGCTGAGGGAATAAAATTCGCAGAGCTCATCAGAGAGATGGCTGAGCAGATGCAGGCGCTAGGCAAGGAGCGAATTAAAGCCGAAAATGAGAAGCTGCGTCCAGTGCTTGAAAATATGCTGAAGCGCAAAGAGAAGCGTTGACAGAAAATTTTTATCTTGGCTAGCGCATTCGTAGGCTATGGTTAGACATAAACTCATAGACTTACTTTACGAGCTCATGAAGGACTCAAAAAGAAGCGATAGGGAACTCGCGAAGATTGTTGGGGCTTCTCAGCCAACGATAACCCGAATGCGTAAGGCACTTGAAAGTCTTGAATATATCCGTGAGTACACCGTAATACCTGCACTAGACAAACTAGGCTTTGAGTTGTTATCTCTAAACTTTATAACAGCAAATATAACAAGTGAATTTAAAGAGTGGATAACAAATAATCCAAAGATATTGTTCGCTACTTTTGGCCGAGGATTCGAGGATGAATCGCTGCTTATTGTGTCCATTCACAAGGACTTCACCGACTTTTCAGAATTCACCCGCGAAATAAGAAACGTGGTGGGTTCAGGCTTATCTTCAATGAAAAGTTTCCTGAGCTCCGTTAAAGTGGATTTAATCAAGCCCTTCTCTATGAAAAATTTTGGAAATATTCAGCCTAAAACCTTAACGAACAGATAATACGAGAAACCCGTTGCAAGTACAAACAATCCTAGTAGAAAAGCGTAGGGTGAAGCAGTAATTGTAAAAGCTAGAATGATGATGCATGTGATTACTCCGAGATAAGACATGCCCTTGTAGTAGTTTTTCCTTTCCAGCTTTAATCTAAGAGCTGAAACATTAGCCAAAGTATAGTAGAGCAGCAATGCGAAAGTGCTTACCGCTACGACCCGCGTCAAATCTACTAACATTACCAGCAAAACCATGATGGCGCAAAAAATCCCGATCGAGTAATGGGGAGTTTTATACCTTGGATGAAGTTTCTCGAATAATGTTGGAAGATCCCGCCTCCTAGCCATGGCATAAGCCATCCTAGATACTCCAAGGATCGAAGTTAACAATACACTAGCTGTTGCAATGAGCCCTCCAGACGAAATGATGTATGCTGCAACAGGATTCCCTGTCATTTTAACAGCTGTTGCCAAAGGTGAAGGTGACTCTGCCAGTGCATTCGCTCCTACAAGCCCTATGGCAACTAAACCCACTAGAATATAAATTATGGTGGATACGGCTAGAGAAATCAATATAGCTCTAGGAACATTTTTACTGGCATCCTTTACCTCCTCAGCTACCACAGCAGCTCTAGCAAATCCTGCGTAAGCAAAAAATATGTAGAATGCGCCAGAAAGGACTCCAAAATGTAGGAGGTTAAATGGAACAAAATTGGTAGTTTTCACAAAAAACACGCCGTAACCCACAAAGAAGCCAAGTATCAGTAGTTTGGCCATAACGAGAACATTATTCACCATTGCAGATTGTCTTATTCCCAAAAAATTGAGAATCGCAAAAAATATACATAAACCCGCGGCAACTATTCTAGTTGGAAAGATAGGAAACAAGGAGTTAAGATAACTGCCGAAACTTAGAGCCAACGCGGCCCCTGCAAAGGTGTTCGATACAATCCACATCCAGCCTGTTAAAAAACCCGCCAGCGGTGAAATAAGTTGATAAGCATATTCGTATATGCTTCCCTCAAGAGGCCGCCAAGACGCAAGCACAGCGAAACTTACTGCCGTGAAAAAAGATATTGCTGCAGCTATAATCATAGAGATTATTAAAGCTGAACCAGCCAAACCTGCCGCTATACCAATCACTACATATATTCCCGCACCGATTATCGCGCCTATGTTTAGGGCTGTAGCATCAAACAAGCTCAGATGCGGTTTTAACCTGAATTGCAAATCCTTTCGATCTTCATCTGGGTTTTTCAAGGCATCCAGTTGGTAGACTCCTGTAATTTTTATGTTTTACCCTCGTGGAAATGCAAATAAGTTTGGCCATCACATAAATTTTTGGACGATGAAGAAATCGAGGTACTCTGAGTTGATGATTGCTTTTTCCGCTCCTGAGTCCAAAATAAAGCATCAGCTAGGAAGCACTAAGTAGAATGAAAAAGAAACTCAAGTTATTTTTCAGAAGACCCTGTGAAATAAGCCCATATGCTCACTACAATAAGTGTTAAGAAGGCGCCAGCAAGCCCTGAGAGTATGTATCTGGCATTTAAGATTGCTGGAAGTAGAACTATTAATGCTGGAACCACATAGTCAAATGTTAGTTGAGCTATTACCCCTGCTATGAATCCTATGAGCGCAACGATACCGAACACTTTAAGTCTTTCACCCATTATCTCACCTGGCTTAGACTTGACTTATAAGCTTCTTTTTAGTCTAACTTACACATTCCTGTCTATTTTGTAGAAAACAGCAAGTAATTATTTTCTTTGAAAGATTAAAGCCAAAAAGGATGCTGTCGTGGCTATATATCTCCACGTATATAGGCTAATATTACCCGCATATTAACAATGTATAAAATTGTGCTTAGGCTTCTAGCACCCACAAGGAGGAGTGAATATTGTCAGAAAAGTTCTCTAAGAGATGGGAAGA
>JAWCTJ010000082.1:0-5890 GCA_038868255.1 Bathyarchaeia archaeon
CAGCAACCTCGAATCCTTTAATGAACAGGAAAAGCCCTAAAACAATAATAAAGGCCAGTAGGTAGTAGTGAACCAAATTAAACACCACGAGAACACCCAAAAGCAGCAGTAAAGCCCCTGGCAAACCAAGTAACACGCGAGAGTACCGTGGATTCTCTACAAGCGCTCTAATATATCTTGAGAATAGGGCAGCAGTCTCCTCTATGGACTCACTATGCTTTATTATAACACGCCTAACGGATGAGACAGGAATCCTGGACTCAACAAGAGGCAATACAGCCTCATCTGAGTATCCATCAGTCACGAGAATGATCTCGTTTGCAGGGAATTGCTTAAGCACCTCATTAAGCTCAGTAACTATCTTCCTGTCAGCACTGACACCTCCAAATTCTGAACCAGCTATTGTTGCAATTTCAAAAACTTCGTCAGGCTTAGCATCACCCAGTAGCCTGTCATAAATTCGTACAGCTTCAAACATAGCATTGGCATCGGCCTCCTCCGGATCTTTAAGAGCAAGAGCTACGGCAGCATTAAGATTATTATCCCGGCCTATAACGGGTGTTTTGATTTGAGCCTTTATGCTTAGATCCCCATCTCGGTCGACGCAAAGAATCAGTATCTTTCTGGGTTCTTCACGCCTTTCTTCTTCGGCAGACATTCTTTTCTGCTCTCAAATAATGAATGAGGACAAATTTATTCTTGTTGCAACAGCTCTCTATCCGCAACCAGCTTGAATTCCTCCCATGTCAGTCTCTCACCCCTTTTCAGCTTTTCTAAAGCTTGTTTCTCAACACTCTCCAGAAGCTCTTCTTCGACCTTCTTCCTAATGATTTTCTCCTCAGCTGTGATTTCCGCTTTAATTCGTTTCATATCCTCTAGAATTCTTAAAATTTCCAGTTGTAGATTTTTTGAATCTGTCTTCGCCTTTAGGTAGAGCTCATGAGCGGAATCTGCCTCCGCCTTCACCTGTTTGGACTCCTTAAGTATCAGCATCATCTTTTCATGGTAGCCTTGGCTCTCTTTGGCTTTTTCGGTGATCTGCTCGTGCAGGGATTTGACTCTAGCTGAAAGGGCTTTTATTTCCGCTCTAATCTCTACCATTTTCAGCTTCAGCATGCTGATTTTTCTATGAACACTTAGCTGTAACTCCAGCTTTCTAACTCTTTCAACAAGCTTCTTCTCTTCATGTAAATCTAGAGATGTCGTCTGTATTTTCCACTCAATCTCCTCAATTTCTTTTTCCAGTTTCTGAGGGTCAGTTGCTGGTCTCTTAGAACATAATTCTTCAATTTCTTGCCTTAGATGTTTAAGCTCTTCAACCTTACGGATGATCTCTGCTTTAATTTGGCTCCTTTGCTGCTTCAGCTCTCTAACTTCTGAGTTAATTTGATCCCTAATGCTTTTTAACTTGAGAAAACTTGAGTGTAAATCTTTTATTTTCTCATTAAGTTTATCTCTTTTTTCTGCAAGCCTCTTAGCTTCTAGGATCATTTTGTTTTTCTGTTCTTGAAGCTTCAAGAGGTTAGTTTTTAATTCTTCGATTCTCTGAAGGTTTTCAGTTTTCGACTGAGAGACGCTCCTTTCAACCGGTTCATTCAATAAATTGATATTCTGATGGATTAAGTTTGCTATATTCCTATTCATATTGGATGTAGTAAAGTTAATATGGTGGGATAAACTATCCAACATTAATGTCTAAAAGTAAAAGGATCTGCACGATAACAGTCATTGTTGCTCTTTGCCTAGGATCAAACTATGCATTATCCAGCATACCTAACTTCAAAGTAATGGACTTCTTTGTATTCATCAGCGGATTCATATTTGGTCCATGGATCGGGGCTTCCACGGGAATACTCGTGTGGATGATTTATGGTGTGATAAATCCCTATGGCTTTGTTCTGCAAGTTTGGCTTGCAACAATGCTCTCTGAGGCGATTTATGGACTTGTTGGAGGAATCCTTGGTAAGAAAATTTCCTTATCAAACTCAAGCTCAGATTACTTTATGATAAGTGTTATTTTAGGAGTCGCCGGATTCATTTTGACACTTGTTTATGATTTTTTGACCAACATAGCTTATGCCCTAGCTTTTAACATTCCCATAATTGTAGCGATAGTTATGGGAGTGCCCTTCACACTTGTTCATGAAATATCTAACGCCGCAATCTTCGGTATATGTACGGTTCCCCTTTTAAATTCGCTACAGAAGTTTATAGGAGGTGAGAGAATTGACATTATTAAAAAATAAGTGGGCAATAGCTACAATAGTAGTACTATGCTGGGCCATAGTGGCCTCACTAGTATCCGGCTACTATTACTATCAATACAGTGATCTCACTGCGAGACTTGAAAGATCCAGCGAGGGCGGGTTAACGGCTGTTGGAATAAACTTGGGCATAGACTATGGGAATGGCACACGAATTTGGTACAATGAAACAAAAGGTATAACACTCTATGATGCGATGGTTAATGCTGGATGGAAAATCGAAAGCACATCCTATGGCGCCATGGGCTTATACATAAAATCAATTAACGGTGTGGAAGAATCCGCGGCTAATATGCGATATTGGGGCTGGTGGTCATGGACAGATTTTGGATGGTATCATGGACAAGCAGCATGCGACAAGTATGTTGTAAGTCCAGGTGAAGTCATATTATGGTATTACTCGCCAACAGATCCACAGACATATGAGATGTCCGCTCCACCATAACAGCCTTAATAAAAACCCACCTCTTTTTTATTTTTGTAATTGAGTTCAGCCGAGTTCTTGCAGGGCTCTGAGCCTTTTAACTATGTTGGGATGCGTCGAGAAGAGTTCTATCAGCTTATCTGCAAATGTAATTCTTTGTGACACTATTTCTTGCACTAGTCTTTGATCACCCGCAATTGTGGCTGCGGCCATAGCTATAGCGGCTGAGTCTGTTTCTGCACGGTCCGGATCAGTTATGAAGAGGGCTTTAAATGCGTTTAGGTTCTGGATTTCCTTTCTTCTTTCACCCATGCCCCGAGTTGCGTGAACTATTTTCGCTAATCCTACCGCAAGCTTCTGTGCCCCATTTTCGCATATTGACACGCTATGCCTATCAGCGTAATATTCGCGAAGACGGCTTAGGTAAAGAATGAACAAGTTTAAGATCCATGAAAAAAGCATTAAACCCATGCCAATTAGGGCTGCTCCTCCACCGCCTTCTCTCCGCCTGTTAAGCATTGAGGATATTATAAGCGAGTATCCTATGTAGTATAGAAGGGCTGGTAGAAGGGACACGAACATCATTATCTGTACGTCTCTATGCTTTAGGTGCCCAAGCTCATGCCCTATAACTGCCTCAACTTCATTCATGTTGAGGGTTTTTAAAAGACCGCTAGTCACGGCAACACGGTTTCCCGCTATGGGTGAGCCGTAGGCGAATGCGTTAGGAATAGGTATCTGCGCCAGCATAAGCTTGGGTTTCTTAATCCTGCTTTTCTGGCTGAGTTCTTCCAGCATCCTGTGAAGTTTTGGATTTTCACTTTCCGGAATTTCCCTTGTCTTGTATAGGGCATCAATTATATATGGAGAGATAAGCCACTGAATTACATTCCAAATGACAATCAGCATGCCGAGAGTTATTATATCCAGTGCACCGAACAGGCTTAATATTGCCGCAAAAACTAATGTAGATAGACTGATTATTATGGCTAAAGTTCCGATCATAGATATGCGTAGCCGCCATAGACTTGGCATTTATTCACCACTATTCTTTGCAAGAGACTGTGGCTTATATTTGTTACCCCTTAGCAGGAGTTACAATAATTTATTATATTGATGAAAAGGTATATACCCTTTTGACGGTTTAGAATGGAACCCCTCATAGATGATATAGGAAGCTTTCCACTACCAGCTTACGTAGATAGGCGGAACTTTGAGAAAGCATATTCCATAGCCAGAGAAGCCATGATCAAAGGACGATATCCGAAAGATGACGAGCTTCTTTTTAACAGCTTTTACAAGATAGTCTCCGACTCTTTCAGGAAGAAGCTTGAAGCTGGACTTGATGTCGCCAACTACCCACAGCATTACGATATGTACAGACAGTTCGCTGACCCCGTCCACAAGGCCATGGAAGAAGGCACATACATAGTGGATGAAAAGGAAGCCATAATACCCGAGGTGCATGTGATAGCCAGAGAAGCAAAAACTTTCTGCGAAGAAATGGGTAAGGAAAAAATTACACTTCGTGTATGCGTCACGGGGCCCATGGAGTTATACCTCAGAGAAGTAGGTACAACCCTTTACAGAGATGTACTTTTTATGTTAGCTGAAACCGTCAGAAATTTTGCAAGGACTTCCATCATAAGCACTAAATACTTGGAGACGAGGGTTGTCTCGATAGATGAGCCCAGCTTTGGATTTCAGGAGATACATGCAGACCAGGAATCCCTATTAGAAGCCCTAGAGAGAGCCTTTGACTTTAGGGGAGTTGTCAAGCAAATTCATTTACATTCGCCCTCAAGAATTCCCTTTCTGCTCGATGTGAAAAATCTCGACGTAGTATCAATTGAATACGCTGCATCACCTAAGAACATTGAATATGTTTCTAAGGTTATGTTGGAAAAAGCTGATAAGCAAATTCGCGTGGGTGTTTCCAGAACAGACATAGACAACATAACGGCTGAGCTCCATCAAAAAGGCGTAACAAAACCAAGCTTAGAACAACTTATTGAGAGCAAGGAAATTATAAGAAGACGATACATAAAAGCCAAAGAAAAATATGGCGAAAGACTTACTTTCACAGGTCCAGACTGTGGATTAGGCGGATGGCCAAACCAAGAAGCAGCTCAAAATTTACTAAAAAGAACAGTTGAAGCCGTGAAAAACCACTAGTTCTTTCCACCAAATGTTATAAATACAAAGCCTTCAGCAATAACTGCTTCCAGCATACACATTTAAGATAGAACACATTCAATAACAACTTTTAATTAAATCCAAAAGAGCCAAACTTGGCGGGCCCGCCGGGAATTGAACCCGGGACCTACGGGTTAAGAGCCTCAACCTAACCCCTGCAGCAGGTTAGTCCGCCGCTCTACCTTGCTGAGCTACGGGCCCATATGCGAAGTCGGCAGGATTATGCTTTGGAGCACATTTTAATAAATTTAGCTTATTACGATGTGAAATTTAAATCTTCCAAAAACAGTATTCCTTAAAAGGTTGGCGAGCCATATGGGTGAGCTTGTTTTTGTGGGACTAGGACTTTATGACGAGATGGACATAAGCCTAAGAGGGCTGGAAGAAGTTGAGAGCGCTGATGACCTTTTTCTTGAACTTTATACAAGTTTTTTACCAGGATTTTCTCAGGAACGATTCGCCAAAATTTGCGGAAAAGTTCCTAAGATAGTTTCTAGGGTAGAATTGGAGGAACACGCCGGCAAAATTATTTTAGATGCAGCTAAGCACGGTAAGGCTGTTCTGCTTGTTCCAGGAGATCCCTTTGTGGCCACAACGCATGTTGCACTCAGACTTGAGGCTGCTAAGCATGGTATAAAAACACGCATTGTACATGGGGCATCTATAGTGTCGGCTGTTTCAGGCATTTCAGGGCTTCATAACTACAAATTTGGAAGAAGTGTAACCATACCTTTCTCGGAGAACTATTCCGAATCGCCCTATGAGGTTGTAGCCCAAAACCGCGCTCTAGGGCTTCACACCCTATGCTTTTTAGACATTAATGTCGAGCAAAGACGATTTCTAAACATATGTGAGGCTCTTAAGATGCTTCTGAAAATTGAGGAAAAGAAGAAGAAAGGCGTGGTTACAAGCGAAACTATTGCTATTGGTATTGCGAGAGCGGGAAGCCCGAACCAGACAGTGAAGGCGGACTATATTATGGCTTTATTGAAGCATGACTTCGGCG
>JAWCTJ010000083.1:0-5400 GCA_038868255.1 Bathyarchaeia archaeon
TTTGAGCCGCCCTTCGATGTTTATGATAGGATGACCCTGCTGAAAAGTCACGGCGATCAGTGGGAAAACAAGATTAAGGCTTTAAGCAAGCCGGTGTGGATAACCAATATTCCACGGGAATTCTACGATTTCGAGGATTTTGAAAGCGGCTTCTGGGACAATTACGACCTTATGCTTCCAGGCTATGGTGAGGTGCTTTCAGGCTCAAGAAGAGAGTGGGAATACAGCAAACTTGTCAGAAAAATGAGGCGCGATGGAGTAAGGGAGGAAGACTATGCGCTGCTTCTTAGACTTGCCAGGGAAGGAAAGCTAAAGCCCACAGCCGGCGCAGGCATAGGTGTTGAAAGGCTCATTCAATGGATTGTCGGTGCAAAACACATAGGCGAAGTGCAGCCGTTCCCAAAGATTCCAGGCGTCGTATACGACCTCTAATCCTGATCTTGGATACATATCCAGGATTCATAAATATTAATTTATATTTACAGGCACTTTTGGAAGCGTACACGGCAATCCGAGGCGAACCCTAAATGATGAAGGAAATTGCAGCCAAAAAGAGCGTGATGTACACGATCGACCTTACCAGAATAGACGGTGACGGCTCCTTTCCATGTCCAAAATGTGGAGTAACCATATCGCCTGATGATGAATCCGATGAGATCTACCAGATTGTGGAAACGAAAGTTATTGGCGAGGAGCTGTCTGAACTAACGCTTCAATGCAACCGATGTGGAAGCAGAATAAGGCTTGTAGGCTTCTTGGCTGTTATATAGCTGCCCTTGCTAATTTCCATCGCCGTGGAGATGCTCTTTTCTCAGCTTAGGAATGGAAACGAGAGTATAAACACCACGCCCAAAAATGAAGCCATAATCTTTCGCCCTCGTGAAACCTCGGACACATCATCAAGGGCGCCTGGGTGCCTCTGAAAGGATAAGAATAGGACGAAAAAGGCCATTAGCCAAAAACCCATCACAGCTAGCAGCAAAATCGATATTGTTGCCAAGATTGCTCTTGCACGGTCTCCAAGCATCGCCCTTGCAATGTGACCGCCGTCCAATGTTGCAGCTGGTAAAAGGTTAAGCGCCGTGACCAGCATGCCTACCCAGCCTGCGAGTTCAACGGGATGCATATACAGAACATAACCTGACGGTGGAGATGGGGCAACTCCTAGACTGTACAATGCATATGTTATAAATGTAATGGTTAAGGGCATAGGTAGGTATGTAACCTCCTCGGTTGGCAGCGCTGGCACCGCCATGAGAGATCCCATAACTGACACGATTGTTGCCGCTGCAAAGCCGATGATTGGCCCGCTTACCCCAATGTCGAAGAGTGCGTCTCTGTTGCGTGGAAGGGATTTTTGAAGTATCACTGCGCCGAAGGTTCCAATCCATATGGGCAGCGGAGGACCTGGAATAAAGTATGGTGCTGTGGCTTCTGTTCTGTTTTTGTCTGCAGTAAGTTTGTGTCCCATTTCATGTATGCCGAAAATCGCCATTATAGCTATTGTGAATGAAATTCCTCCCATTACGGGATCTATGGCTCCGCCTATGCTTGCCAGGTTTGAAGCCATTACGAAGCCTGTAATGAATGTGGTTGCCCCCGTTGCTAGAAGGAGTAGCCAGTTGATCAGCGTACCGCTGGGCTTCAAGGGCGGTTTATGAAAAACTTTGAGAACCAGTTTTCCGTTGACTCTGCGCAGGAAGGCAACCATATCCATCCCATCAAGCCTGTCAAGCAGCTGTATGAACGGCTTTTTCGTCTCCTGTGGCTGTGTAAGATAGAAGGTAGCTACTCCATGCTCTATGAGCGCCTCATCCACCTTGAAATGTTCATGCACTAGGCTACATAAATTTTCGAAGACTGCCTGGCTAATTGTTTCGCCATATTCTCCGCTCACAGCTTTGACCTCGATTAGCGTAAAGTGCAGATAACATCTTATCTGGGTAGAAGCGGCTATACCTGCTTATTTCTTTTTTGTTAATCCAGAGCAGCGGCGGCATCCGGTTGGGTGTTAGTCTTAAATGGGCTGATGCAGATTAAATAGTGGAGTGCGTGCGCCATGCCAACAAGCATCATCCTCCCCCTCATAGTCTCAGCTGCTGGAAAAAGCGAGAGCATAGACTTCGATGTGGAGGCAGCGGTTTCCCTGCTTCTTGCTGAAGCTGGGCGGAAAAGAGGATTGCTAAGTTCAGAAAGTGAAATAGCGTTTCTTTCCAAGTTTTATTACCCCCTTTGGCTTGCCCCTGTAAATGGCTTTTCCCTAGTTTTAGATGGTTTGAATGCTTTTTCCACATCCTTCACTTTCAATAAATTGCCTGACATAAAATTATTCATTGAAGATGTCGAAAGAGGCGCTTTTGACAGAAAGCAATTCTGGGATTCGTTGGAAAAGCATAAAAAAACATTCTCAGGGTTTGTTGAGAAATTTGACGTTAAATTTGGCTGTTTAATATCTGATAAGGAATTATTATCGGAAATCCACAAGTATCTTCAAGATGCGGTTCAACCTGAAGCTGGCGGAACCCTTTCCGTTGTTTTAGCACCTCCAAGGCTGGACATTAAAGCTGCTTCGGAGCGAGTTGCAGAATTCGCTGATTTATATGTACAGACCCGCTCGGACTTGAACGCTCTTGCATATTGCCTAAACCTGCTGAAGGAAACAGCAGCTCGTCATGAAAAGATGATTATTAAGGAAATTGAGTTTACGCTTAATTCATGTGAAAAGGAGATTTCCGAGCTCAAGCCGAAGGTAGAAGCCAAGGTAAACCAGCTTATGGAAGAACTAGAGGCTGAGATCTCTAAGGCTGAGAAGACGTTTGGAAAAGAGGCGAAGGCAAAAGAGAAGCAGATGTCCCAGCTGGAAAAGAAGCTTCAGCAGCTGGAAATCAGAAGAGCCGGAATCATCGAGAAACTGGATAAGCTAAGACGCAAGGGCAAAGTTGGCACCACCCGTTTGGAACGTGCACTACGCATGTACGAGGACAGAATTAAGGAATTAAAGAAGCGGATAGACTCATTGAAGAGCGATCTTGAAAAGAATAGGAAGCAAAAGGAATCTGAAATTAGTAAAATGCGGAAAAAATATGAAGAAATGGTTGAAAAAGAGAATAATAAACTCCGAAGCCTAGAATCTCTGCGGGATGAAAAAACCAGGCAGAAAAAGAGGGAAATTGAAAATCTAAGGGTTGCGGTTAACCCGATTGCGGATCAAATTGTAAAGCTTATGGAAGTTAAGCGGGAAGCCAGTCAGAGGCTCAATGAGATGCTTATACCCTGGCATGTTGATGAGTTATCCCTTGTCTGTTTACCCTTCTGCCTCGTAGGATACCGTGAGGGAGATAAAATTAAAACCCAGATCATACAGCCCATGCGAGCCTTGGCCCTAAGGGGCTTCAAAGGGACTTTTAAAGAGAAAATACTGGGCTTTAGGACTTCAAAGTTAAGTCTGCACCTACAGCCCCGATCTAAGGTTTTAGGCGATATGCTGAACATCGCCCTGGAAAAGAGCAGATCATCCGATAAATCCTTCGAGGAAAACCTCCTGCGAACCGCAACCTCAAACAACCTTCTAACGCTGCGCAACTTCAGGGAAGTCGCCTCCAAGGGTTTAGAGAAGCTTAAAGCTCTAGGCTGGGTTGGACAGAAAGAGATAAGCAATTTACATCAAAAATATCTCAAGGAGGCGCACTAGTGTCAACAGACGACAAAATAATTGAAAGGAAAATTGTACTCAAAAAAGCCTTCCCAAGGCATCAGCTGTTCGAAATTGGAAGACGAATGGGCATCCCGTATTTTGTGCGTCTCGAAGACGCATGGAGCATGGATGAGGAGCAAGCAGCTCTGGAAATAGCCTCCGCAATAAGCGATTCTCAGCTTAAAGAAGTTTTCACCCTATATAAGCCCCGTAAATGGGCTGTTTTCAGAGGGAAATATTACACTTTCGAGGACGGCGTCTTCACGCTTAAGGGCTCATGGGACAATATAAAAGCTGGGCTTCGCGAGATAATGGACAAGTATGGCAGAAGCGTCGTGGAGGTCCTCAGGGTTCTCCTGCAATCCAGCGAAAGCTGCGGCTTAAGAGACATAGAAGGCCAACTTAAAAAGCCTGTGAACCTGGCGCCGATAATTGCTGATCTTGAAAAACTGAAGATAATTGAGGTTTCCTATAGGGGCGAGAATTACGCGGAATGGAAAATACCTGACGAGATTTTCCCGCTGATCCAGCATGAGCTGGGTACACCGGTTAAAACGCGGGAACCTACTCCTCCAACCGCTGAAGCGGCACAAGCGGCCGCGGCTGCTGGAGAGGGCGAAGTGGACTATGTGGAGCTGGAGCGACAGGAAATAGCCAAAATGGACGCTGTGCTTAATGAGTATTTAGCGGATCTGCTGAAGCACCGGCTGGACGCCACCATAAAGTTTGGAAAGACCTTCTCCGTGAAGGCGCTTGCAGACTACCTTACCAGCCTGTTCGGTCCTGTGCTATATTTTGACAGTTTCCTAAGCATAATACAGCAGTACGGCTTGGCTGAGGTGGAAATAATACATGAAAAGGGAAAAACAGGCATGCGCACCGGATATAACCTGGCGCTGTTCGGCGAGCCAGGCACAGGCAAAAGCTTCTCCACAAGAGATATGATCCTCGGCAAAATTGACGCCAAAATATACCCGCATGGCATTCCGGGACGCAACCGATACGCAGCCGGCATGACTCCCGCCCGCTTTATCCGAATAGGACAGGCCTACGCAGGAAGAACCTTCAACTTCATAGTTCCCGAATTCAACGACTGGTTCAAGTATAAGGGCATGGTGGAGCCGCTGAAACTCGCCATGGAAAGAGGCATAATAAAATATGAACTTCACAGAGAAGTCATAGGTCCCTACAGGTTCAACAGCTTCTTCAGCGTAAACTACAACGTAGCCACATATGGCAGAGGCTACGAAGTAACAATTTCAGACCCAAACTTTAGTTTGCCTTACGACGAGATCATTTTGATTTACGGATCCAATGGATACGAATTTGTTAAAATTGGCGATCTTGTTGAATCAAGGTCTAATGATGTTAAAGTTGTTTCATTTAATCCGGAAACATTTCAGGTGGAGCTCTGTGAAGTAACTGGATACTTTAAGCATCCAAAGTCCAGAATATACGAGGTTAGGCTGCGTAGTGGACGGCGGGTTAAGGTTACAGCAGGGCACTCGCTATTTACGATTTCAGATAGCGGAGAAATCCATGCAACCTCAGCCATTAACCTAAAACCAGGCGATTACGTTGTCATCCCGAGAAGGATACCTCCTGCGCCTGAACCGCTAACGAAGCTGAATGTAGCCCGTTTACTCCTCAAGACTGGCATGTCAGCTGGAGTCTTCGTAAAATTCAATGGCATTCAAAAGTGTCTG
>JAWCTJ010000084.1:0-5033 GCA_038868255.1 Bathyarchaeia archaeon
GGTATATGGTCAGCATCCACATCAAAAATCAAATCTGCACCCAACCACCCCTTTTGATCCATCTCCGCAGTCGGATTCTCATAGTACGCACACGAATAATAGGCATCCATAGGAACTGTGTTCTCCAGAAAATTCTTCAACTCTCCAAAGTTATTGAAACTTTTATGCCGAAGCATAAAACCCTCAAACAAAGCAAAGCCGAACTCGCGTTTCTCCATTCTTGAAGGTGCCTCCGGAGAATAATATCGTCCATAGTATTCACTGAAAAAGCCTCGGATGAAGTTGTAGGATTTCTGATTCATAGTCCTTCGCCCCACTTATTAGATAGTCAAGATCCTTAAAAGCTCTAAAACAATTATTGCGGAAATGGTTTCAATCATGAAAGTTTTCGCGGGTGTAAACTTCATTTTATGACGTAAACATCTATGTTGTGATGGGTAAAGCTCAAACGGTAGTTTGTAAGAATATATTCTGCTAAACCATCTTCATGATAGTTAGGGGTGTTTATACCATTCCAAATCAAATTATCCGCGATTTTATTTCTCATAATGACGATGACTTTAGGCCTTTCAACATCCAAGGCTTGTCGAATCTCATTGAGAGTTATCAAGCCGTTTGAATAACCGGCAAACCCCCCAATGTATGATGTGCCGAAGAACCCCCAAACATCCTCGTAGAAACCCTGATACTTCCATATTGTTGAATTCGGAGATATTATCAATCTTGTGGCAAAAAAGGCTATGTCAGCCTCTGTTGTCCAAATTTTATCGTTGTCGGCTGTTATGTTTCTTATGTAATCAGCAACTTCCATTTTAGCGCGAACAGCCAACTCGGAGCTAGGAGAACCTACAAAAAGGCTGCTGGTTATAAAGAAGTGAACCACGAAAATTGATACGATCGCTGCAGTCGTTATATACATTTTTTTCCCTTTTTTATAGCAAATATACTGGTGCAAACTTCGGGCTCCTATAATGCAAAGAATAGGTAAGAGCATCAGAAAATAATGATTAATGATCACCTTACCTAGAAGAATAAGCATAAAGGGTATGATGTACAGTAGTATCATCATGAAGTCTTCTTTACTTTTCTTGAAGGTTATGATTGGAGTTGCGGCTACAAATAGTGGTGAAGACAAAGCGAGGAAAAACCCAAGCTCGAAAAGCTTCATATGCAATGGAAAACCGAAACGAATTATCTGAAAAACAACGGTTTGAGCGAACCAATAATTGTGAACATTAGATAGAACAAGTAGGAGCAAGAATAAGGATGGCATTAGAGAGGTTGCTCCTATGAAATTTCCGAGCCTTTTAAAGTCTTTCAAAGCCACAAAGAAGACAATGACTATTATCACTACAAGCGCTGAATACTTTGAGATAAAAGCAATTCCCGAAAGGAATCCGCAAAAGAATAGGTCCCTTCCTCTACCGAATTTATAATACTTGAAGAAGAAATAAAGAGAGAGCGTTACAAAAAATAAGACAGCATTTTCCACGATGGCCAGCTTGTTATAATATATGGTGTAGGGCGAAAAAGCGAAAAGAGCCATGGCAAGTAACGCTACCTCTCGAGAATATAAACTTTTAGCGATGTAAAAAGTGAGCAGCATAACCCCTAAACTCAACAACACCGAAACCAGTCTCGCACTTAAAAGACTTGGAAAGAGACACATGAAGGGATATTCGATATAGAAGTAGACAAGAGGATGCGCAACGAAAATGTCCCTATAAGGCATGTACCCCTTTGTTATCGCAAAAACCGCTTGCGTGTAAACACATTCATCCGCCGTCATAGGGTGGAAAAATAGCAGATTATAGATTCTGAAAAACATTCCAGCAGCTAGAATTGATAAAAAGCTTAATGAGACGCTATGTTTGCATGTCTTAAAGATCACTTGATTAAGTTTTATGAGACACAACCCTAAAAATCTCCTCGTGTGTATTGACATAATAGTCTACAGTATATTTGCTTGCATAATCAACGGCAGCAGCTTGAGATCTTTCAGCAAGTTCAATCCACAATTTTCTGTCATTGAACAACATCCTAATTTTCTCGGCTAAAGAATAGTATGATTTTGGCTCGAAAAGTAAACCCTTTAACAAAGATATATTTTCTCGCACACCAAGAAGATTTGTAGCGACAGGAACACATCCAAACAAAGCACCTTCGATCAAAACAAGTCCATAGGCTTCGGTTGTATTTATAGATGGCAAGCAAATCACGTGAGACCGTCTGTACAAATCAATCAACTCTTCATCGCTCAGGTTTCCAAAAAACTTAACATTTGAAAGACCTTTAGACATTTGCATTAACTTCGACTTCAAATAACCGTCGCCAACTAAGAAAAAATTCACATCTCGTAATAATCTGGCAGTCTTGATAAGCACGTCTATCCCTTTGAATGGGCGGAACTGGCCTACATACAAAACAGTAAATGGATCGCCTTTACTCTTTATGTTAATGTCTTTAGGCGGGGAAAACGGAGGAGGTACTCTTACAACTGAGACATTGCCCATTTTCTTGAAGAGTTGTGCATAATCATGGGAGTGAACTATTACTGCTTGAGCTTTTTTTGCCAAAAGATTATGGAATTTTCTGTAAATCTTTGAAAGACCATCAGAAATCCAGCATATTTCTGCATGATGAGTATAAACAATTGGCACTTTCGAACGGGCAAACATGAAATCGGAGAGAAAGGGCGTTGGTCCATGTAGGTGAACTACATCATAATGATTCCATCGGCGAAAGGGAATAGTGCTGAACTTAAATTCCATGAAGCGTATTCTAGGTGTTACAACTTTCACCAAGTGACCTCGCTTTTTAAGTCCAGTAGAAAGTATACCTACCAAACGGCTTATTCCACCTTTATATGGAGGAGCGTCCGCTGCGACTTCAAGAATCTTCAGTTATTTCACACTCCTTCTGTCCTAGTCATACAACAGTTAACGATTGCCAATACTTTTGCCGTTAAGAATTTCCAACCGTAGCTTGGCTAGTGCATTAAGCTGGGCCCAAACAATTTTCGGTATTTTCCAAGGCTTATAGACGCGTGTTGAACTGTTATCCTTTCTACTTCTATGATTAACAGGAATCTCTATTATGCTAAGACCCTTGCTATAAGCTCTCGCTATAAATTCATTCCAAAAACTTTCACTCATGTACTTGCATTCCTTCGCTATTTCTTTGGCAACTTTTGTCTCCATAAGTTTAAATGGCGCAGTCATATCAACAAAATTTGGTAGACCGCATGCGTGTTTAACCATCATCTGGAATGTTTTAGACATGACTCTTCTGTAGAGAGGATCTGCTCTTTTTTCTCTATACCCGCTTACTATGTCATATTTGGTACGTAGCTCCCAAAGTTTCCAGAAGTCTTTTGGATCATGTTGACCATCAGAATCTGTTATAAGAACATACTCGGATTCAACTAATGTTAATCCATCTTTAATTCCACCCGCATAACCCTTACGGTGAGGTGAAAGTATAGCCTTTAGAGGGATTTTCCTGCTCAATCCTTCAATTACGTCACGCGTAGCGTCTGTGCTTCCATCTTCGCTTAGAACAAGTTCTAAAGGCATTATGGAACCTATGACACTATAGAATTCGGTAACCACTTCCTCTATTATCTTATCCTCATTGTGCACCGGCATAAGCACAGCGACAGGCGCTTTTCCAACATTACATGTGAAAGTATCAATTATTTTCTCACTCATCCTCCACAAAACGCTCCATCAATATTTTCTCATCAACATATCCTCTGGGTTTATGGGTGCTAATATAGTACTGAATTGTTTTCCTCAGACCTTCTTCAAGGCTGACTTTAGGCGACCAGCCCAAAAGATTTTTGGCCCTTGAAATATCTAAAGCTCTACTTGCAACGCCCTCCGGTTTAGACGCATCAAAGATTATGCGTTTAGGTCTCCATCCCATTATGTCAAATATTTTGGAGGCCACATCTTTTATTTTATATCTCTTACCAGTACCCAAGTTTATCGGTGTACCATCGGTTACTTTTTCAGCGGCTAAAATGGTCCCGTCAACTATGTCAGAAACATAGGTAAAGTCTCTTTCCTGCTCTCCTGAACCCCATATAACATATGGGTCCATTCTTTCAAATGCCTTGTAAATCAGGGCTATTATAGCGTGAGTTTCATTTTCTCTGGGTCCATAGGCTGTTACAAATCTCAGAATACACCCTTTAATTCCATATTGTTTTATGAAAGCAATGAGTTGAACCTCACCCATGAGCTTAGCCCAGCCATATTCAATATCGGCGCTTAAAGGTTCGTCCAACCTAAATGGGTTTGTGTCGTCTTCTTTCAGTAAATAATCTGAATCTGTTGTTGCTTGAAGTTTCGGTGGATATACGCAGGCGCTACTGGCCATAACTACTCTTTCAACGTCGGCTTTTAGGCACGCCTCAAACACATGATGGTCTATGGCAAAGTTTGAGCATACGTCAGCTGGATGAGTATGAATATAGCCCCTTCCCCCGTGAGTTGCAGCCAAGTGAAACACAACATCATGCCCTCTAAAGACTTTTACAATTTCATCGAGGCGACACCATTCCAAATCCATTTTTACAACACGTATTTTTTGAATGGACTGCGAAAGGTTTTCAAGCGTGCCGCTGCTGAAATTGTCCACAACAGTAACTTTAGCCCCTAACTCGACGAGTTTGTCAACTAAATGACTACCGATAAAGCTCGCCCCACCCGTTACAAGAACATGCTTGTCTTTCCAGTGCATTGGGCCTGTTCACCTTATTCGAGGCCAGAATACGCTGTAAAGTATTCTTTTTGTTGGATAAAACCATATATAAAATCTGCGCAAGTTTAGGCGTAATAGGGGACATTACTCGGTTTTTGCTTTCTGCCGGTAATACTTGAGCGGGTGATTTATTCTACTGCAAAGCCCATCGGAGGTTGTGCATATTCCGTGGGTTTTTAGGGTTTGGCATTTTGGTGGTTTGTAGCGTGTTCTGGAGCCTCTTTCGCCTGCTATGTGTTCTACTTGGTATCGGGTTAGGCGTTCAT
>JAWCTJ010000085.1:0-5030 GCA_038868255.1 Bathyarchaeia archaeon
ATTCTGTTCACGGTGCATGTGTGGATGTAGATGGCAAAGGAGTTTGCCTAATTGCGCCTTCAGGGACTGGTAAAACCACGCATACTTATGGGCTTCTTAGAATTAAAGGAGTGCGCGTGGTTTCGGTGACTGGTTTTTTGTACGCTTGACGGGAGAGCTAGCATTCGCATTTGCCTCAGAAAAATTTCTACATTCAGATCTGGGATTTGCACGAAGAGCCACAGAATATAAAAGGCATACTTTATTGTTTTCAGATCTAGAAAAGTTAAAGAAAGTCACTAGAAGATGCCGGATTCAGCTAATTTTCGCTGGGAAAGCACATCTCAAACTTTTAGCCAAGCGAGCCTACGTTTTCGGTGTGAGGTATGGCCAACCTTGGTGAATGCTCCGGAAAACCTTGTGGAGGATTTTTTGAGGCCGTCGCCAGAAACGGAGGATCCGCTGTAGTTTTCTGTACAGGAAGCCCTCGCTTCTAGGCTCTGTAAAATGTTGTTGTTAGTAAACTGCTAAATCCAACAACACAGAAGCAGATTTCCAGTTAATTGGACACCGCCAAAGTGGACACGCCGCTCTGGACGGTGATGAAAAATTTATCATTAAAATGCTAGTTTATATGCTTACAAGGCTGCGAGGGTTTTTCAAGGAATGGGCGTTTCAATATTTGAGGGCGTGAGGGACTTTTTCAGAAAGGAAAATGTGGTTAAGCTCATGCCCGCCGCTTCTTTTATCCCAGTCCTCTTCATACTTTACCTTATTGATCCTAACTCTTTTTCAATAATGTACCCTGGTAGGGCATTGTATATCTTCTTCATATGGCTAGCCTCATTTAAATTGGCATTCCACTGGGAAAAAATCCAGGTTAGGGCAGTTTCGAAGGCATTTTTAATCTTTGTAAGCCTTCTTCCAACCCTATACACAATAATATACTTTGCATTGCTAAGCCAGATCGGCATGACAGAGCTTATGCTAATATCAACATACCCCAACAGCCCATTAGCTAAACAAATGTATCTCACCCTTTCTGTGGAATATCTTGGCTTCGCAGCTCTTTCAGCATTAATGATTTTGGCATTCTACAAATCCATATCCATTGGTTTTCATGCCCCAGCATTTTTCCTAGGCGCCGTAGGCATGGTTTTCATCGTAGACTGGGCCTTTCCAGGCGGATACTTCACGCCTTTCCAAGCTCTTGTATTTCCAACGGCACAGGTGGCAGCCGCCATCCTAAATTTAATGGGATATCAGACAGGCCTATATAATGCTGTAGACAGAACCTACGGTCCCCTCGTTTATATGCGGGTTCATGATCCCATACGGAATGCCGACGCAGGTTTAGGTATAGCCTGGCCATGCGCTGGCGTTGAAAGCCTCATAATTTACACGGTTACGGTGTCCACTTTCCTGCAATCCCTTCCAGTTTCGAAAAGACTGAAAATCCTATACTTCACCCTCGGCGCCATCGTAACATATGCAATAAATGTTTTGCGTATTATAACAATCTTCGAGATAGCCTTAAACGGAGGCGACATATGGATCTTCCATAACTATCATGGTTGGCTATACTCAACCCTATGGGTCGTAACCTACCCATTGATAATAACCCTTTTAAGTCGTCGCTTGAACTGATTCTGCTAAATCATTTAGAAACCACATAGCTTCAACTAAGACTTAAAATTTTTATCCTCCTTCCTTTTAAAGGAGTAGTTTAATGATGCTGAATGGTGAGTGAAGAACTCGCCGACCAAAATTCTACATTAAAAGCTATACTTTTGAAATTAGGTATTCTAACAAGGAAGGATTTCCTATTCGGTTTAACTTGGTTTCTAACCAGCCTATTATTCTTCTATCTAACTTTCGGTGAGATAAAACCTGTAACCTTCACTTTGTCCTTCATCACCCTAGACCTAACCCTTATAAGCTACGTGATCGCCTACCTGAGCCTCTACATCAGCCTAGGATGGATTTTCTATCTTCTAGCCGGCTTTCTATTTTCCCTAAAACATAAGCCTTCGAAATTTAAACCCTTTAACCCCCACATGCCAATGGTTTCTATTCTAATTGCAGCAAGAAACGAGGAGAACGTTATAAAGAACCTGCTTGAGGACTTAAAGAGGCAAACTTACAGTAACTGGGAAGCCATAGTCGTTGCCCATAATTGTACTGATGGAACATACGAAGCGGCGAAATCCGTAAAAGATGACAGGATAAAGGTGCTGGAATTTAACGGTCCCTATGGCAAACCCGTCGCCTTAAACTACGGAGTGAAGCACGTAAAGGGCGACATAGTCGTGGTTTTCGATGCTGATGCCAGAATCGACAGTGACTTCCTGGAAAAGCTTGTGCCATACTTCCAAAAGTATGATGCAGTTCAAGCGCGAATATGCGCCTCTAACAGCAAATTAAACATTCTCACAACATTGACAGACCTTGAATGGGTTGCTTTTACGGACTCTGTAGAACGCTCCGGAAGCAATCTAGGCATCTTCGCTTTACTTGGAGGCACCGGGCAAGCCGTGAAATATTCCGCTTTAAAGGATGTAGGGTTCTGGGATGAGAAGATCCTTGTTGAAGATTATGACTTAAGCCTCAAACTTCTGGAGAAGAGGTACAAGATTGGATATGCCTCCGACGTTATGGTATATGATGAAAAACCAGTGAAATGGACATCTTTTTTCAAGCAGAGGGCAAGGTGGCTTCGAGGTAACTACCAAGTTTTGCGGAAATACCTCCCTAAACTTCACAGGATTCCCCACGTATGGCATATACTCATAAGCCACCTCAGTATTGTACTGAGCTATTATGGTTACTTCTTGGTGCTTCTCTACTTGTTAGGTGTAACCTATCGAAGCTTTTATATCACATTTTGGATGTGGCTTTGGATTTTCAACGTTGCCCTGATTGGGCTGCGCATTCTTAGAGAAAGAGGCTTAAAATATCTAATCATGCTTCCATTAATTATATTATTCAATTATCATTGGCTCGTCGCTTGCTGGTATATCCCAAAGATTAAGGGATGGAAGGAAAGCAAGACCGAACATTTTGGCTCATCAATCCCAAGAGTCACTCATTGATCGCTACTAATCGGCGGATGATTGATGCGTTAGGCTTCAATAGTTCTACTCGCAGCAACTTTTTTTAAGGTAAAATCCAGATGCAATTAATAGGGGTGCTAATGAGGAAACGGTTTCTGCCGCTGCTTTGCGTTATAGCATTACTAAGCTTTGTGCTGTTAATGGATTTTGGAAAAAATGTTGGCGCCTACAAGGAGGGATATAGCGTAAACGACTATGTTGCAATTACAACGCCGACAATGGATGGAAAATGGACAAGCATGGACGAGTGGAATGACGCTGATGGAGCGTCGTTTGCCGGTGGAAACGCTGTTTTCAGGATGAAGTTCGTTTCAAGTTATCCTTCTTGGGTTAAACCAGTACTACATCATCGAGCTCTTTAACGACACCACAGATGATAATGGAGATTATCTTCAAATTTGTTATGCAACAGCAACCACATTTGGCGGTAGGCCTACAGGCGGTAATGCGCCTCAAACTGACTGCATAAGAATAGACTATTACCCAAAAACCGGAGAAGTTAAGGTTTACAAGGGAACTGGAACAGGATGGACTGAAACAACAGACTACACATGGCCCGACCATGTTGAGGCGGTAAGCACTATGAGTGCGTCTCCGCTGAACGGAAACTCCCACAGAATTTACGAGTTCAAAATAGAACATATACACTTCGGCATACAGCCGGAAATGTGGATAAGAGTAGCCGCCTATGATGCAAGCCGGACGGCAGTTCAAGCATGGCCTGACGGATCAAGCGTTAATGTACCTGACGATTGGGGATTAGTAAATGTTTTCACAAACCCTATCCCAGAAAACATAAACCTGCTTGTTGCTCTGCCATTATCCTCAATCCCTGTTCTAATAGCTCTTCGCCGTTTCAAGAAAATTCCAAAGCTATAACAAAGGTGCAAACACTCTTTCCCCCCTTTTTAACTATGTCCCGATGATAGTCGGTTGTTCTTATGTCTATGGGAAGACTTGAGTTTTATTCTTATGCCCTTCAATGGATATGCGCATTGTTATTTCGGAACTTGGAATACTCATCAATGTGAAACACTGTTTAAAAGGGTCTTAATAATCACTTAAGATAATGAGAAAGGGTGAAGGCTTAGGAAGGGGATTACTTTTGGATGTGACCTCTCCAGGATTGTCTGCTGCTCATAGGCGCAGAGATAAATTTGACATAATTGCTCAGATTCTCAGCCTCTCTGGAAACGGTGCTTTGAAGACGCAGATAATGAATCGAGCGAGTTTAAGCTTCGCCCAGCTGAACCACTACATAACACTGGCACTGAAGGCCGATTTGCTGGAAAAGACGGACAGGAGAGGCAAACAATTATACAAGATAACAGAGAAAGGCACGCTTTTCCTTCAGCTCTACAGGGACATCATCCAACTTATAGGCATCGATAATTGTGACTCCCAAGTTAGGATAAATCTGCCCCAGTACGTGTCCAAGCAGAAATAGCTCAAATAAAACTCATACTCAGCCTGAAAAATGGTTATGGGAAGACATATTAACCTCAACGGAAATGTTTATATTTGCTTCGAGTCTTCCAGAATTACCTTGGTGAACGAAGCTGCCCGCAATCTACGGCGGCGGCCCAACCCTGACAAAGAGGGCGTTAAATGCCCTTGGATGAATATGGTTGGCCTCCAATTGCGGGCACATTAATGTGGACCTGACGTTTACCTGTTAGGTCTGAATTGGGCTTTGGTTGTGTGGTGCCCCTCCAATTCCAGTCGGCTTTGCGGCCGTACAGCAAATAAGCATCCGGCAATCAACTCCGGTTGATCCTGCCGGACCCCACTGCTATCGGGGTGGGACTAAGACATGCTAGTCGTGCGCCTCTAAGCCATGGTGGAGGCGCGGCGCACAGCTCAGTAACACGTGGCTAACCTACCCTTGGGACGGGGACAACCCCGGGAAACTGGGGCTAATCCCCGATAGGTGAGGAC
>JAWCTJ010000086.1:0-4911 GCA_038868255.1 Bathyarchaeia archaeon
GATAATAGACAAGATGCACAAGAAGTTCACGATTGAACAGACGAGGAAAGCCTTTAAGATTGCTCATGAAGTTGGGTTGATGACTGTGGCGAGCGTAATTTTGGGTTTTCCGGGAGAAACTGAGGAAACTGCTTGGGAGACGATTAATTTCGTCAAAAGCTTGAATCCTGTGGATGTGGGCTTCTATATAGCAACTCCCTATCCAGGCACCCCTCTATATGATCTTGTAAAGGAGAAGGGATGGTTGAAGACTGAGGATTTTGATAAGTATGATACGGCAACTCCTGTCTTTGAAACACCCTATCTTAGCATGGAAAAGCTGAAGGATATCCGATTCAGAGCCTATCAGCAGTTCTATCTGAGACCGAATTACATCTTAAAGATGTTGATGAAGGGCGGTGTCTACGGAGTTTCAGCTCTTAAGACATCAATGGCATATTTGCTTCGATCTCTGCATATAAAACTCAGCTAGATCTTGTAATTGCAATTACCGCAAAAAGAATAGTGAGTAGTGAAAGAGATATTCTGACTGAAGTTTGATTCAACCCGATTGGAGTTAACCCTAAAATTAGCCCTGAAAGCCCAGCTATGCTGAAGCTTAGAATTACCGATAGGACGATCATTTCTATAAAATCAATTTCTTTATATCTGTCAAGGAATAACAGCCTGAGAAAACAATGTCCCGGTATGAATGAGATGTACACAAACCCTAGGATGTAGTTTAAAAATATTAGAGGAGATTCGCTTGATATAATGCTGGGCATAATTGCTGCTGCCATCGTGAGCGTTATTATAATTGGGAACCAACGGTTACTCTTGAGTTTCTGCAGAGTTATCATCTTTATGATGATCCTTACAATTTCAAAATAAAAGAGGGGAAAGTTGGGATTTTACATGAATACCTTAAAGGCTGGGTGAGTATCCACGAGCGGTTTTATGTCAAGTTCTGCTGTAGCGCTTAATACATAGGCATCTGCTATAGCCGCCATAGAAAACACGTAGTCTGATCTTTCAATGGGCCCAAACATCAACCAGTTTGCTCCCATCGTCTGCATTATTGCGTTGGTTGCGCCATCGATGCATCGTCTAACTTCCTTTGGGAAGTTTACTTTCAGCCATCCACATGTGGTGACAACGTTTCCAGTGCCTACTCCAGTGGGATAGCCAAACTTTTCCTTTATGTAGTAGATCGCCCTCACCGCTGAACCCATATCAGGCCCAAAAGCTGGGATCGATGTGTCTATCAAGAATTTTTCGATGCCGGCTTCCTTTGCCCGAGTAACAGCTTGCTCGGTTGCCACAAGCTTACCATTAACAGAGTTATCTGCGGGATTTTCAGCCAGTATAATTGCTGCTTTAATGCCGCTTTCTTTTATCTTTTCCAACTCTGGCTTAGGGCTTCCCTTGTTGATGGAGCTGTACACAGCCCTTTCTTGAAGTCCAACTTCTTTGACATGTTGTGCTGCTGCCAACCGAAGCTTTGGGCTTATTGCATCTAGAAGGAAAGATGTATCAGTAACTTCGGCGACAAAATCTATATACTTCTTGAAGGCTTCCTCACCTGTTCCCACAACGTCCAACATGAATGGATTTCCGGTTAAGTCCTTTAACTGCTCAAGCCTGTTCAGCAGATTCTCTGCTTCTTTCTTGTCAAATTCTCCTTTCTCCCCGTCCTTGACGATCTTTTGTCCTTCGTAGAATATCGAAGCTATAAGCACTGTTGGCAACTCACCTGGCTGTCCACCGACTTTGACTTTACCTATTTCGAAAATTTGCTGCGGTGTATTAAATTTGAACATACTTTATTCCCTTTTTACTTTTTCCTTTCTCCAATAGCTTTCTGAGCTATTGCAACAGCTTCCTCCTTGCTTTTGCCGTATAATGCGCCGATAGCGTCTGCATCTTCCTTTGTTACGGCGGCGCCACCGATCATTAATATGATTTTCCCCTTCAGCCCCGCGTCAACTATTGCTTGATTTAATTTAGGTATATTGTCCTTAGCCGGTTTAGTGTTTATTGATACTGCTATAATGTCCGCATTTGTTTCCTTTGCTTTAGCTGCAAAGTTTTGCGGAGACGCTGCCTTGCCCAAATCGACAGTTTTAAAACCAGCCCTCTTTAGCGCTTTACGAACCATTTCTTTTGGTGTTTCATGCATGTCTGGTTCCAAGGTTCCTATTACCACTGTTCCTATGGGACTTTCAGGTTCTGGCGGTTCTTTTTCCATCATAGCTTTAAGCCATGACATTCATATATCCCTTCAACGAGCTCTATAAAGGATGGTGAAATTTAAGTTTTACCGAACAAAAGTTGCAAGATTGTATGAGGTGAGATAAGTGAACTCTAGAATGAAAGAAGACATTGTAGTGCTTTCAATTTTCATGTTCTCATTTATTTACCGTTTTCTGCTTTTGTTTTCTCATGGATATCCTCCAGGTCCTGATCTTGGACTGCACAACAGCATAATCAATTCCATACTAATGCATGATGGTGAATTTTCTTGGAATCAATTTCACATGGGCGGTGGACTTTCATTAACTCACCCGGGTTTTCATATATTCACATCAGTTATAATGCTTCAAACCAATTTGCCCGACTATGTTGCACAAGCTTTTGTTGCGGCTCTCTTTTCTTCACTTATGATTTTATGTGCATATCTTATAGCAAGAAAAGCATGGGCGTTGAATTCTGCTCCATTTATTGCAGCTTTTCTCATGGCAATATCAAGGTATGACCTCGAAATGCTTCTATGGGGTGGGTATCCAAACGTCATAACTCTTGCTGTAATTCCCACGATTTTCTACCTGCTTATTAAAGAGGAAGTTTTGCCGACGAAAACCTTCGTAATTCTTGTTTCAATCTTAACCGGGACTGTAATATTCACTCACTCATTGAGTTCGGTAGTTTACCTTTGCATAACGCTCACATTTTTAGCATTGACTTTGTTGTTTTCAAGGATGATGCATGGGGAAATAAGGTTTTTCACTAAAGTTTTATCCGCAATACTCCTAGGTTTTATCATAGCCTTGCCATTCATAGGTAAAGTTCTCCCATTATATCTGGGAAATTTCGGGGTTTTTTCAGGCGTTGTTTCAGAAAATAGAGAGGCAACAATGCTTACGCGTATCGTTCCTCTCTCCATTGTACTTGCGTCTTTGATACCTGCGGGGTCCATTATAGCCCTCTCAAAGAAGTATAGTGGTGTCCTCTTTCGGAGGATCGCATTGTTATTTTGTATATGGATTCTGTTGCCGGCATTTGCAACGCAGGCTTTCCTTGTAGGGTTGTATACTGACTACTTCAGATTACTTCACTTTATAGTTATGCCTATTGTAATATTTCTGGCACTTTTAATTGACCATGGGCTTAGATATCTGTCAAGGTTAGTTCAAAAAGTTACTGCAACTAAAAAAGTAAAGATCCCTTATGTAACCTTTTATGGTGCATCGTTGACTTTGGTTCTAACTATACTTTCATTTAGCGTTTTGCCCATTTTTGCTGGGCCAACGGGAGGTTTTTCCATAGCTGATTATTACCGCGTTGTTTCCGCACCAGAATTTCGATCGATACAATGGATTCAAGAAAAAACCCCGTCAGAATCCATATTTATCTCAGAGCACGGTTATGGCTGGTGGATTTCAGGATTTGGCCAACGCATAACATTAAGTGGTACGGATCCCCAATTTCTGATAGTCCCTCATGAATTTGAAGCCGCTTATATCGCAAGAACATTGCTTGATACAAACTTCGTTATAAATAATGGTTTCATTGAGGTAAGAGATGATGGATATGCTGGTAGATATAACCCTGTGCTGCTCGTTGAAAGCCATAACACTCTTTATCCATTTCCGATTATGTACCTAAATGATAGCGCTACAGTAATTTTCTGTGTAAAAGACGCTCAACCCATGATAGTCGAGGCGTCAAGTATTCCTTTAAGCAATGTATACATTGAAGAAAAAACAGCAGAGTCTATGTGCCTTACTTTGGTGAGGAAAAACGCTGACCTATCTTTTACAAGGAAAATAGAAGTCTATAAAGGTAAAAATTTCTGCAAAATTTCTTTGAAGGTGGAAAGCACTAATAGAGATGTACAAATAGAATATGTTCAACTTATCATATATGTGAATGGCAAAATTTTAAAATCTAAACAAAACTTTATAATGCTGAATCAGGAATTTGGAATCTGTGGGCGAATTATTTTTGGCAATTATTCCCCTTACATGAATATCTTCGCTCATAATTATCCACAGTGTTTGGAGCTTATTTACAGCTCTAAAAACCCATGGAACATTGATTTTCAGTTGATGCTTGGAGCTTTCACTGTCGAAATCGGAGATGAAAAGCTTTTATCAGGAATGAATAATTCAACTGCTCTCTGGATGATGTATAGCGGCAAAGAAATACCTCCTGTAAAAATCTTGGATTATAGGGAGATTTTACGGGAAAAGAATATTTCTTTCATAGCCTTCAAACGGGATCATTATGATGTTAAAAAGTTTCTAAATGACCCGGCCTTCCGCTTGGTTTTCATCAATGATAAAACTGTAATATTTAAAGTGCACACGTGCTTCATTAACGGTGGCGGTGATGACTATAGCTAAAATACCTTATGATAAATTTTTCTTCTCGTTATTCTCCATGCTGATTTTTGCACTTTTCTATTTATTAATATCTTCTAATGGCTTTATTCTTGGGAATGATCCCGCTGTTCACTTAGCAAAGGCTCTTGAAATATCAAATGGTGCAAAGATTTCTCCATCTGAAATTGCTTGGTATCCTCCACTTTACCGCGTTCTGCTCGCCGGTTTCATAATGTTTATGAACATAACACGCCTTGAACATGCTGTCTTCATGATGAAACTTTTGACGGTTACGTTTGACTGGCTTTTGATTTTGACAGTATACTTG
>JAWCTJ010000087.1:0-4592 GCA_038868255.1 Bathyarchaeia archaeon
TTTATATCTTTGACATTAGGCATCCTGGGCGTATTAGGATCGCTCTACCTTTTCGGACTCAAGGCCGTTACAACCTCCCTTGCGCGAGATATGATAGGAAACGCTATACGGAGTGTAGCCGACTCAAACATGACGGTTCACGAAGGTGTTAGGGTCATGAATGAATGGATAAACGAGTTATCCCTATTATCAGACAAGATGCTGCTACTTTTCTCAACCTACAGTCTAATATTGATATTGCTGTCTGCTATGATGATTAAAAGGCATGTTTAACCCTCCCAGTAGCCTTCTTCACATGTTCACCCTTTACACTTAAAAGCAACTCAAGCTAAACAGCTGGGCGTACCGCTATATGTTCCATTAAAAAGTGGGCCGGACCGGATTTGAACCGGTGACCTTCCGCACGTCAAGCGGATGTCCTAACCGGGCTAGACTACCGGCCCTCTTACATGCTCTTTGAAAAGTAGAATAGCATAAAATTTAGAGCTTTCGGTCTCTGGATAAGATAAAGGTTTAAAATTTCGATGGCACATACCATTACTCCGCCGGGAGCGCCGGGATAACTGGGAACCCCTGAAGTCCCAATCCCGAAGGCGGAGTGGATAACGCGCAGGCCTTGAGAGCCTGTGGCCCTCATGGGCCGCGTGGGTTCGAATCCCACTCCCGGCGCCAGTTCTTTAGGTTCAAATCCACTGGCAATATGCTTGAATTTCGGATACAACTTGATATGCGTCTTTCAACCGTTGTTAGATGGCGAGAGAAGCATGCTGGAACGTAAGGCTAATAAGTTTTTGAACACGTGTCACTTTAAGCTCTGGGATAAAGTATGAAGTTTGACCGCTTCCATAGTCACAAGTGGATTGATCTGCTGGCTGAGCGGAGACAAAAGCTTAACCGCGCTTTTAACGCGTTGTCTTCAGGCGATTCTGAATCCTCTAGGAGGCTTGTTCACGAGGTTTTTTATGGATGCAGAAGTAGCAGAAATTCGGATCCGGGAATGCTGGGCTCGTTACTTTATCACATTGCCATGTGCACTAAAATGGCTGCTGAACGTGAAATCCTAAATGGAGCCTTCAGCCTAGAGGTCGACAGTGTTGAGGCACTTGCTGAAAAATGCTATAGCGACTTCTTGGAGGATGTGCAATATCTAATCAGGAAGCATCTGCCATCACTATCCCGCGAGATGCCGAAGAAGCCTTTGGCAGATGGGAATAAAATTGGAATAGCTGTTGAGTTGCTTCAGAAGCTGGCCCTTGTGGAAGCTGAGCTTTCATGTGGAAAGGCTGAGGCTAAATTTAACCTTGAAATCCTATTCAGCGAATGGGCTCAAAAAATCGTTGAGCTCCGGCTGCTTCAGGAACGTGAATCCCTTAGCAGTTTTTTGACTGCGTGTTTAGCTGCTGAAAAATACGGCGATAGCGCGGTGGAATCCGTAATGGAAAAAGCTAAAAACGCCTTTGGAAGGCGAACAGTGGATGCAGCCCTCGAATTAAGCTTGAAGGTTGGGATCAAACGGGACGAGTTGGATAAGCTGATGCTGGCAGATCACTATATCGAAAGAGCAATGAACATGAAGGCTCTGGATGGAAACATACACTTCCTAAACTGCCCTGTTTATGGAACCCAACGTTACCTTAGCCGCTTTGCGGCGGCAACCCCATCTATCGCGTTGCTCTTTTGCAAATACTTCTGCTTCAGTCATGCTCAAGCCATGCTTGACATGGTTATGCCCTTTCCATTCACGTTAACTCATCCTAAAATGATGGCTAAGGACGGAGTATGCGAGTTCCATCTTAAAATAGCTGGAGAAAAAGCTGCGGGTTTCGTTCCCCTTATAATCTCATGGAACGTCACCATGAAGTGTAATCTCAAATGTCCGCACTGCTACTTGAACTCCTCCAGCATGGCCCTTCCCAACGAGCTCTCCACGGATGAGGCTAAAATGCTTATGAATCAGATAGCTGAGGTGAGCCGTCCCCTGCTGATACTAAGCGGCGGTGAGCCCATGCTTAGATCAGACATTTATGATCTTATCCGCCACGGCAAAAGCCTAGGCTTCAAGGTAGGAATTGGAAGTAATGGCACATTAATCGACAGGGAAGCAGCATGGAAACTTGCTGAGGCAGGGGTGGACACGGTTTCTATAAGTCTTGATTCTGCCCTCCCTGAAAAACACGATGCCTTCCGCGGGGTTGAAGGCGCCTGGGAGAAGGCTGTAAACGCCATAAAGGAGCTTAGTGCAAGGAATATACTCGTTCAGGTTAACACCACTGTAACCTTGGATAACAAGGATGAAATAGGCCAAATAATGGACCTGGCTGAACGGCTTGGGGCTGAAAACTTCCACCTTTTCATTTTAGTGCCCACAGGCAGAGCCGCCGAAACAAGGAATATGGCACCAGAAACCTATGAGCAAATAATACGTCAAATGCTGGGAAGCCTTGATAGGCTAGGGTTAAATGTGAAGTTTTCATGCGTCCCACAACATATGCGTATGCTACATGAAATGCGCGGTCATATGCGACATATGCAAGCGGGCATGCGCGGATGCTTAGCTGGGCTTTACTATTGCCGGATATACCCAACTGGCGAGGTAACACCATGCCCATACTTGCCGATAGGCCTAGGCAACATTCGTGAAAAAACCTTTCGGGAAATATGGTTCAACTCCAAAGTACTAAATGATCTGCGTGACCCCGACAAGCTTAAGGGAAAATGCGGACGATGCCAATATCGTCATCTATGCGGAGGCTGCCGGGCCAGAGCCTATAGGCTTTCATCCAACTTTATAGAGCAGTGCAGCAACCTCGAAAAGCCCGTGGAGCCCTCAGGCGACTATCTGGCTGAAGACCCATGGTGCACATATCAGCCCTAGCGAAATAGCTCTGTGCTTAAGTATTTGAAGCAGTGGTCTGCAAAAAGCGCCACTATAACTCCGCTTTTTATCTCCTTCGCCTTCTTAATGGCTCCGTACATCACTGCGCCTGAGGATACTCCCGCCATCAGTCCCTCCTCATAAAGTAGGGCTTTGGCTGTTTTTAATGCGTCTGCATCATCCACCAGCATGATTTCATCCACCTCATCCGGGTTGAAGATTTCCGGCCGGAACTCCTGAGGGTTAAGTAGTCCTTGTTGCTTACTGTTTGGCTGTGAGGGCTGAACTCCTATTACCCATACGCCTTTATTGTATTCCCTCAGTTTCCGCGCCACACCCATTATTGTTCCTGAAGTTCCTATGCCTGCAATAAAATGAGTGACTTTTCCATTACTTTGCCTCCAAATCTCTTCACCTGTTGCTTCATAATGGGCTTTCCAGTTCCATTCGTTTGCAAACTGGTTTGTCATAAAGTACTTTGGATTTTTAGCCATCTCCTTTGCCTTCGCAACAGCCTCAGCCTCTGTTGAGGCGAAGACAAGCCTTGCCCCAAGAGCCTTAAGAATCTTCTTCCTTTCAATGGAAACTGATTTCGGCATCACAATTGTGCACTTGTACCCCTTAAGAGCAGCTGCCCATGCGATGCTTATTCCAGTATTTCCGGAAGTAGCCTCCAAAATCGTTTTGTCCATTGTTAGTCGCCCTTCCGCCTCAGCCTTCTCTATCATCTTAAATGCAATCCTATCTTTCAAGGAGCCTGTAGGGTTAAACCATTCCAGCTTAGCGTAGATCTCCACGTTTGGATTCGGGTTCATCCTGTTAATCCTAACCATCGGCGTGTTCCCGATAAGCTCAAAAACGTGGTTAACTGTCCTCATCATACATGCATAACCTTAACCTAAATCATCTCTCTAAGCTATAAACTAATCGTCCATGCATGGTCATAAAAGCGAACTTACAAAACAAAAATAGATTAATCATCAATTCGCTCCATCGCTATTACTAAGGGCTGACACTTATTTACCGCAGCTAAAAATATTAACCAAAAGTCATCATCAAGTATGATATGCGATACGCGGTTGAAGTGAAGTTCCACAAGGATTTCGTTAAAGTTGAAGGAGATAAAATAGTCATAGGAATAAAATCCCGCCCGGAAAAGGGTAAGGCAAACCTGGAATTAATTAGAAAACTCGCAAAACATTTCAACGTACCTGCTTCACAAATAAAAATCATAACTGGGCATACGGCGAGAAGAAAAATCGTAGAAGTATTAGGCAAATGAGCCGCGCCTGTAGCTTTTCACAGATCCCCTCTGGACACTTAATTCCTCAAAAACGGCAATATTCTTGCACTGCTGTGTTCTCCTTAATTCTACCAAGGCACTAAAAAGCTTTAAATAAAATGTAAAATAACGCATTAACAGGGGGGAGGAAAAATCGCAAGGGTGAAAAGACCTGTATTAGCAGCGCTTATGGCCATTTTTATTATTTCCGCAGTTGCTTACACCAATCCAGTTCTTTCTCAGCCTGCCATAAAAGAGATCCCCTCATTCATTTATCTGCAGTTAACACCCAACCCTGCTGGAGTAAATCAGCAAGTATACGTGGTCGTGTTCTTCAGTAATCCTCCGCCTACAGCAGGAGGCCTCGGCTATGGTGTGACGCCGGGAGACAGATACGAAAATGTAACGGTTGAGATCACCAAGCCCGACGGCAGC
>JAWCTJ010000088.1:0-4439 GCA_038868255.1 Bathyarchaeia archaeon
CATCTCTTGTCATGAGGATTAATTTACCTCCATTAATTATTATGTTTCCATTTGAGTGAATTGCATCATCCGCCGAATCAATCAGGAAATTCCCGCTGTTTATCCTAACGCTGGCAACTCCTTTGACGCCCTTTGCAGATAAGTCAGAGCTAATAGTGCTAAGGCTGCCTCCGCCTGATACTAGTTTGAAGGTTCCTTCGGTGATCAAAACTTCATTCTCGGCTTGAAGGGCGTCTCCGCCGGACATTATCTCTATCGAGCCGTTCGAAATAGATATGACCCCAGAGTTTCCAGCATCCTCCACTGCATCTATGCCATCACCGCTTGAGATGATCTTGATGTTTCCGCCGTTAACGGTTACAGCTGCGCCTTCTATACCCTCAAATGATCTTGTAACGTGGATGTTACCGCCGTTAATTTCCACGGAGCCTTCAGCGTGAATTGCGTCATCTCCGGACGAAAGGACAAGATAGCCCGCGTTTACGGTTATCTTTCCATTCGAATGAATAGCATCATCCGCCGAGTCAATCTCAAAAACGCCACCATTAATTGTTATGCTTTCAAGCCCTTTAATGCCCTTTGCTGAAACATTGCCGGATGGGATGCTGGTGCTTCCCCCACCGGATTTTAGCTTGAAACTTCCACCTGTGATTAGAACTTTCCTTTCAGCCTGAAACGCGTCGCCTCCCGAAACAATATTAATCGTCCCGTTCTCAACATGGATATTTCCTAGTGTCACATCCTCAGGATTATCAGACTTTAAACCGTCGCCGTCGACGACGAGATTCAGAACCCCACCCTTGATTATAATGTAGTCTCTGCCACGTATGCCATCATCAACTGATTTTATATTTATGATCCCGCCTTGAATGACTAATCCATCTTTGCTTGCTATGCCATCATTATGGTTGCCAACTACATTCAACACGCCATTACCCATGATGGTGAGGTCGGATTTACAGAAGATAGCCGCGTTAGGCTCCTCTTTAACAGGATCAGCATAAACGTATATTGCAGCATCCTGTACGAAATTTTCAGTGTCGTCAGCTAGAATTATGAAAGCCTCTTTCGCCTTCATAATGGAGATCGGGGAGCCTGTGGAACAATTAATGTTTACACCGTTCAAAATGAGCCTAACCGGCTCCACATCATCAGTATATACAATTATCTGGCCATCGTGCAGTGAACCTGTGATTCTGTACGTGCCTCCGAACGATATTATCGCTTTGCCGCCCTGAACGTAGACAAGTTTAGGCTCACTAACTTCTATTGACTCCCCATTTAATGTTATGTCAACGATGAAGGAGTTGCCCATGCTGTCAGCGTTAGCGGTGGATCCGCTGTTTGACGAACCCTTAATATAATGATACCCTATGGAAAGCGCCAGCACAGCAACGCATATGATGACTAGAATTGCGAGTCCCTTATCCATATCTTAACCACATCTCTATGCTGGTTCTAATGGATTTTAAAGGAAACATGCGGAGAGATGACAATAATTGTTACTCCTGCATTGCAGAATTGCATCACACCCATATAAGGCTTCAAAATATTCCAATACACCAGAATGCCCACTGCACCATTCATATTGCAGTATTAAATGGGCAAGCAACAAAATTAATTTAAGAATAAAATAAAAGCAAGTATTAGAGGCCGCCAAAGTAAAAGTTCGCATAATCAGCTGGATATTTTCTGAGCATAGTTTCTTCGCAAAGATGTAACGTACTCTGCGAAAAGAACCCCATCATTTCTGTTAGATTGCATGGAGCCTATGGATTTTTCGTTGAGTATCCGGATAATCCAGTTTTCGATAAGTTTTGCACCCATGCCGAAGATTTTTTCAAGAGCCCTTGCGAAGTCCTCCAATTTTTCAGGGATGCTTGTTCTGCTGATTTTAAACTCCTTCTCCAGGCAGAAGTATAATGCTTCCCTTACAGAGTTTCCCATTGTGGAGAATGCCTCGTCAATCGCTTCTAGCAAAAGTTCATCAAAGCTGCCTGCGGAGATGAACTGAGCGAAGTTCTCACCCAAGCCTTCTTTCCTCCAACATTTACACGGCATTAACCGCAATGTTGGACATGCAAAGTTTAGGGACTCGGTATATATACTATCTTCCACAGTAAGCATATTCCTATTTTAGATACAAAAATCCTCTAATGATCATGGCGCCTTTATCCATGGATTTTGTTAGGGTTCTTGAAGGGTTAGGTTGGGTTAGAGGATTCAGATGGTTAAGGCTTGATTTTAATAGTATTCGGTCTTGGTTTACTACCAGTTTTCTTATACGCCGCCGAATGGATTTGGATTTATTCCGTACTGCTGAGTGCGGTGAGTTCAATCTGTGGCATTTTGATAATAGTAAACCTCTGGAAAATGATTAAAGAAAAGACAATTTTCTAATTTTTTAAAGTAGTTTTCAAAATTTAGACCAATATTCCTATTTATTGATACGTTTATTACAGGAGGTGATAAAACTAACATGCCTTTAAACATAAATGTTTTCGCTAAATCAACGCTTTCAATTCTCGCAGTTGTTGTTCTGCTGGCATTTATGCTTTAGTGTATACAGCAATTCCCCAGAACTTAGAGATACCGCAGTAACTCTTTTTGCTTGGCTTATCATTGCTGTTATAGCCGTTACTTTAATAATCAATCTGCCAAGAATCATGTCACGATTGACTTAAGTTTAACCTGCTTTGAGGATCTTAGCTTGTAGTTTATATAACCAGATGGAGTTATTTCAAGTTTGATCGGAAAGCTACTGACGTACGAAAACACTTGAATTTTCAACATTAATCGAGTAACTTACCAAGTTTTCGTCGATTTCTTTTAACCGTTTAGCGATTTCAATACCTTTGTTAGTTGGTTTATTGATTCTTCTCGGTGTTATAAATTGACTTTCAATTAAACCTTCTTTGTGTAGGGCGTTAATGGTTTCGCTGCACCATTGTTCTGTTATACCCGCTCTTTTGGCTATCTCGCTGTTCTGTAACGGGCCTTTCTCAAGCAGTATAACAAGAATCTTCTGTTTAACCGTGAGGAACATACATAACCATGATGAATTTTGCCTATTTTTCATAATAAACCATTCTGAAACAAAACTTGAACAAAGGTAATTGATGGCAGAGTGCCAAATTATAAATGAAACAAGCGTAAAGATAAGATAACGTTAGTTGCCCATCTTGGACGTGTATGGCTCATGGCTCGAGTCTACTTGGAGCTCTCAGTTTTGATAGCCTTGGCTAATTCGTTTGATCTGTTTCATAATCAAACAAAAGAGTTCTTAGATGCGGCTGAACGCCTTGGATTTGATGTTGTAGCGTGCAGGCAGGCGGTGGAGATGGATTTAGCCATAGGAGTAGCTAAAAGGCCCTTAAGGGTGGCTGATGCCCTGAGAATTTTAGAGGCAATAGACACTTATGAGATTAAGCTTCTAAGTCCGCCTTCGAGAACACTGCTTTCCCTTGTCAACGAGTATTTGAAGGCGACTTCTCTAAAGATAGGCGACCTGCTGCATTATGCTGGAGCAACCCTCTTGAACGCGGATTATCTTGCCTCGTGGAACACAGATGACTTTAACAAGCGAATAGAAAAATCCGTAAACAAAGTCAACAAGGAGAAAAACCTTAAAACTATAAAAGTGGGCACGCCCACTATAATTTTAGGGTGGTTAAGATGAGCAGCGTCGAAACAGCGAAACAGATACATGAAGACGTAGACCAGATACTCAGAGGCTTAAGCATTAAGGATCAGGAAACCGTGCTCAAAGAAGCCCACAACATTGTTGAAAGCCTTAAACGCATCGAGCAGATAACAAGCAAGGTTAAAGCCCAAGCATAAACCGGCCTCCCTCAAAAAGCCGGCCTCTGAGAAACTTGAAATTCTAAATATTTCAGCAATTATAAAAAAGGGAAAATAAGGCGCTTATCAATATGGCAGTTGTTAGGGTTCCTCTATGATGAGATAATAGCCTCTTCGCTAACTTATCTCTATGTTATTTCATCCTCTTGTCTCTTTTTTAGTGAGCGTGTTTAGTCTCTCTTAGGGCTTCTCTGCACACGCATACACTAAATTTTTCTGCTTTCACCTCCTCTTCTATGCTGTTCTGTTTTAGTCTTATGTCGCTCAGCTTCAATTGTCTCAGCTTATCCTTCAAGTGTTCATTGACAAACTGTTCTATGGCTTCAACGTCTATCCTATAAATGACTATTCCCAGAGCCGTCAAGTCGCTTTACATGAAAATAGGGAATACGCCCCCAGCCGTTTCCGCTTCTTTTCGCCTTTTACAAGCTTTAAACCAGCAAACAAGTCAAAATCAAACAGCTTTCAAAAAAAGAAAGGCATAGGAAACTCTTTTCTTGTTTTGGCGCGGGGTGCGGGATTTGAACCCGCGCGGCCCAAACGGACCACAGGCTTAGCAGGCCTGCCCCCTACCAGGC
>JAWCTJ010000089.1:0-4356 GCA_038868255.1 Bathyarchaeia archaeon
AGCTTAACCTAGGGGAGCGAATGGCTCCACGATGAAGTTAAGTGATAGGTTACGTGGGAGACACATCGCCCGCGAAACAACTTTTAAGTTTCACCTTCTCCATATTCCAGAGACCAAAAGGGCAACCGCGGAGATTGGCTGGATAGATTTGGATATAGAAACGAAGCTTGAGCTGATTAAGCGGCCGCCGACGGAGGAGATCCTTGTAGAGAGTGAGCTACGAGAGCTTCTGGAAACCAATGATCATCCAGGCCACTATATAGGCTTTGAAATTTCAGGACTCCTGCATTTAGGAAACCTTGTACTTTCAGGGTTCAAGATAAATGACCTGCTTAAGGCTGGAGTTAAATGTCAAGTCTACCTGGCGGATTGGCACAGTTTCATAAACAATAAATTCGGCGGAAACTGGGAAAGGATACTTGCAGCCACAAAGTATTATGAGAAGGCTTTCAGGTTCTTCTGCCCAGGCGTGAAAATTGTTGTTGGTTCAGAGCTGTATCACCATAATGACGAGTACTGGCGTGATTTGCTGAGATTTGCCAAGCATATGACCCTAAGTCGCACACTGCGCTGCTTAACCATAATGGGAAGAAGCCAGAGCGAAAAGCTGGATCTATCCCAGTATTTCTATCCGCCTATGCAGGCTGTAGACGTGAAGGCCATAGGCGCTGACATACCTCACGGCGGCATGGATCAGCGGAAAGCCCACGTGTTGGCAAGGGAAATTTTCCCAAAAATGGGATGGAAAAAGCCCGTTGCCCTTCACCATCACCTGCTAATGGGTCTAGCGGAGCCAGCGAAGCTTGAGACCAAGGATAAGCTGGAGCAGGTAATAGCCAGTAAAATGAGTAAATCCAAGCCGTGGACAGCAATATTCATACATGATACTGAGGAGCAGATAAAAGCCAAACTTAGGAAAGCCTGGTGTCCGGAAAAGCAGGCAGAGATGAATCCGGTGCTTGAGATAGCCCAGCACATAGTATTCCATGAGCGCAGGGACTTCACAATAGAGCGTCCATCAAAGTACGGTGGATCCATAACCTTCGAAAACCACCTGGAGCTTGAGGAAGCCTATAGAAGCGGGCAAATTCACCCTGTCGACCTTAAGGATGCTGTAGCAAGGGAACTGAACAGGATCCTTCAGCCTATAAGGGATTACTTCGAAAGGGATAAAGAGGCTGCTGAATGCCTTAAAATTGTGAAAGAGTCCGAAGTGACAAGGTAAAGGCACCATGTCCACTCATCTTGAAGAGAAGGAAGAGAAAATCAGAACGTTCATAGAGTGCTTAGTTGAGGAATCTGATAGAGGAATACCCATAGTCGTTGAGGGTAAGCGGGACATAGAAGCCCTCAGGGCCATGGGAGTTTGTGGGCTAATAATACCTGCTAAGGCCCATGGGGACCCCCTCATTGAACTGGTTTCTAAGATCGAGTCCTATAGAGCATCTGAGGTTATTTTGCTTCTGGACTTTGACAGAAGGGGGAGGGAGCTTACACGACGCTTAGAAGAGCAGCTTGAGAGAGCAGGGATAAGGCCGAATCTACATTTCTGGAACGGGCTTATAGAACTCCTGCACAGGGATGTAAAGGACGTTGAAGGGCTGGTTTCATACATGGAAACCCTCCGGATTAAAACAGCCAAGCCTTCACATCCCGCCTCTTCTTCTAGGAAGCGCTAGAGCTGAAATGTTAAAGCGTCGCCTAATCTCCTTAGCCAATGCCTCCGCATACCCTACTCGAAAGTTATCTGTGATCACAAACTTGGGCTTTGACAGTCTCACATACTCAATAAGCCCTTCAAAATCTGAATGACCACTTAACGCCACGACATACTCGTTTTCAGCTGTCATCCTGTAAGGTGAATTAAACTCCCAGCCGCTAACATATATGCGGGTGCATCCATCCCTTCGCTCAACCCTGCTTCTTGAACCCATATGATAGAAGCCCACATAATCCCCACCATTGAGAAGCTCTTTGGCCTCACCCTCTTCTAGGGGCATTATTCTCCCAAGATGCATCCCATGCTTCTCGCAAACCTTTGAGACTTGTAAAACCTTCTTGGGCATTATGAAGGGTGCATTAACTCCTGCTTGGCGAAGTATCTGCATAACCTCCTGAAGTTTTCCGTGATATCCAAAGACTTGAACAGGGCCATGCTTTAGCCTCCTCTCCACGATGGAGGCAAGTATGTGCTTCACCTCTTCCTGGAAGGGGCGCTTACAGGCTGGGCTTCCGTAAGTGGCTTCAATCACAACGACATCGGCGTCTACAGCCTGAGTTCCCTCAATCCTGAAGTCCCCGGTGTAGACGATCCTGCTGCCCATGTTGTTCTCAACCAGAACCTGAGCTGCGCCTAGAATGTGATCTGCAGGTAAAAGCGTTATGCTCTCGTCGCCTCGGTGAAGAGTTTCCCCATAATCCAACGTTTCCGCAAAGCCGCGCTTCAGTGAAAGCAGCCCCATCATGGCGTCAATAAGCTCCTTAGTGGCAGGTGTCATCAGCACCTTCTCACAAGTTTTTAGGCTTTGCCTAAGCCCCATCATGTGATCGGCGTGAGCGTGGGTAATCACCCTTAAGGGTCTAGAGGGTTCGAAAGCATCGCATGCAACATGCTTACCGAGCAGCACAGCCCCTGCGCTTGATATGTTCGCTATTTCATCCAGGGTTAACCCCATAGGCCTTTAAGCTCCTTGCTTCGCTTTATGTGGTTTTGGGTGCAAGCCAATCGATAAGCTTCCTAGGATCCCCACACTTTATCTGAACCTTTATTGGGCCTAAGGGGGATTCCGCCACAGCCTTGGAGAATGAAACATGCCCTGCAAAGGCCGCTTGCTTGTTCAGGTAGAAGCATATGGTGTCACCGCTTAAACCCTCAAATAGGACAGCGCGTGCAGCGTCGCGGATTCGCTCCCTCCTGAGTAGATTATAAAATTTTGTTAGAGATTCGATTCCCTTAAGCTCAGCTACCAGGATTTCACCCTTTTGGAGGGGCCTCAACTCCACTTGTATGCTTCCGAAGATGTTCTCCACAGCCCTCTTAACCTTCTCAATGGACTCGGTGGGGTTGACTTCAACCTCAACACGGACTTCCACATCATTCATTCTTCTCAATCCTCCTCAGTAAAAGCCTGAATTCCCTTTCAGCTTCCTCCTTAGGCCCCTCATTAACGAACATGTACTTGGACATGGCTATTGCCCCGCCGAGCCCAACACTGAGCTCCCTCATATCCCTTTCGTGAAACTCTCTCCAACTCTTCGGGTCGTCACTTCTACAGCGATGATAAAGCCTCTGAAAACGTGTCTCAGGAGATGCATGCACAGCCAAAAGAACAAAACGCCTAAATTTACTCCTAAACTCCTCAACTTCTGCGAGGCTTCTGATGCCATCAATAATAACTTTGAAGCTGGCTTCATCGTAAATCTTTCTGACGCATCTTTTCGCTATGGCTGTTTCACCTTCAAGCTTCCTCAACTCAAGCATGAGGCGTCCTATATTTTCAGGAGTAGGCTCCATATTCCTCCTCTCAGCCTCCGCTCTAACCTCGTCACCCATGACTACAACCCTGTAACCCATATCTCTGGCAACAGTGACGACGAAGGTTTTTCCGGCTCCCGGCATTCCAGTAACTCCAATAACGAGCTTCTCGTTCATTTTCGATGCTCCAGCCTAACCGCAATAGATTATGCCTTAAATGTTAAAAGCATTTATGAATGATGCGCCAAATTATGCAATACGAAGGAATGCTTAATGTCCGAGTCTATAAGAAGCTTCATAGCATTCGATATTGAAAGCCCCCAAATTCTGGAGAGAATAACTTACATGCAACGCTTGTTGGTTGGGACAGGCGCGGATATCAAGCTTGTTGAGCCTGAGAACATACATATAACGCTTCGTTTTCTAGGCAACATAAGCCATAGCATGGTTGAAAGGATATATGAGGGCATGAAGCAGGTTGTTTTCACACCATTTGAGGTAAAGATTCAGGGACTTGGAGCTTTTCCAAACACGCGTCATCCACGTGTTCTCTGGGCTGGAATAACGGAGGGCTCTGTTCAGCTGCGGAGCATATTCACTCAGCTGGAGCCTTATCTGCGTAGTTTAGGATTTCCTCCTGATCAAAAGGGCTTCAGTCCTCACCTAACTATAGCCCGTGTAAGGTCTGGAAGAAACAAAGCGCAGCTTACCAGGTGCCTTGAGGAGAACAGAGCCTACGACTTCGGGGTTGTTAGAGCTAACTGCTTAAGACTAAAGCGAAGCGATCTAACTCCAAGGGGGCCCATATACTCAACTTTGAAGGAGTACTGCCCGTAGGCTTGAAGTGTCGGATATGCAGGTAGAAATAGCTGAAATATGCA
>JAWCTJ010000090.1:0-4022 GCA_038868255.1 Bathyarchaeia archaeon
TATCATGAACAATCCTTGCCCAAAAAGACCCTTTGTGAAACCCTCCCATTTAACATCCAAATCTATGTTTTCCGTCGACGCTATGTAGGAGGCTTTCTGAACAATGTAGCCTTGCCCGGGTTTCAGCTGCAATACCTCGATATCACCTACTGGCGCTGATACGAATGCAGCTTCCCCAGGACCATCCTTAGCAAGGTACTCGTTAACGAAGAAGGATTGGCGCCCAAAAAGAGTCAAGCCCAAGCTGCCGAGCAGGCTTTTCTCACGCATTCTAGTGTGAACTTCAATGTTAGGCGTTATATACGTCATTGAGCCCGCTTCTGCAATAATCTTCTCCCCAGGCTCCAAGTTCACCACAAGCATTGAATAGGAAGGCTTATACTTTATTTCATACTTCACTGAGGAAACCTCTACCAAGTATTATGCACATGCATTATTAACTATTTTATGCGCTGTTTAAAGTCTTTTCAGCCTTCCTTCTGTAAATAACGAACACCAACACCATTATGGCAGGAATTATGGCGACAACAAATACTATATGAGAAGATAATTGCGATTCTGTATTTTCCTTACCAGCTATAATGGACCAAACTCGAAGATCTGGATCGCATAAGTTTCCAACTTCCATGCAACCCACCGTTATTAATTCTGGCACATCATCCCCATCTATGTCGCCTACTCCCACATTCCAAGCGGCTTCAGCTTCTCCATCATTCCAGCTTATGCTTCCCATAAGATTAAGCAGCCCACCATCCCATCTCCACACCCGGAGTTCGGCTCTCGACTTGCCAGTGGAGTTATGTGCCCAACTGCCGAACCCAGCGGTGTATCCGCTGGTCACTATTTCTTTTACTCCGTCGCAGTCCAAGTCTCCTATGGAGACGGATGTGGCATGGGTTATATCATTGCTTTTCCACTCATGGGTAACTTCCAAATTCAGCTTTCCATAACTCCAATTCCATATTCTGAGCTGGCCTTCAGCCCCCTTTCCATCATAACTAAAACCGCAGGTTACAATTTCAGGAGCAGCATCTCCGTCAACATCATCCACTAGAACCTTGCTGGCAACGGTGTTACCCAAGGGATTACCGGCTACATCCACAGAATATCCGCCGGCCACCTTTTGCCACTCAACCTTATCCATTAAGCGGAAATCAGATCCATCGAATCGCCAAATCATTAAAAGACCACGACTATGCTCTATATCACCGCTGTAGCCAACAGCAACTATTTCAGCAACCCCGTCACCGTCTAAATCAGCCGTATCAATCGAGTTTAGCCTGCCACCTTCAACTGTAGAACAATTAAGATAAGCATCAAGCCTTATTTTGTCATTCCAGCTGAATATAAAAATCTGGGAAAGCGATGCGTCACCAAGAGATGAACCGCCCACTCCCACTATTTCAACTTCCTCATCATTATCCAAGTTAGCGACAGAAAGTGCGTTTACAAACTTTCCTAAATGCTCCCCCTTTAGGCATAGACTTTCACCATCGAAGAACCAAACTCGTATGCATGGTGTTACGCCAGAAGCGTTTACACATCCTCCAGCTGTAATTATCTCCATCATGCCATCATGGTCAACATCAGAAGCGTCAACGCAGCTAATGAATCCTACCCAACTATGGTAAGCTATTATGGAAACATTATCAGTACGCCATGCCAGCACTTGAAGCGGTGCCAAGACAACCTGCCTAGAACCGTTAGGATGTAAATAGTAGGATATTCCACCAGTAATCAGCTCTGTCAGACCATCGCCCTCTAGATCGGCGACGGCAAGGTTATGCCCACCGAAAACGCATGTGCCGCCTAAGCCAAAAGTATCCCAGTGTCGACGTAACCTCAAAACAAATACAACGTAACCTAATGCTGAACTGAAAAGAAGAAAAACTGAAATAATCGTTAAAAGTGTAATCCCTATCATTAATTTCTTTAATACAGCTATTTTGACACACCCGCATCATTCTAATTCCAAGCCTCTTTTAAAGCCTTAGCTACCGCCAGAAACTCTTTATATGTTTGATCCACCATTAATTTTATGGGGGGTTATACTGCCCAAGGTCCTTGTAGTGTATTCTAGCCGGACAGGAAATACCGAAAAACTTGCACAGGCCGTGGCTAGAGGCGCTGGCAAAGTTCCAGGCGTAGAAGTTACTCTAAAGAGGGCTGATGATGTAAAGCCAGAGGATGTGGCCAAGGCAGACGCCTACGCCTTCGGCTCACCATCGCACTTTGGCATAATGTCAGGGGAAATGCTGACCATGTTCACAAACCTATATCCCCATAGGCATGTTATGGCTGGAAAACCAGCATGCGTGTTCACTACGGGAAGCGGAAGCCAAGTTGCATCTCTGGAGAACATAGAAAGAGTGCTTGGAGCGTTTAATCCAAAGTGGGTAAAGCCTGGAGTTGCGGTGGAAGGCAAACCTATGCAGAAGGACATGGAGCAGGCGGAAAAGCTCGGTCAGAAACTGGCAAGCGCCATAATTCAAAAATAGAATTTCCATCCCCATTTTTATTTTTTAATGTTCAAACACAACTATATAGGTCGGTAATGACACTTTATTGAAGGCTAAATATCGCGATAAACAGCTATGAAGCATGGAGGTTTTCATTTGAAGGTTGCTGTTTCATGGAGCGGCGGAAAAGATTCAGCCTTAGCCTACCACAAAGCCATAGCTCAAGGGCACAAAGTATGCTGTATTGTAGCCTTTCTATGGGAGAATCCATACCTCGCCCATCCAATAGAAATAATCGAACTTAAAGCAGAGGCCCTTAGAACGAAACTTATCAAGGCATATGTAAGGGAACCCTATTTTGAACACTATAGGCAGGCTATGAATCAGCTGGCCAAGGAAGAGGGCATAGAAGCCATTATCACAGGCGACATAGCGCCTTTGGATGCTTTCCATGGTAATTGGATGGAAAACGTGTGTATGGGACAGGCTTGAAGGTTGCCAAACCATTATGGGGTATGGATCGACAGAGGATAATGGAAGAATTGATAAGAAAAGGTTTCAGAGTTATTTTTCGTGTGTTAAAAAGCCATGGTTTAATGAGGAATGGCTGGGCCGCGAGTTAAATATGGAAACTCTGGAGAGGCTTAAGGATCTATCGGCCAAGCAGGGCATAGACTTATGCAGTGAAAACGGGGAATATCACACTCTGGTGTTGACAGCCCCGACTTTAATAAATACATTGAAATAGCTGAACATTCAATAGAAAGACGCAACGGAAGCTTTTTTATAAGGATTGATGAAGCCTACTTGAAAAACAAAATCAAGTCGGAGGAATAAAAGATGAGCCTGAACGCAGAGGTTGAAGAGAAGTGTAAGATATTAAGGTCGCTTGTCGATAGGGTTGTACAGAGGAATCTTACGGATGGCATCCTCCTTTCAGGAGGATTGGACACAAGCATATTGGCATATGCAGCCTCAAAATACGTCAACCTTAAGGCTTTCACATGTGCTTTTCAAGGAGCACCCGCCCCTGATGTAGAACACGCAATCTTAGTGGCTGGAAAACTTGGGCTAAGACATTACATCCACTATTTTGTTGAGGATGAGCTATACGAAGCAGCTAGATTCGCCATCAAAACCTTACGCGTCTTCGACCCGATGGAGGTTAGAAACAGCGCAACCATAATCATCGGGTTAAACTTTGCCAAAGATAATGGTGCAAAAGACGTAATGACAGGAGACGGACTTGACGAGTTGATGGCAGGTTATCCATGGCTCTTTAAACATGGGGAGAAGCTTAAAGAGGAACTGCGTAAAATATGGGAAACTATGACTTTTTCGTCAATCCCCCTGGGAAAGGCTATTGGATTAGAAGTTAAAACTCCATTCCTAGACCCGGAATTCATGGATTTCGCCATGAAACTGGACATGCAGTATAAGGTTCGTGAGGAAAATGGGCAAAAGTGGGGGAAATGGGTAATGCGCAAGGCCTTTGAGGAACTTTTGCCCAAGGAAATCGCATGGAGACGCAAGGACCCAGTAGAAGTAGGCTCCGGAACAACC
>JAWCTJ010000091.1:0-3615 GCA_038868255.1 Bathyarchaeia archaeon
CATGAGGGCTTAGAGCTTAAGCTTATAAGGGAGGAAGCCCGCAGGGGTAAAGCCTACGCACTGAACCACGCTTTGGAGCATGCTAGTGGCGGGGTTATTGTGATAGCTGATGCTGACGCATTTTGGCCCAGAGACGCCCTAACCAAGGCGGTTAGGTGGCTTTCCAACCCCACGGTTGGGGCTGTATCATGCCTAAAGAAGCCATTAGGCGCAGGCGCCACCGGGGTTGAGGCGGGCTATAGGCAGTACTACAATGTTTTAAGAGTCGCCGAAAGCAAAGCATACTCCACACCCATATTCCATGGGGAGCTGGCAGCCTTCAAGGCTGGGCTGCTAAAGGACGCAGGCGGCTTCCCAACAGATATTGGGGCTGATGACAGCCATACAGCGACAAAAATAGCCCTTATGGGCTTTAGGGCGATAATCCCAGATGACTTATGGGTTGAGGAGAAGGTTCCAGGGGAAAGTTACTTTTCATGGAGGATACGTAGAGCCCAGCACCTAATACAGCACTTCATGAAAACATTGAGGGCTGGGAAGGTGAATAAGAGGCTTAAGTGGATCCTGCTGGCTGAAAGCTACTTACATCTGGTAAATCCATGGGTTCTCGCTGCGGCAGTAACACTACTTATAGCATCAGCGATCATATATCACAGTTTATTGTCTTGGATGATCTTAGCATTGGGGCTTTCACTCTTAGCGCTAAAGCCTTACAGAACATGGATAATAACGCAACTATGCCTGATCGTGGGAACTATCAGAAACCTCTACACTAAAGAGATAGCTTGGGCAAAAACGAGCAAATGAAGATTTGCCTGTGAAGTGGAACCCTCTTCATGGAGGGACGGATAAAAAGTTGCCAGAGAGGTTCTATTCAGCTCTTAGAGAATCATTTTTCCAAGCACTGAAAACTATTGAGCTAATTTGCTTGCAAGGTAATGGAGTTACACATATTATATGCCCAGTGTTTTCGGTTGCCGCCTTTCGCCTTATAACATCGTTTGTTGCTAAACCTAGAATAACAATTGTTAAGGCTGAGCGAAAGTGAAAATACTGTTCGTATCGCCTCGTTATAATCCCCATGTTGGCGGTGTAGAGTATGTTGTCAAATCTGTAGCTGAGAGGCTTGCTAGAAGGGGACATGATGTTACTGTGCTTTGCGGCGAATCGAATACAGAGAAATCATGCGAGGAGCTGGTTAATGGTGTTCATGTCGTGCGGTGGCCTGTTTATGCTCCTGGAGACGCTTATCACATTCCGAGGATGAGGCATAGGCTGAAGGATTGGCTTCTAAGCGCTGTAAAAGATTGCGACGTAGTCCATTTCCATAGCGTTCACAGTGTTTTAGCAATGTATTCCCTAGGAGTGTTAAGAGGTTCCAGAGTGCGTAGGGTTTTAACGCCCTATTATCATGGCGCTGGGCATACGTTTTTTAGAAATATTTTGTGGAGAGGTTGGCGCTCATATGTTAGGGAGCTTCTACGTTTTGTAGACGCTGTTCACACGGTATCGAGGCTTGAAGCCAACCTCGTTAAGGGGGACTTTAAAGTGGATGCTATTCCCATAGAGAACGGTGTGGATGAATGGCTGCTTGATGTGCAGTGGTCTCCATCAGGCTATGTTATGTATAGTGGACGGATAGAAAAGTACAAGAACATCCATAGGCTTGCAAACATCGTCAAAATACTCAATGACAATTATGGATTAAATCTTAAATTGAAGGTTTACGGCTCAGGCCCATATATGAAGAGTCTAAGAAGGCGTCTGGAGAAAATCGGAATAGAATATTCAGTTAATCCACCACAACCCTTTGAGAAATATATAGAAAGTCTGTCTAAAGCATCGCTGTTCGGACTGTTGTCTGAGAAAGAGTCATATCCGCAATCGGTTAACGAGGCAAACACCATAGGTGTTCCAACCGTTGTTGTTGAGCCTTGGGGAATAAACTTTTCAGATAGAAGCAGAACTTTGATAACCCGGCTTAATGAGAGCGACGCATATCTGGCTCAGAAAATTGCTGCCTTTCTGGATGAAGTTGAGACTCAGCCTAAATCCAGCGTTCCAAGCTGGAGTAAGGTGGTGGAGGCTTATGTTAGGGGACTGTACATTTTGTAGCAATGAGTTGGTGGGTGATCATGGATAATATGTTGGAATCACTTTTGAGACATATTGACTCCGCGTTCGGGTTAAGCAATTTACCCACACTATCTTGGCTTTTATATGTCATGGTGTTCTTCTTTGTTTTCACGTGTCTTTCAGAACTTCTTAAGAAGTCCGATGTTCCATTCCATGGTGAAGGAAAGCGCCCATTCTATCTTCCGGCTCTTTTTTTACTTGGTTTTTGTAGCTTTCTTTCATTATCAGCCTTTGCAGTCTCCTATCTGAATGGGCATTTCTACAGTTTTCACGTAGTTTTGGGGTTGATTGCCCAGATGATCTTTTCATTTTTCCTATCTATGCTCTGGAGCGCCTCCGTACACGATGAAAAACTGGAATCTACTAAAAGATTTATAGTGCATTTAAGCGCAATAATAATTATATTTCTCATATCTGCCAGGTGGCTTATCAGGGGCGTTGATGCTGAGGAGACGTCAGCCGATACCTTGAATATCTATTATAACGGCAACTTTCAATATTCTATGCATAGTGGCTGGTATGACCTGGCTCCAGTAGATTCTATAATTAAAGTAATTCTTTTAAGGGTCGGTGGCAATGATGACCCGTTCAGCCCATTTGAAACTTTCCTCATCTCATTTATGTCAGGGCTTCTCCTGTATATTATGGTTTATGTTTATGTTAGAAGTAGGCGCTCTCTCAATCATCTGCTACCATTGATTCCAGCCATACTAACGCTGCACCCCTATGCTTTCCTTCCCGGCGCCTATATAACTCCAACTAATATTGCTACAGCTTTAGCGTTAGCTTCTTTAATTTTGTTTTTACTCCCAACTCAAAACCGTTCAAGAACTCAATTAATATTCTCAAGAATTCTATTTATTACTTCATTATTTGCGCATCCCTTCTCTATTTCAGTTTTGATATTCATTGCCGCTTGCCTACTCGCTAAATATGCTGATGGTTCCTTGAGGACGCATGATGTTTTGTTTTTCACATCTATTTTGACTCTATGGCTGGCTAAAACGGTATACACAGCCACGATATACGGTATCGTTAGTATCTGGAACAGCGTCGTAGATGGAATTTTTCAGGCTTGGGAACGGGAGAGTATAATAGCATTTAGAAATGTGGGATATCTTGAGCTGCCGAAGATTCCTCTAGCTTCATTCTCAGCTTCACTAGGAATCATCGGGGGAATGACGGTTGTCATCTTGCTTAGTATGCTTAGGCGTCATCTCAACAATCCTAGGTGGCTCGGCCTCTCAATAATATCCTTTGTGGGGTTTACGGGATTATCAAGCTTGCAAGCATCCCTTGGCGGCTACTCCAGGTATATCTTAGTGCCTTTCGCCTCCCTCTTCTTCCTCGTCATCCTATTTTATGGTGAAGTTAGAAACGTTTCACGCGCTCTTAAAGCTTTAATCACCCTCGCCGCAATCCTGACAATGCTCACTCCCAACTTCATGCCAGATCAATACTCCTTCTGGATGGCTGCTA
>JAWCTJ010000092.1:0-3601 GCA_038868255.1 Bathyarchaeia archaeon
TAAAAGTTTAGGGTCTCCAGGACCCGCTCCAACAAGGTATACTTTACCATAGCCCATACTTTTCTCTCCAGGATTCATTTAATTTTTCAGCGCCCCTCTCCAGCAGCATAAGGGCAACTTTACGTCCCAGGTTTTCAGCGTCACTGATGGGTGCTTCAGCTGAAGCCTCAATTTTGTACTGCCCGTCAACGGATAAGACGCAGCTGTAGAGGGATAGTCTATCGCCTCTTGCATGTGCATAGGCGCCTATTGGGAAGTGACAGCCTCCCTCCATTGCGGATATTAGGCTTCTTTCAGCGGTAACCTCAGCCCTTGTAGGCGGGTGGTCTATGCTGCTGAGGATTTCTATTATGTCGTTTCTGTCTTTCCTGGCAGCAACTGCCAGCGCGCCTTGCCCGGCTGGAGGGGTTAAAGTTTCAGGGGGATAAACCTCTGTTATGAGGTTTTTAAATCCAAGCCTCTCAAGCCCTGCTACGGCCACAACCACTGCATGAACCTCGCCGCGTTTCACCTTCTGAATTCTGGTGTCCACATTTCCCCTCACAGGCTTAACCTCAATATCAGGCCGCAGATGCTTAATCTGCGCCATTCTCCGTAGGCTGCTTGTTCCAACAGTGGCGGATTTCGGAAGCCTTTTAAGCGGAATGCTATCCCTAGATACAAGCGCCTCCAGCGGCGAGTCCCTTCTGGGAACAGCTGCAAGCGTTATATCGCCCTGCTCCTCAAAGGCAGGTACATCCTTCAGGCTGTGAACTGCAAAGTCTATTTCTCCCCTAACAAGCGCTTGGTCTATCTCCTTCTCGAAGATGCCTTTCCTATCCATAGCGAATAGGGGTTTTCGACGCTCTACATCACCCATGGTCTTTATTACTTTAACATCAAATTCCAGATTTGGAAACAGCGCCTTCAGGCTTTTGAGAACAAAATCCGTCTGTATGATTGAAAGCCTGCTTCCCCGGGTTCCAACCTTCAAAATCATCGCGGTCTACCTGCCACAGCGGCTAACGCCTTATCAAAGGCCTCAATGGTCCTTTCAATATCCTCGCTTGAGTGGACTGTGGATAGAAAGCACGTTTCAAATTGTGATGGAGGTACGAAGATCCCGTTCCTAAGCAGCTCCAGGAAGTACCTGTAAAACTTTTGGACGTCTGAATGCTTTGCTGTAGCATAATCCAAAACTGGTTTTGACGTGAAGAATATCTGAAACATTGAAGCTAAACGGTTTACGTGTGCCTCAACGCCGCGATCTGCGCTGAGGTCTGCTAGCGCATCGGCAAGCCTCTTACAATTCCTATTGAGTTCAGGATATATTCGATCTTTGTTCTCAGCTAGGAGCTTCACAGCGGCATATCCGGCTGTTACAGATATAGGGTTGCCGCTGAAGGTTCCTGCCTGATAGACTCCGCCGAGAGGGGATATGTTCTGCATTATCTCTTTTCTTCCGCCGAAGGCAGCTATTGGGAGGCCTCCGCCCATTATTTTGCCGAGCGTAGTCATGTCTGGTTTGATACCGTAATATTCTTGGCAGCCGCCGAGGGCAACTCTGAAGCCCGTTACGATCTCATCGAAAATCAGTACGGCTCCATGATCACATGTTAGTTTTCTTAAGTGCTCTAGGTAGCCTTTCGCCGGAAGAATCAGCCCTGAGTTTGCTATCACGGGTTCAACCAGCACAGCGGCTATTTCATTTCCTTCACGCTGGAAGGTTTCCTCCAAAGCGTTGAAATCGTTGTAAGGCAGGACAAGGGTGTTTCGAGCTGTATCATAGGGCACGCCTTGGGAGCTGGGGGTTCCAAACCACGCAGCGCCTGAGCCTGCTTTTACAAGTACACTATCATGGGAGCCGTGGAAGCATCCTTCAAACTTTATTATTTTTTCTCTTCCCGTGAATCCCCTTGCAGCCCTTACAGCGTGCATAGTTGCTTCAGTGCCGGAGTTAACAAGCCTCAGCATCTCCATACAGGGGTAAATAGCATGTATAAGCTCGGCGAACTCGACCTCCAGCTCCGTAGGCGCTCCATAAACCGTTCCCTTTTTAAGCTGCTTCTCAACTGCCTCTACAATCTGCTCATGAGCATGTCCAAATATAAGTGCCCCATAAGCCATGCAATAGTCTATGTAGCTTTGCCCGTCAACGCTGTATAATCTTGAGCCCTTAGCCTTCTCCACGAAGAATGGGTAGGGCTGAAAGGCTCTAACTGGACTGTTAACTCCACCTGGCAGAACCGCCTTAGCACGCTCGTAAAGCTGCTGAGACCTACTTGTCACAGCTGGCTCAGCCATGAAGCTGCCTCCCTTGCAAAGTATGTTATTATCAGGTCGGCTCCAGCGCGCTTTATAGCCGTCAACATTTCTATGACCGCGGCCTTTTCGTCCAACCATCCCATTTGGGCAGCAGCCTTAACCATTGAATACTCGCCGCTCACGTTGTAAGCAGCTAAGGGTACATTGAATCGCTCCTTTGCCAAGGCTATAATGTCCAAGTATGCCATGGCGGGCTTAACCATCACTATGTCAGCGCCCTCCATTATGTCGAGCTCTATTTCACGGAGTGCTTCACGCTGGTTTCCATAGGCCATCTGGTAGCCCCTTCTGTCCCCAAACTTGGGTTTAGAATCAGCTGCTTCACGGAAAGGTCCATAAAAGCATGATGCAAACTTTGCAGAGTAAGCCATTATTCCAACGTTCCTGAAGCCGGCGTCGTCAAGCGCTTCTCTGATATGCTTAACCTGTCCATCCATCATGCTTGAAGGCGCAACGAAGTCAGCTCCGGCCTCAGCGTGACTTATCGCTATTTTTCCGAGAATCTCTAGTGTTGCATCATTATCCACTTCTCCATCCTTTACTATGCCACAGTGTCCATGGGAAGTGTATTCACATAGGCAAACGTCGGTCATCACCACAAGCTCGTCGCCGAATTTATCTTTTAAAAGCTTGACGGCTTTCTGAACCACGCCTTCCGAAGCATATGCTGAAGATCCATACTCGTCTTTGTAGGAGGGAATTCCGAAGAGAAGCACAGCCTTAACACCGGATTTAATGGTTTTTTCAGCCTCTTCTACGAGATGCTTCAGCGGCCATCTATAGCATCCTGGCATCGAGCTTATCGAAACAGGCGCATTAGCGCCCTCGTCGACGAAAATTGGGTAAATAAGGTCGCTGGGATGTATCCTAGCCTTAAAGTTTATACTTCGAATCACAGGTGTTCTTCGAAGCCTCCTCATTCTCGCAGCTGGGAACCCAGCCATTACATATCACCTCTATCGGGAAGTGTAACTTTTGATAATTCGGAACGCTTCTAGGCGGGCTTCCTCGAGTTTCCCCGCCCTCAGGAGCTCTTTAATATGCTTATTTCTCAGCATCAAGTATATTATTCTCCGCCGCTCCCTTTGATCTGCAATTCGCCCTTTCAGGTTCTCCCTCATCTGATGCTGAAGCTGGATTTGAAGTAAATCCTCAGGCTTCACCATCCTTTCGATTCTAATCCTGAGGGCTCTTGCAACAGCGGGACTTTTGCCTCCGGTGGACACAGCCACCTTCAAGTCGCCGATTTTCGCCAACGCTGGAAGTGAAAAGTCACTTATCGAGGGGTTGTCTATGG
>JAWCTJ010000093.1:0-3564 GCA_038868255.1 Bathyarchaeia archaeon
ATAAGCCTTTCAACATTAGACGTGGCCTTTGTAGGATCGCTTTCATCATTATACGTTATCAACTCTAAAGGCAGCTTACGTCCATATTCCTTAACATAAACTCCGCCTGCTGCGTTTATATCCTCGATGGCGAATTCGAAGCCAGCTTTCATCAACTCTCCATAGTAAGCGAAGGTCCCGCTCATTGACAGAGAAGCACCGATCAAAATCTTATCTTTCCCTACTGGAGCTTGATAGTAGACATAGTAGACCACACCGGCTATTGCCGCGATAATAATTATCACGGCAATTATTGTGGCTTGCATCTTGGTTAAAGCGTTTGTCCCACTCATGAGTAACCCTCAGAATTTTCCAAAAGTTATATCTAGTTGCACCTTTTATTAAATTTTCCATGAAATGAGTTTTTAGGGGCTTAACTGATGCTTGAGGGAAATAATATTTCAAAGAAGTTCGGCGGCGTAGACGCCCTGAGATCTGTTGACTTCTTTATAGGTGAAAAGGAAATAGTCGGATTGATAGGTCCAAATGGAGCTGGAAAAACAACACTATTCAACCTTATCAGCGGGATCCACCGTCCCGATACAGGAGTTATAACGTTTAATGGCGAAAACATAGTGGGGCTGAAACCCTTTGACATTAGGAGAATGGGCATCGGCAGAACCTTCCAGATAATGAAGCCCTTTCTAAGAATGACCACCATGGAAAACGTCCTTGTAGCAGCCCTACACGGGAGGAATAGCACAGTAAGCATGCATGATGCGAAACAGGAAGCCCTAAAATTGCTTGACTTTGTAGGGCTTTCCGGGAAAAAGGATACTTTGGCGAGAAGCCTTACACTTGCCGAGCGAAGGGCGCTGGAGATAGCCAGAGCTCTAGCCGCTGAGCCGAAGCTCGTTTTGCTGGATGAGGTTGTAGCCGGGCTGAACCCTGTTGAGGCAGTAAACGCCATGGAATTGATAAAGGACATTCGCGATGAACTCGGCCTCTCCGTTTTTTGGATCGAACACGTCATGAAAGCAATCATGAACATTTGCCAAAGAGTCATAGTGCTTCATCAAGGAACAAAAATAGCTGAAGGACCGCCAAAGGTTATCGCGAAGGATGAATCAGTTATTAAAGCATATTTAGGTGACACCTATGAGCATGCTTGAGGTAAATGAAATAAGCGTATTCTACGGCTCTTTAAAGGCGCTGGATAACGTATCTTTCAAAGTTAATAAGGGTGAGATTATAGCCCTAATAGGATCCAACGGCGCTGGAAAATCTACGACGCTTAATACAATATCGGGTCTGTTATGTCCAACCTCAGGAAGCATCGAATTTTTAGGAAACAAAATATCAGGCTTACCATCGCATAAAATCGTCAGAATGGGTATCTCTCAAGTGCCAGAGGGCAGAAGGCTCTTCCCATTCCTAACAGTCTTAGAGAACCTTGAAGTAGGCGCCTACACCAAAGAAGCAAGGGAAAAAATGAAAGATAAGCTTGAATGGGTGTATCAACTATTCCCCGTGTTAAAAGAACGTAGAGATCAGTTAGCCTACACATTAAGCGGAGGAGAACAGCAAATGTTGGCCATTGGAAGGGCACTCATGACAGGCCCCCAACTTTTAACCCTTGATGAACCCTCCATCGGTTTAGCACCGTTGGTCATTCAGAAAATATACAATACCATTGAAGAACTTAACAATCAAGGAATCACCATTCTCCTGGTTGAGCAAAATGTACCCCTAGCCCTCAAGCTTGCTGACAGGGCCTATGTGCTTGAAAATGGAAAAATAACGTTAGAAGGCACAGGAGACGAACTTCTTAAGCATGAACACGTTATTAAGGCGTATATAGGGCTATAGAACAAGGCGCCCTGCACTATTTCGATTTCCCTACAGAATTTCCTTCAAGTTTAACACAAGGCACAAAACCATCAATGACGCGTATCACGGCATTCTTCCTTTGAAGCAACTCCCTGTCTAATAGGCTCCAGTTCAACCTCCTCCCCAAAGGTCTCTTTCAACTCCTTTTCAAGCCCATTATAGTGTTCATTTGTCTCCGTTTCAACCGCCAAAAATCTGCCATCAAAAATGATGAGTTTCCCATACTTTTTGACTATTTCTACGATCCTAACAGGATTTACGGTAACCCAGCCCTTCATTCTCAAGGCAAGTTCTTCGCCTGTAAAACTACTCTCTATAACGAGATCTATTTTTCTCCTCTTAGCTTCCCATCCGATGAGACATGGTCTAACAATAATAGGTGATACTGGATCATGCATAGCTGCACATTTAAACCAGATCCTAGCCCTAATCATCGTGCACCCAGCCAGTTACAATTAAATTAAGCGCCTTTTCCACCATATCACCCTTTGGTAAATGAAGGATCAGGGTTTCCATGCTGTTTAGCTTTAGATTTATATGTTGCACAAAGGCTTTTAGAAAAGATTGCCCGTTAGATGTACCGTGAAGGTTATGGAAAGATATGTTGGTGTAAAGTTTAGAACAGAGTTTCTGCGGAGAGAAACACCCGTAGACGATAGAATCGCGGAGTTAGCGGGTTGGTGTAGAAAGTTTCATGATCTAGGTTTAGCCCCGATATTTGAAGGCAAATCTATGGGGAACCTTAGCTTCAGAGTAAGCAAAGGAGCAAATGAATTCATAATAACAGCCTCAGGGCTTAGTTCGAAGGATATATTGGAACCCGACTGTTTTGTGCGTGTTGTAGGGTGCAATGTTAGTAAGTGTGTTGTTTATGTTTATGGTCTCAGGGAACCTTCGTCTGAGAGTCTCTTGCATTACCGGATTTATGAGTTAAGAAGCGATGTAAACGCAATATTCCATGGGCATGATCCGCAGATATTACGTTACGCTGGTACCATGGGAATTGTGGAGACGAGGGAAAAACTTCCATACGGCAGTTTAGAGCTGGTTAAAAGTGTAGAGGAAATCCTTGATGGGAACAATTTCATAGTCATAAAGGGACATGGCTTTCTCTCGTTAGGGTCATCCATGGAAGAGGCTGGGTTGCTGGCTATAAAGCAGAAAAGAGCTGTAGAAGATTTCGCCGCAAAATTATAATTGCTAACTCTTAGATGCAAAGTATTTTTCAAACTGTTCTGCGTACTTGTATCCATTGTCTGGAAAAACCAGAACATACACGCCCTCTTCCATGGCGATCTTTTGGAATGCATGGACAACAGCCCCAGCACTCAGCCCTATCAGGATTCCTTCCTTTCTGGCAACATTCACTGCGCTTTCTATAGCTTCTGATTGTCTAACATCCACGATTGCGTCAAAATGGGCTTGGTGGAACCACTTCATACCCGTTTCCACTCTTCTTATACCTGGAATAACTTCTTTAGGCGCTGGTTGCACTCCTATGATTGTCACCTTATTGCCATATTTTGTTTTGAAATAGTAGGATATGGCGCTCATGTGTCCTGACGTGCCTAGACCCCCGATGATGCATGTGGGCTGCAGGTTTAGGCTTTTCAGCTGCTCATCAATCTCCTGCGCCGTTGTTTTAAGGTGTATTTTGAAATTAGCGTCGTTTTCAAACTGGTTGAGATGCGTGGC
>JAWCTJ010000094.1:0-3082 GCA_038868255.1 Bathyarchaeia archaeon
TGGCTTCGAATTCGCCATCGAGGATATAAACGCAGCAGGCGGAGTTTATGTTAAGGAATATGGACGTAAGCTGCCTTTAGAGTTGATAACGTATAATGATGAAAGCGATCCTACAAAGGCCACGTCCAATGTTGAAAGGCTTATCACAACTGATAATGTGGACTTTATGTTGTCTGCTTTTAGCTCGACGATAAATATTCCGATAGGAACTGTTACCGAGAAATATAAACGTGTGATGGTTGGAATCGGCACCACAGCCGCAATATGGGAGCAGAGGCACTGTAACTATACGTTCTTTGTCTTTCACACTCGATTTAATGAGACAGGCACGTTCTTGACATGGGCTGAGTCGCTGCCGGCCAATATCAGGCCTAAGAGGCTGGCCTTCTGGCAGGAGGACACTGAACTCGGCAAAAGCATGTACGAGACCTTGCTGGAAAACCTCAAGCGCTACCCAGGATACGAGATTGTTTATCATGGAGTATATCCTCCTGGTGCAGCTGACTATTCAAGTATGATTTTGAAGACTAAAGAGGTGAATCCCGATGTGGTGTTCGGGGTGCCTTCCCCGAAGGATGCGGCAACCCTTCTCCGTCAGAGTAAGGAGCTCGGATTCAAGCCTAAATTATGGTGGCTGCAGCGTGCACCTGAGCCCTATGCCTTCTGGGACTCTGTAGGCGAGCTGGCAAATGGAATAGCCCAGACCGTTACGGGCCATCCGAATCTGCCTATACCTAAGACTCAGGAGATAACTCAGCGTTACATTCAGAAATACGGTAAAAAGCCGGGCACAACCCTATCTGAAGCCTATGCTATGGTACAGGTGCTTGTTGCAGCAATTGAGAAGGCCGGCTCCCTAGATAATGAGAAAGTTAGAGACGCATTATGCACGTTAAAAGTTGACACAACAATTGGGCCTGTGGAGTTCCATGGGCCATTATGGGCTAAAATCAAGCCAAAAATAATGCAGTGGCAGAATGGCGAACAGCAAATCGTATGGCCGCCTGAACTTGCAACAGCCGAGTTTAAGTATCCTATGCCCTAGGAAAGCCACGAAAGCACCCCCCTCTTTTTTATTACGCCAACAATTCCCTCAGGCATGAGTATAACTACTGCAATTAACGCTGAACCCATAACGATTAAGTCGATCTCCCCAACTAGGGTGGTAATCCAGTATCTTAGAAGTGTGAACAGTCCGGCGCCTATTATAGGTCCTGAAATTGTGCCAACTCCTCCGATTATTGACATGAAGACTGGGCTTATACTCCACATTATGTTGAATGTGGCGTGGGGGTCGAGAAACAGCAGATAATGTGCATGTATTCCACCAGCGATGCCTGAGAGGAAAGCACACAAGACGAGCGCTAAAAGTTTAAATTTCAACGGGTTTATTCCGCAGCATTCAGCAGCTTCCTCATCCTCCCTTATCGCCTTGAATACAAGCCCTATTCTTGAATTGGAAATCTTGTACGTGATGGCTATGGTTAGAGCGGCTAGGAGAAGTGAGGAAAGATAAAGGTATGCAGGATTCACCATTAAAGAAAACGGCAGGAACAAGCCTTTAGCCCCGCCTGTCTCCTTCAGGTTAAGTATAAGCACCTTCATTATTTCCGGAAGAAAGAATGTGCCTATTGCAAAGTAGACCCCGCGCAATTTAAAGGTTGGAGTCAGGATAAGCCCCAGTAAAACCGCTACGAAACCGCCGATTATAACGCTTAGGGCAACGGGCAGACCATTAATTGAAAGCATTGCGGCTGCATAGCCTCCCACACCGAAAAATGCGCCTATGCCGAGGCATATTTGGCCAGCGTAGCCTCCCAATATATTCCAGCTCTCCGCCAGGATCACGTAAATAAGAATCATGTACAGAAGGGAGAGCGCAAAACCTTTTACGAGAAAGGCTGAAACAGCTGCTAAACAAAGAAGCGCTAGCAGGATGATTAGCTTGTTCCGCTCCAACCTTAACCACCTAAAACGCTCTATACTTGGCAAACAGCCCTGTGGGTTTAAACAGGAGTACTAGCAGGAAGAAGACGTATGCAACGCCCTCTCTGACGGCGTCGCCAAGGTAAAATGAGGCGATGGACTCGCTTAGCCCCAAAACCACCCCTCCGAAGAATGTTCCAAATATGTGTCCAACCCCTCCAAGAACAATCACGCATAGGGATCTTCCCACAAACATGCCTCCGCTTGTAGGGTCAAACGAGAATATGGTGGCGATGAGTGAGCCTGTAAATCCGGCAAGCGCCAGCCCTAAGCCATATGCCAACATGTTTACATGTTCAGGGTCTATGCCTATGAGGCTTGCTGTAGCTCTGTCCATGCTGACGGCGCGAAGGGCTTTCCCCGTCATAGTCCTCGTTAGAAACAGATGTAACGCTGAAAGGCCCGCTATAGCGGCGATGAAGGCGACAAGCCTCAGCACGGGCAAAACCGCGCCGCCTGGAAGGGGAATAATATCTGAGCTGACTTGTACACCTTGAGGCGTAGCAGTCCATATGATTCTCATAACTCCCTGCATGATTATGGATATGCCGAAGGCGACGAGAAGCGGTGGGTCAACTCCGAACTTTAAGGCCCGGTTCATCAGAAATTTGCCAATCGGCAATCCTATTATGAAGAGTATAATGAAGGATGGAAGTAGTGAAATAAAGGGGCTTATGGAGAAGTACTTCCAAAGCGTAAAGGTGATGTACGCTCCCAGTACGATGAATTCTCCGTGACAGACGTTTATTATCTTCATTATTCCAAAGACAAGCGCGAGTCCCATGGCCATTAACCCGAAAAGTCCGCCCATTAGGACCCCGTTTAACAAAACCTGCAATAGTATGGGTGATTCTATAGAAATGAAATAACAGACAAAGCAGGCGACGATCAGCAGGGACATTGAGAGAACCAATTTCCTCTTGCTGATATTTAATTTCATGATAATCCATCTAAAGTTGTGTGAATTTCTAATAAAACTTTTGCTTAAATGCGAAATTGAACTGTGACTAACTCTTTAAGCAGGAATGAAAGAAAAATAGAGGGAATTTACTTAAGGGTGCGCTTCAGCATTTTCCTGTTAATGTATATGTCATAG
>JAWCTJ010000095.1:0-3056 GCA_038868255.1 Bathyarchaeia archaeon
CCCATTCTCACAGAACCCCTCTGCGATTACAATAACCAATAGGTAGCGCTGTCATAACAAGACTTTTAGTTAAGGCTCCAGGCGACGTAGTTATATTTGGGTTATTGACGCTCTTCATGCGGGTCTTGCTCTTACGAAGCAGGTTCTACATAGGATTTATAGCATTATTGCCATTGGCATGCTTCATTTTGGGATAATCGTTGTGCCCTATTTATTCTCGCCCCCAAGGTTTCACGCCAACAAGATATGAAGAACACTATTTGTGGCGAGTATGGGCAACATTTTCATACAGCAAAATAATAGAGGTAATATCTGTGATGCGGTCTATTTCCCCTAAACCTTTTAAATAAATGTATTCATCTTTTACCGTAGGATGCTAGATGAATTGTGGTGCCATAATTTATGAGGATTGAGTTTAATGGGGATAAATGCGTTTGGTGCCGTAGCTGTGAGCTTATTTGCTCATTATATCATGAGGGGGGCTGTAGCCCAGAGCTTTCAAGGATAAAAATCTCCCTAAAAATTTTTGAGGCTGAGGCTGAAGCCTACGTATGCAGGCAATGCGCTGACCCTGAGTGTGCTAAAGCCTGTCCAACTGGAGCCATAAAATTTGATGAAAAATCCAGCGTATACTTCATCGATGAAAGTGAATGTAAGGGTTGCGGGCTGTGTGCCGAGGCGTGCCCATATAACGCTAAGAAAAACATAGTTGTCTTTAACCCTATAAGAAAGGTTTACGTGAAATGCGATCTATGCTTCGGCAGCCCTCAGTGCGTGCAGATATGCCCCTCCCAAGCCCTTAAAGTAGTCAGGTGATGTGGGTATGGAGATTTATGGCTGGGTTGGAAAAATACTCCGCGTGAATTTGACAACTGGAAGAATAGAAAAGATAGACACGATGAAGTATGCGGAGAAGTTCATAGGTGGGAGGGGCATTGCGGCCGCTATAGCCTGGGAAGAGATGCCCTTCGGAGCCAACCCCCTCAGCCCTGAGAACAAGTTGATAATGATGACGGGGCCATTAACTGGAACAATTGCGCCGACGTCAGGCAGAATGGTCTTTGCGGGCATAGCGCCACAAGCCTATCCCAAACCACACTGCACGAGGTCTAATATGGGCGGATATTTCGGAGCTGAGTTGAAGTATGCGGGTTATGATGGAATAATTATTGAGGGGAAAGCCGAGAAGCCAGTATACTTATGGATCAATGACGGAGAAGTCGAGATTAGAGATGCCGTGGATCTTTGGGGGCTTGACACATTTGAAACTCAGAAAAAGTTGATGAAGGAGCATGGAGAAGATTCGCAGACAATATGCATAGGTCCCGCAGGAGAAAACCTGGTTAGAATAGCCACTATTCATCATGGTTTAGAAAGCGCAGCAGGTCAAGGAGGCTTCGGGGCCGTAATGGGGTCGAAAAATCTAAAGGCAGTCACTGTGAAAGGATCTGGGATGGTGAAAGTTGCAAGGCCGAAAGAACTCATGGAAATCTGCAAATACTTTCGGAAAATAAGAAATGAAAGGATCTTAAAGAGGCGTGAGCAAAACCTAAAAGTGTGTAGCTTAGCATGTAATGCGTTACCATGCGGGATGATCGTCTACAGAGATGTTGAAGGCAAGCACCATTCTAAGCGGTACACTGGCGCTGTACACTGCTGCTCCCCAATATATCTGAGGTTTAAGCCTTGGGAAGCTGGCTTCGAGGCAGCTGAGATCGCTGATAGGCTGGGTTTAAATCATTGGGAAATCGTTTTAGGCTTCACCGGCGTCGGCAAATGGCTCGATAACTGCGTTAAGGTGGGGCTAATTACTGAGGAAGATTTAGGCATGCCGATAGACCTCGAAAGCGGAGTTTTCTGGAGCAAGCTGCTTGAGAAGATAGCGTATAGAGAGGGTGTTGGCAAAGTGCTTGCAGAAGGGGTTCCAAGAGCAATAGACATGCTCGGAAAAGGACAAGAGTTCTCACCGCACGTCGCACACGGCTTCGAAACACACTGGGATGGGCGGCTGTTTGGGGCGCCAAAATATCCATACTGGATTGTCGCAGCGCTACAATGGGCTATGGATTCCAGAGACCCGTTAGTGCATTGTTACGCTCAAAATATAACGTATTGGGTTATGAGGCCCGACGCACCTATCTCAGTGGATAAGCTTAAAGCTATCGGCAAACGCCTCTATGGTTCTGAGGTTGCAGTTGACCCTGAAAGCGGCTACGAATATAAAGCACAGCCAACAATATGGCATCAAAATAGGCTTGCTGTTGATGACTCCCTTCTTGTATGTGATCAATCTTTTCCTATAATTTTTAGTCCCTCCTCACCAGATGGCTTTGGCGACACAGGTTTAGAGGCAAAGATGCTTTCAGCAGTAACTGGAATAGACATTACTGAGGAGGAACTGGATTTCATTGGCAGTAGAATATATAACCTTGAAAGGGCAATAATGGTATTGGAGGGAAGAACAAGGAAGGATGATGAAGCAGTAATACCATACTTTCAGAAACCCGACGTGAATGGAATAAGGCTTGACGTGAATAGATTCAAGGAGCTTATGGATGAATTTTATCGTCTTAGAGGATGGGATCCGAAGACAGGCTGGCCTAAAAGAGAAACCCTAGAAAAACACGACTTAAAGGAAGTAGCAGATAAATTAGAGAGCGTTGGAAGGCTTCCTGAATGAAAAACAAGCATTTGGCAAAACCGACCAATCAACCTTTATAGTTCTATTTTTTATCGAGACTGTTGCTTATTGCATATTTTTATGCTATCTTTAAAAGAATTAGTTTTACCGCTTCTTTTCTTTTTGCTAGGTCGAGGAGGGTGTTTATTAGCCTTTTTCTAGATGCGTCCATCACCTCAACATACAGGAGCCATCCCCAGACCTCCTGCGGATAATATTCTAGATTTGTTAATCTCCGTTTAATCCTCTGGTTTTAAGCAGGAGGAAGCAGCAGGAAACAGGGAACATTCCCTGTTTCATTCTCTCATCAGTAAAATGGTGCGGGGGGTGGGATTTAAGTCCATTTTTACTGGCAAATAAATTATGTACAAGTTGG
>JAWCTJ010000096.1:0-2935 GCA_038868255.1 Bathyarchaeia archaeon
CCATCTCTCTAGAGTTGTTTTACCCTTGAATTTAGCTAATCCTTTCTGCATTCTCTCCAGAGCCTTACGAACACGATCCTCTGAAAAATCATGCTCTCCACAAATGAAACTCACTACGCCCTCGACATCCGGCTCGCACCATTCTATCTTGTAGTTATCTGTAACTCTTGGATTTGTAAAGAGTTCTCTTATCTTTAAAGGGTCAACGGGAAACTCTACATCCTTAAGGTGGGGCAGAATATTCTCTAGGCTGCCATGTTCCTTGACAAGCTTTAGCGCTGTCTTTGGCCCAAGTCCTTTAATACCGTTAGGATTATAGTCCGTTCCAACAAGTATTCCTATGTCTATGAGCTGCTGATGGGTTATGCCTAACTCCTTTAATACATTTTCAAGCTCAATGGTCTCGGGTTCAACCTCAACATAAACATTTTTCCCCGGAAGCTTCCGCCGCCCCGATATTGTTACATTTCTAACAAGCCTCGGAGCGCCAAATAATAAGCTGTCATAATCTTGGCTGGCGCAGTAGTCCGCGTTTCCACGCTTAACAATATATGCAGCTTGGGCTTCTCCCTCGCTTGGGGCCTGAACCCATGGAATTCCCAGCAAGCTCAATAGGTGCTTGCTGTCCTCAGCCATATAGTCCTTAAGCGTGGACGTGGCTTGAGCGTATATGCGTGCCTCTTCTATCCTTCCTTCTTTTACCGCCTGTTCATACTTTAAGAGGGCTTCCTCTTTGGCTTTCATGCGACGTTTAATCTCAGCCTCTTTAAGGGCTGGAGGAACACCATCAAACACGTATATCGGCTTTATTCCAAGCTCAACCAGGTTGCATGTCCTGTAGAGGAGGCCACTAAGGTGGCTTGTTATTCTTCCCCGGCTATCCATTAAAGGTGTGCCGTCAGGCTGGCGTATTATGGCTAAAAACTGGTAAAGAGCATTATAAGCGTCTATTGCTATGGACTTTCCACTCAAGTCCTCAAGCTTTATGATGGCCTTTGGAACAATGTCCCTGAGATTTACTCCCAAAAAGGGGCACCAGTGAGATCCTAACTTAGAAGGGCAATAATAAGTTTGCGAACAGCACGGATTGTTACTTACAGATTGAAACGTATAAGATATAAGTAAGGTCGACAATTAAAGCTCTATACTCTTTAAGGATGGATTGAAAACATTGTCCATACCGTTGACAACATGTACAAGCTGTAATAAACCCATACCTCCAGGGGCAGGAGTTACAAAATTCCAATGCCCAAGCTGCGGGGAGATCACGATACGCAGATGTGTAAAATGCAGAAAGTTCGGCCGCTCTTATAAGTGTCCAAAATGCGGTTTTACGGGACCTTAGAAAGGTGTATGGAAATGGGAAGCGTAGTTATCACTTATAAAATTTTTCCGGTTGATATAACCGTTGACTTTGAAGACTTGAAGAGGAAAATAGAGTCATCCTTACCGGAATTCGCCTCAATACATGGATACGGAGAGGAACCGATAGCTTTCGGGCTGAAAGCTCTACTATGCGCAATAAAAATTCCTGAAGACAAATCAGGAGTGCTTGAGGAAATAGAGAAGAAATTTGAAGAAATTAGCGAAATAAGCCAGGTACAACCTGTAATGGTGAGAAGGACAAGTACATAAAGTTAAAAAGAAAGCGGGGAATCTTATACATCTAAAGTGTGGATTTATCTGGAAAAATAGCGCGAGGACTAATGTAGAGGAGTTCTAAATGAGTGATGTTCAACTTCGCGTAGGAGACGCAAAACAGAGAGATGTAGGAAGGGGTATCGCCAGGGTAGATCAGAGGACTATGCAGAGGCTGGGAATAAGCGCTGGTGATGTCATTGAAATAGTTGGAAAGAGGTTAACAGCCGCTATCGCCTGGCCGGCATACAGCGAAGATCAGAACCGTGACATGATAAGGATTGACGGATTCACTAGGAAGAATGCTGGAGTAGCCATAAACGAATACGTCATCGTTAGGCCTGCAAAAGTGAAAGAGGCGCTAAATGTCACCCTTGCACCTGTGGATATGAGACTTAACGTTGACGAGGACTTCACAAACTTTGTTAAAAACCGATTGATGGAGAGACCCCTAGTTGAAGGGGACACAACGCTCGTGATGATGCTTGGCCACGCTATACCCTTCGTGGTTACGAAAACGCGGCCACACGGCATTGTGAAAGTAACTCCTGAAACGAAGCTAACCATACTATCTGAACCGGCTCCTGAAGGTAAAGGATTGCCGAGAACCACCTACGAGGACATCGGTGGGCTGCATGAAGAAATCCAGAGAGTTAGGGAGATGGTGGAGCTGCCGCTTAGGCATCCGGAGCTTTTCCAGAGACTCGGCATTGAGCCGCCGAAGGGGGTATTGCTGCACGGCCCTCCTGGTTGCGGAAAAACGCTGCTTGCAAGAGCAGTGGCTAACGAGGCAGAGGCAAACTTCTTCAGCATTAATGGGCCGGAAATAATGAGCAAGTTCTATGGAGAATCTGAAGCTAGACTTCGCGAAATATTCCAGCAAGCCCAACAAAATGCTCCAAGCATAATATTCATAGACGAATTAGACGCCATCGCGCCTAAAAGAGAAGAAGTTACTGGTGAAGTGGAGAGAAGGGTTGTTGCCCAGCTCCTGGCATTAATGGATGGGCTGTCTGGAAGAGGAAATGTAATAGTTATCGGCGCGACAAACAGACCTAACGCCCTTGACCCGGCGCTTCGCAGACCCGGCAGGTTTGACAGAGAAATAGAGATCGGTGTACCGGACAAGCAAGGTAGACTGGAAATACTTCAGATACATACACGCGGTATGCCTTTAGCCGAGGATGTTGACCTTAAAAAGTTGGCTGAGATGACTCATGGTTACACAGGCGCAGATCTCGCAGCCCTCTGCAGGGAAACCGCTATGAAGGCTCTAAGGCGATACCTGCCGCAGATA
>JAWCTJ010000097.1:0-2894 GCA_038868255.1 Bathyarchaeia archaeon
GAGAAGTTAATGAGAGGAGAGGATAAAGATGCTCGCGTAAAAGTTTTTTCTCAGAGATGCATCGATAGAGCGAGTACAGCACGCAGGCTACCGATATCACCAATCCAGAAATGGGATCAGCCAATGCGAGAAGGAAACCCATTATCGGTATAAGGACCACCTGCTTAGGAAATTTGTGTCCGCCCAAGACTACCATTACAATTGAAGACTCAAGAGCAAGCCCAAGTAAAATTTGGTAATGTGAACTGTACATTATCCAAATGTGTGAGGGGAATAATAGGGCAATTACTCCTGCAAGAAATGATGCCGCAGTGTCACCTGTAATTTTTCTCGCCAAATAGAAGGCAGCAAGCGGTAAAGAGATGAATATTAGGGCTGTTGAGAGAATGAGGGAAGCCATCGGTGAAAGGGAAAATTGCATGAAGAACCATAATAGATATAGAAGGAGGGAGACGTTGCCCATGAATGGAGCCTCTAAGTTTTTAAGCCATCTGATATCGGCAGGCTTTATCGCAAATAGAAATCCTCTGTTTAATGTATAAAACACCATCAAAGCTAATGCTAAAAGAAAAATGGGTGCGAAGGACTGTAGCCTTTTCAAGTTCATTTCATCACCGCCATATTCTCGTATAGCCTACGGTACTCTTCAGCAGTCCTATCCCAAGAGTACTGCATCGCATAATTTAACCCATTTGACCTAAGCTTAAGCCAGAGATTTCTATCCTCGAGGAGAAGCTTGACTTTCTCGGCGATGCTTGATGGGGATGGATGTGCAATAAGACCGCTTCCAGATCCATTAATGAGATTGACAGCGCCGTTGTTCACAGCGCTTACTATAACTTGAGGGGTTCCAGCGGCCATAGCCTCAAGCACCGTTATACTTTGCCCTTCCCTAATAGATGGTAGAACGTATATGTATGCACGTTTCAGCAACTTTACCAAAAGATCGTCTGAAACTTTACCATAGAATCTTACACGTGATATGCAACCTTTCCTCCTTGCGTAATCCATGTAAAAGTTCCTTAGGGGGCCATCGCCAACAATGTCGAGACGTAAATCATCAAACTCCTTCATAAGCCTACATAAAGAGTCAATCAGCCAATCCACTTTTTTATGCGGGTTCAGCCTACCAACGTAAATTATTCTATTAGGATCCTTTTCAACGTGGACATTTTCGAACGCTTTCAAGTCAACGCCATTCGAGATGACTTTAACCCTACTTTCATCTACCCCGAGAATCTCGATAAGCCTACTAGCTGTGAAGTCACTTACCGCGACAGCCATATCGGGCACACGAACATACAACCTTTCCAAAGCGATCCCGATGGGGGCGTGAATCCTTTTAGGTACATAATTGTACCATTCAAAATCCCACACCTCATGGAAGGTCACACATATGGGCTGCCTAGACTTTAACCAGAAAGCTAAAACTGGAATTATCGGGCAATGATTCAGCTCAACTACATCATACTTCTCATCAACTTTCAAGCGGGAATATAAGGAGAAAAGCAGAACTTTAGAAAGCCGTCTAAAACCATCCTCAGTTATAAAATCGCTCATGACCTGTTTGGTTCTACAAACTTTTATGCCGTCTATAATTTCCTCCTCCTTCCAATCTTCGGATAACCTGACGGTGTAAAGGGTTACCTCATACCCAGCCCTAACCAGCCGCTTCAAAACTTCATGATACCTCTTGGCAGATCCACCGCAAAACGGGTGAAAAGTTTCTGTGACCACCGCAAGCTTCATTTACTGCTAACCGCCCATGGAAAGGATGTTTCACTCATCTGCATGCATCCGATTCATCAAAGAGCGTCTTCGGATTTCAATTTTAATTTATATATGATGGTGTCAAGCAGATAGGGCGACTAACCCTCATACAAGTGTTCATGGTCACTTACGATTGCTCTCGCTCTCCCAAAGAGACATGTTCATTATGGTTAGGTATCTTGCAAAACCTGCTTCCCCAGCCCATTTACGTGCTGCCTTATTGCCCCAACTCTGGGCTAGGCGGCTTATTTCCTCAGCCTTCTCCCAGCCCTTAAACATCATCCAGTACCCTACCTTACCTAGAACTTCCATCATGAGCTTAGGGAAGCCTTTAATGGCCTTTAAAAGCTTCGTTATTATGGGTGCAAGAGCCCTAGCCAGGACGAGGCTTCGAACTCCGTCTATCAACTTTATGACAAGCTTAAAGAACATACATTCGGCCGTATTCAAACATCTAAGGAGAACCCCGTAGCGTCGCGCTAACCTCATCAACCTAAGCATCGGAGCCCTTTTCATGGGAACTCCGCAAACTGTAAGGAAGCCATCCCCAGCCATTCTGAGAAGGCCGAAACTCATGGCATTCATTCTAGCACACCAGTACACTAAAATAAAGGTTAGGCACTCAAAGTGAATATAATATTTACGCACATTTCATAGCTTAAACAATATCACAAAATAAGGCAAATTTCGTTACAATCTCCATAATTAAGCTACAACTAACGAACCAAAAACATCCAACATCGTAGTTCCAATTTTAATGTAAAGTTTTTCAGAAGATTCAGATTTGCTGCAAAGCGTTAACATAATATTTCATTTGGCTCTTCTTCGCCCATGTATAAGGGGGAGCTTTGGCTTATGGACAGAACCATAAACGACGCGGTCTCCATACTTGAATACGCCAGAAAAGCGGATGCAAGTTTGTATATGCAAGCAAAGCAGCCTATACGATGGGAACGGCCTCCCCTATAAGGAGAATGCCTATTTCCGTTACCGACTATTATACTGAATGTAGGTATGCCATTGAAACGCTTTGCAGCAAATCTGGAACTTGTTGTTGATCTTAAAGATGTAAAATGTGAGTTGGATAGGAAGTTTAGGAGTTTATTTGGAGAAATGTTTATATC
>JAWCTJ010000098.1:0-2762 GCA_038868255.1 Bathyarchaeia archaeon
TAAACACTTTCGGCGCCATAGACAAACACGTGAAGAAGCCAGGTGACTCCCTAATCGTAGATAATTTCCATCTGGTGGCTTTCAGTAGTACATGTAACTACCGAGTGACAAAGTTTGGAGGACTAAAAGAGACGATCTTGGGCGGAGAGGGTTTGGTAACGAGGATCGAGGGGCCAGGTGAAGTTTACATACAAACAAAAAACCTTGGAGAATTCGTGGAGTGGCTATGGACTCTTATAGAACCCAGAGTGCGTGCAAGAGCACGCTAATAGGACATTCGCCCTCTTTTGCTTATGAAAGATGCAGCCGTCACCTTATCCCTTCTCTGACATATCGCAGCATTTGTTCTTTTGTCATGTCTTCAAGTCCCATCTCTTTAAGGGATCTGCCTTCTTTGAAGAAGTCTCGCCTGCATATGACGCAACCTATTCCTATTAACGACTCTATCAATGGTACATCCACGCCGAATTTTTTGGCGAAATTGTAGTATGCAGCTGTTCCCACCGGATATCCTTAGTAAAGTATCTATCTTCCACAGAAAGGGGGCCGATAATTGCTTCCCCGAAGGGATTTTGAAATTCAACACCCCTGACTGATAGCTTCGTATAGAATTGTTCCTCACGATATTCTGTGATTTTAATGTTCACCGCGTCCGCTATTTTACGGAGTTCCTGATAAAAGGCGTACTGGACTCTTGATATCGACGGACTCATCCCATGCCTATACATTGAAAATTTACCTTTCTCGATGCTGAATATTCCTTCACTTTCGGAGACTTCCATGACGCCAACATTAAGTATGGATCCCGGTACATGAACGACAGGGTTAGGATTATTAAAGAAATGGTACAGAGACGTTGATGCAAGGGATCACTAAAATGATTTAATACATTATTGAGTTCATTAATCATGCTAATTTCAACTGTTTCTAAGTTATTTTGGCGGTAATGTCAGGGTTAGCATAAAACCAGAAGATAATAGCAATTTCTATATACTTTGCATTTCAAAGAAACCGAGTGTATAACCTATGTTTGAATGCTGGTGAAAATTTTGGGGACCCCTTTAATTAAGAAGATTGGTTGTCATAGTGGCGAGCCGGGTTGTTGGCTTCGCTGCGGCTTGATCGCGTATGTGGATGGTGAAACTGGTCGTCTTTTGAAGGTTACTGGTAATCCGGAGCATCCAGTAAGCAGAGGATATGTTTGTGGCGAAAGAATAGACCATATGGTTGATTTTATTTATCATCCTGATCAGCTTAAACATCCTCTAAAACGTGTAGGTGAAAGGGGATCTGGAAAATGGCAAAGGATATCTTGGGATCACGTGCTTGATGAAATAGCTCAAAAACTTAAGGAGCTAGTTTCCAGATATGGTCCAGAATGTTTAGCTGTGGTTGAGGGAACCTATCGTACAGATCTTTATTGGGCAAGGTCGCGTTTCCTGTTCGCCTTAGGTAATCCGGGAAACGTTTCGGCGCCTGGAACAATATGCGCATGTAATGATATAGCATTGCAGCACTGCATCTATGGAACATGTACCCAATATCCTGACATAGCCAATTCCAGATGCATAGTCGTGGATGGCAGAAACCTTCCCATGGCGGCTCCGCTTCACTGGCATAAAGTAATTGAAAGGAGGAGACGTGGTGAAGAAGTACATCTCATAGTTCTGGATCCTAGGTGCACATTAACTGCTAAAAAGGCGGATTATTGGCTTCAGCTAAGACCCGGGACAGACGCAGGTGTTTTCCTAGCATGGCTTCACATAATGATACGTGATAAACTGTACGACACAGATTTTGTTGAAAGATGGACTAACGGTCCCATGCTTCTCAGAACCGACAAAGAATGGTGGCTAACCGAAAAGGACATCATCAAGGGTGGAAGTGAAAAACGCTACTTGGCTTGGGACAAGCGATCAGACAGTCCAATAATATGGGATCCTGTTATGCAGCAGTTCTATAGGCTAGATGGTGAACCAATACCCGAAGGAGAGGTTCAAGTAGCCCTTGAGGGACAATTTAAGGCACCTACATACGAGGGATTCACCGTAGAGTGCAAAACCGCTTTCACAGTCTTCAAAGAACGGATCATGGAATATACTCCTGAAAGGATGGCTGAGATAACATGGGTTCCTGAGGATTTGCTGGAGGAATCTGCAAGGCTTTATGCCAAAACCAAGCCAGCTTGCATATACCGTGGGGTAGCTTCAGATCAGCTTGGAAGGGCAGCTTCATCCGTAGAGATAGCCAGGGCAATGCTTAGGATACTTTCAGGGAATCTGGACAGGATAGGTGGGGACATTATGACCCCGCCTGGCCCGGCTATTAACGGGAAAATGTTTTTCAGAGATTCTTTACTCGACTATCAGGATCATGTTACGCCGGAGTCCAAGAGGAAGATGCTGGGGGCCAGCATGTTTCCGCTCATGGCCTGGCCCATGTTTGACCTCCTAAAGCCTCATTACCAGAGGGTTTGGGGAGTAAACCCATGCGCCTCAAGCCATATGCTGGGTGTTTCTTGGCCAGTGCTGGCTAGAGTAATCATAACGGGAAGACCCTATCCAATAAAGGCTTTAATAATATGGGCTGGAAATCCCGCGGTATGGGCCCCGAACACGAAGCTTGTTTATGAGGCACTAAGCAGCCCGAACCTTGAGCTCATCGTTGTAATAGACAGGTGGATGACGCCATCCTGCACCTTCGCCGATTACGTGCTGCCTGCAGCTACGAAATCCCTTGAAAGGCCATACGTGGGCAACTTT